>JAWUVO010000045.1:0-12259 GCA_034112325.1 Bermanella sp. | reverse complement strand
GACGACAATAGAGCTGTGGACCCACCTGACCCCATACCGAACTCAGAAGTGAAACGCAGCATCGCCGATGATAGTGTGGGGTCTCCCCATGTGAAAGTAGGTCATCGTCAAGCTTTAACACCTAAAACCCCAATCGTTAGTTCGGTTGGGGTTTTTTCTTGCCTGTAATAAACGTACGAGGGCACACTGTGCCCGATCTAAATTAAACAATTCGCCTGCAAGCAGGCTCCAACCATATCGCTTTAAATAAAAATAGTTGGAGCTTGCTTGCAAGCGAATAAGTTGTCACAGCAGCTTGTATTCAAGGACGGCAGAAAAATGTAGGAGTTCACCTCGTGCACGATCGCAGATTACAAAACAAATGTATGAGGGCACACTGTGCCCGAAAGCCTAAGCTAGAACCTATTCAAAAAATCAACAGGCTAGCCTTTATGGAAAGGCTAGTGGTAGGACGCTTGCGTGCGATATGCCAACTAACACGTGGTACGTTTGTTTCTTAACCATGTTCATATGATCCTTTTTGGAACGGCATTACCTGTAAAACACAACAATTGAGCTTACTAGATCTACCTTTATGGGATTTATATCAGTATTCTATCCATTGGCTAAAAAAATAATAAAAGGGCCTAAACTTGCTAAACCATATCGCCATAATTCCATTAATATTGATGCTGAGTGTTTCTTCTCAGGCTGAACTTATGGACCTTACCGAATCTGAAATGTCAGAGTTAACCGGTGAGGGAGTGGGTCTTGTCTACGAAAGCTACCAAATTGAAATGCTGTCTGATGTATTAACTAATCGAGTCGACTCTGGACCCAATGGCGAGTCAGGTAACGACTTCAAAATTACAGGTATTAAAGACTCTTTAGGTAATGCTGTAGATGTGTCTATTGCTCAGTTTTACTTTGCTGGTACAGGCACAAACTTGGGGGCCGACCTAACCGATAAAGTGGTTAATATTGGCCGTCTAAATAATCCTATTACAGTTGACCTTGTTGATGGCGATTTATTAAGTGGTGGTACTGGAAGCTGGTCTGAAAGTGGCGTACTGCAAATTGCTATGTCGAAAAAGTATGTGGAAGATGCTGTTGGCTCTGGTGTTCACCCAGACGGTTATGATTGTACCAACCCCAGTGCCGCTCAAGGGAGTGGCTTGTGTGCTAGTCGTCCAGCTGACGTAAACTTTCATGGAGAACGCTTTGACACAGGTTATCGAATCAATCGCGAGTTTACTGACCCTAGCAAAAATATGAATTTAAACTTCCATGCTGTTGCAGCCAACATGGATGGAAGCTACGTACGCTTTTGGGGCGGTAATACCGATTTAAATGGAGATACGATATCTGATAGTACTATTATGCTGGAATCTCAAATGAATTTTTATGCCAGTGAATTAGTCTTTAATAGTTGCGAATTAGACGGTTCAGCATGTGGCGAGAGTGTTGGGTTTAATAATTTTAAAATGGAGCTAGCACTGGGCGATGCAGCTAACTATCAGCCTATGACCATTGATGTAACAGATGCTGGTTTGTTAAATATTACAATCAAAGCATTACCGAAACCTGGCGATGGCACGATTGACGCAGATGGTTTAATAGGCTCGTCAGATGCAACAACTTGGAATTGGTATGACAATTATTACGAAAATGGTCGTAAAACAAATATCAGTGTTTCTGATATGACGGTTGGTGCAACAAGTTTTGGTGCTTCTTCTCTCCAAGGTTTACAAATTCAATATTTAGAGGTCATTAGTCATGAACTTTAAATATATACGTACATCAATTACATTCCTTACCTTGTTAATTTGCCAAGTAACTTTTGCTTTAGAGCCTATTTCAGAGGAAGGTTTGGCTCAGGTAACCGGTCAAAATGGGGTTAGCTTATCTGGTGAGTTATCTTTCAATGAAAACGGTGGCCCACTCACTTCTAGTGACCCAGGCAATGTAAGTCCAGTTGACGGTACTACGACAGTCTGGGGTACTTGTACTGAAAAAGCTGGAGCCACAGCCGAGCGCTGTGGTACTCGACTGGCCATTAAACCAAATGAAACGGACGGTTGGTTAGTGCTGGATGAATTAACCGGTAGTATTTCATTTGAAGGTTTAACCCTGCGCTCCAGAGATATAAACGCGGCTACCGATAACTTTGGCGGCGATCAAACACTTGCCGACGGAAAAACAGTTTTAGAGATTGGCCTACCAAACGAAATTAAATTTGATAACTTTTCTTATAATTATGTCACCAGTTCTCAGGCTAGGCCAACCGATGCAGGTAATCAGCAACAGGTTCGTTACGGTATAGATTTTAATGGTTCGGTACAAATGCAGGGCAACCTGCTTGTTTTCCCAACAGGTAATCCATAATGAATAAAATTATTGGATTAACGCCATTATTACTCGCCACATTAGTATCAAATGTAGCGGCTGAAATGATTGGGTTAAACGAGTCCACGTTAGAAGGCGTTAGTGGCCAAAGTGGTATTGGTGTAAATATAGACAAGCTAATTAGTATCGAGTCTATTACTTATTCCGACGAAGACGGCACCAGCGGTGGGGATCTTCAAATACAAAAAATTAAAATTGGTAATCCAAGTGACATTAATACCACCGCTTATTCTCAACACCGTGTAGATGTAGATGGTGTTGATGGTTTATTTTTAGAGAACCGATTCGATGCAACTCGAGTTCAAATTGGCGGGATTTCAGTAGGTAATCATATCGGTAGTCGGAGCATGGGTGAATTTATTTTCGACTTTGAAGGTATTAATACTTTAAATATTGCTGGTAATACGACAGGTCTGTCTGGGTTTTTAATTAACAGTACGACTAATTTTACCAACGTAAGTTACCAGTGGAATACAAACGGTAATACATTTAGAGCTGAAGGAATTACCATCGATAACGTATTAACCGATGCCGTATTTGAAGAAAAAGACATTGGTGGAGGTATCAGTGCACTGGTTATCGAAATGCCAACCTACACCTCCGCTATCACCGTTAACGCGGCTTGTTTTAATGCCGCGGGTTGTATGACTGATTCTTTGGGAAGTTTTAGCCGTAATTTAGCTCTTAAAGATAGCTATATTCAGATATATGGAGGCGGTCGCGAAGGTGAAGGCATTAGTATGAATATGCATTTTGAATACGATGGTACCTCCAGCCAGTCTACTTACACAGATGATGCTTCTATTAATTTTGGGTTAATCTCTGGCTTAGTAGATATCAAAGGTCTTACCTTTGACATTGGTACAGCTGAAGCCAATATTGGCGATCATATTGCGCTGCAGGTTGATCAGGTTATTGGTAATTATAAAATTGGTAACGTAGAGATTGCTGGCACTAGTGTAGGTGAATTTGAAGCCATTTTTGATTTTACAGACGGTATTGGTAACTCAGCTGGGTACCAAAATAAAACATTGATTGCACCTGGCATTGCTTTCGCGGGTCAGGCGCTTAGTGAAACATTCATGACCAGCTTTTACGCTAAAGTAAATGACTTATCTGATGGTGTGAGTGTGTTTAACGAATGGAATATGACGGGTAGTTTTATTTATACCGACAACAATCACTCAATCAGTATGAATAACGTTTATAGCTACGGCTCAGGTTATGTGACCTTAGATCTTAGGTCGGGTGGTACACAATCTATCGATTCTACTAATGGTGCTGAAAGCTTTTTGGCCATTGGTATAAAAGACTATAACGTTAACTATGGCTTCGACGGTTTTGTCATTGGCGAAGATGCGGCAGCACAACAGCAATCAGGTTATGAATTATTAGGGCTGTCACCTCAAGCTAGTTTTAACATGAATGCAGCTATCGAAATTAGAAGCGGTGGTGCGAATGGCAGCGGTGTTACATTTGACGGAGATGTATTACTTAATAACGCTAACTTTGCATTGACTAGAGACAGTACCACTGGCAATGGCATCTATTTAGATGACGCTGTTTACGATTTCCACTTTAGAGATGTTACGTTTGATGTAGACAGTGGTGGTATTCAATTAGTAATTGGCGAAATGTGGAGTGAGTTCACTGTAAACGATGTTCGCTTTGGCGACAGTATTGCGGGTGCTAGCTTTGGTGGTTTAGTGATTAATAGATATCAAACAGGCTCAACTGCTACCATTAGTGGTGGCGGGGCTGGTATAGCAAAATGCATTGGTGGCACAGGAACAGACTTAGCCACTTGTACAGGTAATTGGATAGACCCTGAATCTCAAGGTTTAACCATAGCAACAACCTCCATATTACAGCCGCGCAACGGCACTAAAGAAAACAGTTTTGCTTGGGAAGCTAATCGAACAGCCGGTGCCGGCACGGGTGTCTCTATCAAAGCCGATAATATTTACACCAGCGATGGCTACGGCGACACTGCAAACACTTACGGTATTCAAACAGTTACATCTATTGATGTTGCCAAAACTCGTGTGTTGAAAAAGTTCACGGGAACCGATTTAAACGGTGTTATTGGTAATGAAGGCGACGAACTTATTGTAGATAGTGCAGAAACGGCAGGATATAAATACGTAACGGCACCTACCGATATAGAAAAATCGAACCGCGCTGCAGGCCTAATTATTTCAAACAATGTACAAATTAAAGAGCTGAACATAGAATCTATTCAACTAATTCATCCGACAGCCGCAGTCAGTACTAATACGTTGCTGCATGGTATGAAACTGCAAAATCTAAACATGTCTTCTACTTTGTCGGTTACTCCTATCCGTTAAATTCTTTACGCTGCTTTCTTGGGCTGCACAATCGCTTTGTTCGCTTGCAAGCAATACCCAAAGCACTCACTGCGTTCATGGGGCACGCTGCATCCAACTCGTTCTAGTTAGGCAAACATAGAAATTTCTCTGTTTAAACGCTATAGTTCTCCCATTATTATTTATTCAAATATTACCCGCTGGATTGCTCAATTTTAGGCCAAATAAAGCCATTTTGAGCGAAATATGTAAGCTAGGAGCCGATTTTATGAGCCAATTAATTATTTTTGATACAACCATGCGAGACGGCGAGCAAAGCCCTGGCGCATCTATGAACAAAGATGAAAAGGTTCGTATTGGTAAAGCGCTTGAGAAAATGCGCGTAGACATTATTGAAGCCGGCTTTGCTGCGGCTAGCCCTGGTGATTTTGAGTCAATTGTGGCTGTTGCTCAAGCGGTTCGTGAAAGCACAATTTGTTCGCTAGCTCGCGCAGTTGACGGCGATATTGACCGCGCAGCTGAAGCATTGAAACATGCCGAGCGTTCTCGTATTCATACATTTATTGCTACCAGCCCAATTCATATGGAGCACAAGCTGCGTATGTCCCCTGATCAAGTGGTAGAACGTGCAGTTTACGCTGTTAAGCGCGCTCGTAACCTAGTGGCCGATGTAGAGTTTTCATGTGAAGATGCTGGTCGCTCAGATATAGATTTTTTATGTCGAGTAATTGAAGCGGCTATTGATGCAGGTGCCAGTACAATTAATATCCCAGACACGGTTGGCTATGCCATTCCAGAAGAGTTTGGGAATAACATTAAAACACTAATCGAACGAGTTCCTAATTCTCATAAAGCTATTTTCTCAGTGCATTGCCATAACGATTTAGGTTTAGCGGTAGCCAACTCTTTAGCAGCCGTGACTAATGGCGCACGCCAAGTGGAATGTACTATTAATGGTTTGGGTGAGCGTGCAGGTAATGCATCGTTAGAAGAAGTAGTAATGGGCATTCGCACACGTAGCGATTTTTTCAACGTTACAACTAATATTGATACTCGCCTAATTGTACCAACATCTCGAATGGTGTCCTCAATCACAGGTTTTCCAGTGCAGCCTAACAAAGCTATTGTGGGCGCAAATGCATTTGCTCACGAAGCTGGCATCCATCAAGATGGCGTATTAAAGCACCGTGAAACTTACGAAATTATGAGAGCCGAAGACGTAGGTTGGGGCGCTAATAAAATGGTCATGGGCAAACACTCTGGTCGTGCAGCATTCCGTGCTCGCTTAGATGAGTTAGGGGTAACCTTTAATACCGATCAAGAACTCAATACAGCGTTTGCTCGGTTTAAAGAATTAGCGGATAAAAAACATGAGATCTTTGATGAAGACTTACAAGCGCTAGTCAGTGAAGCACGCACTATTGATGATAAGTATGAGCTAGTTTCTTTAGAAGCCCATAGTCAAACCGGCGAGATACCAAAAGCTAAGTTAACCATTGCGGTACATGGCAAAGAAGTCATCAAAGAATCTGAAGGCAGTGGCCCTGTCGATGCCGCATTTAAAGCTATTGAGGCATTGGCACAATCAAATGCCAATGTTCAATTATATTCTGTTAATTCTATTACCAGCGGCACCGATAGCCAAGGTGAAGTAACCGTGCGTTTAGAAAAAGCAGGGCGAATAGTCAACGGACTGGGGTCAGATATCGATATAGTGGTAGCCTCGGCAAAAGCCTACATAAACGCATTAAATTTACTTGAAACGGGTGTTAATAAAGCGCATCCACAAACTGCTGGCGTATAGGCTTTTAAATATATGGAATATACTGGCGCCCAGTTAGCATACCTTGATCACCTAGGTATAGATGTATGGGTCACCCGCGAATCTCTGCTAAATGCTGATCAGCAGAATAGTATTGTGGCAACTGAACAAGCTATGCAGTATGCAGCGCCTGTGCAAACCATGTCTAATCAAGCGGTACCTAATCAAACGGTGCCTGTGCAACCAGCTCAAGCGCCTGTTCAAATGCCTGCTCATCAAATGACAGCTGCACCAATACAGCAAGTGCAACCGACAGCTCAGCCAATAGCTCAATCAACTACTCAAGCAGCGGTCGCTTTAGCACCTACTAAAACGGGCTCACCATTATCAGCCGCTCCTGCTTTTCCAGCGACTGAACCAGTACTATCTAATATAGGTACCATGCAACCCGCGCCAATATTTAACATTCAATTTTGGTGTTACAGCACGGGTATTTGGATGGTAAGTGGAAATGTTAATTTAGAGCCAGAGCATCATAAACTTGTACATAATATTGCACAGTTTATTCAAGGGAAAAAACGCAAACCAAAGCATGTGGGTATATTCTCTTGGCCAATGCTGGACTCACCAAATATTGATCAAGGGCCTGAGGTTGCAAGTAAGCACCTTAAAGATCACATTCATCGTTTACAAGAAGTAAGCACTGTCAAAAAAGTAGTTGTATTCGCAGACTGTGACGATTGGTTTGAGCATTTAAATCCTGTCAAATTAAACGTTACTTTAAGCGATGTTTTAAATAGCCCTGAAGCGAAAAAATCTCTTTGGCAGCAACTTATTCCTCATCAAGTCGAAGATTAATGCACTCTATTCGTAATATGACAGTCCAAGACATAGACTCGATTTTTGAAATTGAAAAACTAGCCTATCCTTTTCCTTGGTCAAAATCGTTATTTGAGCAAGCTGTACAATCAACAAAATACTGCGTAGTTCTAGAGTTAGATAATAAAATAGCTGGCTACGGAATTATTTCATTTGTAGTTGGTGAAGCTGAACTGTTAAATCTATGTATTGCCCCAGCTCTACAAGGTAAGGGTTTAGCTAATAAGTTGTTAACGCATTTATTAGAATACGCAGCTAACATAGATAATCATGAAATGTTTTTAGAAGTACGGGTGAGCAACGCAGCCGCTATTCATTTATATGACAAAATAGGCTTCAACGAAATTGGCCGACGTAAAAACTACTACCCAACAGTTGGTGGGAAAGAAGACGCTATACTAATGGCCGCACCTCTTTTTAAAGATTAGAAGCTAATAGTCTTACTGCGCAGGGACTCCAGAATTATTTGTCTTACTCGATAACCCCTCGTCTTACTCGCGAATGCGAGTTACTGCCAATGCGTGTATCAATTATTCACAAGTTTAATCAATAAAAAAGCCCCTTAGATATAATATCTAAGGGGCTTTTTGTTTCCATGCTTATGTAAAAAAATAGCTACATGCTTAGCTAATTAATCAGTGGCAACATGGTAATGTGGGTCTTCAATTACATCGACTTCAACCATATTACCGGCTGTTTTTAATAGTTTACGACATTCAGGACTTAGATGACGCAAGCTTAGATTTTTACCTATTTTACTGTAGCGTTCGGCCAGTGTATCGATCACTTCTAAGCCCGAATGATCAACAACCCGTGAATGTTTAAATTCAATGATCACATTATCAGGGTCGCTTTGAGGATCAAATAATTCTAAAAAGTAGCTTACCGAACCAAAAAATAATGGGCCGTGTAGCTCGTAAATTTTGGTACCATTTTCATCTTTAACATCAGCGCGAATATGCTGAGCATGTTCCCATGCAAATATTAATGCAGAAACAATCACACCAATTATAACCGCCATGGCTAAGTCGGTAGCTACCGTAATGCCCGAAACTAAAATTAGTACAAAGGCATCTTTTTTTGGTATCTTTTTAAGAATACGAAAGCTAGACCATTCAAATGTGCCGATAACAACCATCATCATTACCCCCACAAGCGCTGCTAATGGAATTTGCTCAATAATCCCCGAGCCAAATAGTATAAATAAAAGTAATGCAACAGCAGCGGTAATGCCTGACAAACGACCACGACCACCCGAGTTAATATTAATCATAGACTGGCCGATCATGGCACAACCACCCATGCCACCAAAAAAGCCGTTTACAGTGTTAGATGCGCCTTGAGCGATACATTCACGGTTACCCTTACCACGTGTTTGAGTTAGTTCGTCAATTAAAGTCAAAGTTAATAGCGATTCAATTAAACCAACACCCGCTAAAATTAAGCTGTAAGGCAATATGATCCAAAGAGTTTCTAAATTAAACGGTACTTCAGGAATGCTAAAGCTTGGAAGGCCACCAGCGATGCTAGCAATGTCGCCAACGGTGCGGGTCTCTAAACCTAAAAACACAACGACTAAAGTTACTGTAACAATCGCCACTAATGCCGAAGGTACCATCTTGGTTAATTTAGGTAAAAAGTGAATAATCGCCATGGTTAATGCAATTAGGCCAAACATAACTAAAAAAGCATTGTTTTCAATCCATTGCTTAGTGCCCGCGTCATCTACAAACTTAAACTGCTCTAACTGGCTTAAGAAAATTACAATCGCTAACCCGTTAACAAAGCCCAGCATAACTGGCTGTGGAACAAGGCGAATAAATTTGCCCAGCTTAAGTATACCGGCACCCATTTGAATGACTCCGCATAACACCACTGCAGCGAATAAATACTCGACACCGTGTTCAGCGACTAAAGCCACCATTACAACAGCCATTGCACCAGTGGCACCACTGATCATACCGGGGCGACCACCAAAAATTGAGGTGATAATACCTACCATAAATGCAGCGTATAAACCCACTAATGGGTTAACGCCGGCAACAAAGGCAAACGCCACAGCTTCGGGCACTAAAGCTAACGCAACCGTTAAGCCTGACAGAATGTCGTCTTTTGGATTTTGAGTGGTTTTCGCTATAAGATTAAACATTCATGTCTCTTTGATGTTTGATGAAGTTTTAAAGGCGCGTAGAGTACCGAAAATGACAAAAAATAGCCAGTTGATCCCCGCCGCTAATCAATCATAGACCTTGTATATTGCTTGCTGGTGAATATTAATAAGCGCATGCAGGTTGAATCGTATGGGTCTTAAGGAAGTATAGGTTAACAGGACAGTTAATCGATTAAACGCTCATCTATTGTCTAACAGGGTGTTTTTGTAATTTTCTTTGTAAGGTACGGCGATGCATTCCTAGCTCGCGAGCAGTGGCCGAAACATTGCCATCGTTAATGTGCAACGCCTGCTGAATACACTCCCACTCTAAGCGTTTAACGCTAGTAGGTTGAGATTGAATTTCAGTACTGTTTGATAATGCGTCGGTGTCATTAAAGCCAGCCAATAATTGGTCGGCATCTACCGGCTTACATAAATATTGATGAGCCCCTAGTTTAATAGCGTCTACCGCGGTAGCAATACTGGCATAGGCGGTTAACATAACAATTTTACAATTGGGATTAAGGGCTTTAAGTTTTGGGATCAGCTGAATACCTGTTTCCTCAGCCAGTTTTAAATCCAATGAAATATATTCAGGTTCTTGTTGCTCACATAGCTCAAGTGCTTGCTGACCATTAATAGCGGTAAATACTTTAAAATCGCGCCGTGATATTGCTCTAGACAAAACTCTCAACAACGTTTCATCGTCATCCACAAGCAGCATTACTGGAAGTTCGTTAGTTACTTTTAGGGTCATAACTTCTGTACTCATTAGCTAAGTGTTACAGGCATTGTAATAGCGGTTAAGCAGCCTAAATTATTATTGGTTAATGACACACTGCCTCCTAATCTAGAAATACTATTGTGGCTAAGCAGCAAACCAATACCTAAGCCATTTGGTGAAATCATCGGGCTATTGGGTAAATTGAATGATTTATCAATTCCGTTGCCATTATCTTGAATGGACATAGTCCAGCTTTGATTGTTGTAAGTCAGCTCTATATTAATTGGCATTTGGCTTTTATTATCATTGAGACTGTTATTTGAATCGGCTGCATTGTCTAATAAATTAATAATGGCCTGCTGAAGCACTAAGGGGTATTGAACAGTTGGAACGTTAGTTAACAGATTACTAGATTTAAACGATTTTAAGTTTCCTTTTACTACAAAACTTGCCAAAGGACGCATTAATAACCATTGCTGTAATGCCATATCAATAAAATCGGTTAAAGGTTGAGTCTCGCTTTGCTCAATATGAGTTTGCTGAGTGAGCTTCTTAAGTTTCATTTGGCACAGGTTTATTTGCTCGGCCATGATATTTAGGTCTTGCCTAGCTTCAGCATGTTTTTCTCCGCTGAGTTCATCACTAATTAATAGCTCATGACTCAATACCTTAAGCGTTGTTAACGGCGTGCCAATTTCGTGGGCGGTACTGGCGGCCTGACTGGCCAATAACATAAGGTGTTCATTTTGAATGCTTTGCTCACGAAAGTAAGCCGTTTGCTGCTCTTGATACTTTAAGTCCAGTGCCATTTCTACCACAAAGTAGGCAATAAATAGCGCACTTAAAGTAAACGTAAACCACATACCTACAATGTGAAAACTCAATCCTAGCTCTGCTAACTGCCTATCTAAAGGTAATAGAGGTATATAAAAAAATAACAGTAGTCCATAGGCTGTCATAGCAATAGCCGTTAGTACCCAAGTTGAAAACCAAGTTAGAGTGGCTGCACTAATGACAATAGGCACCAATAAATAACTAATAAAGGGGTTGTTCGCGCCACCAGTAAAATACATTAAACAGATTATGAGCAGAGAGTCAGTTAATAGATAAGAGAAAATTTCGTACTTAGCAATACTCTGGTGATGAGCCCTGTACAGATTAAGCAGGCTCAAAACACTCATGGTAAAAATAATACCCCACGCCGCCAAACTCTGAGAAGTTCCTGACTTATGCAGGCCTAATAAGACTAGCGCCACTGCAAAGCCAATACAGGTAATTAAACGCAAAGCGGCTAGTCGTTTTACGTTTTTAATCGCGGCAGTGGTGGGTGTATTGGTCATTGGCAGATTTTCATTACTATAAATTCTAATCGAGAGCATTATTAATATGATCGCATAAAATTCTACGAAATAGTAACTGCGTACTAAATGGCGTATTACTAAGTTAGCATTTTTGAAAAATCAGAGCCCTAGAGCCTGTTAAATAGCTGTGAATAAAGGACTACGCCCAAACCTTCAAAACATTACGACATTGCAAAAAAAACCACTTAAGCACGTTAATGCATAAGTGGTTTTGACTGATAAGAAACTAAATTAAGCTTGGCAAAGCAAACTTAAAAAATCCTTAGACTCTTTTCTATCAGTAAATTCAAATAACTGTGATCCCGATTGATCTTTCACAACAACTTTTAATTTGTTGACTGAAATAGATATCACCGGCGATATTATTGAATATAGTTTACCCTTGTGTGTATAAGGCATAATAAAAACTCTTTTTAAGGTGCGCTAAAGCGCATGACTAAGTAAGAGCTGGATTATTGTTTGTTCAAAATTTTAAAAAAATAACAACATGAATTTTCGAATGCATCGAAAAAATTGACAATAAGTTAGCTCTGATTCTGTAGTGCTGTCTAACAGTAATGGAGAAAGGTAAGCACAAATTATCACTTGGATAATAAGTTAAATAAACTAGATGGGAATAATTAACTGTTTAATCCTATAGGTGATTGATTAAAATGTAAACAGTTGTTT
>JAWUVO010000044.1:0-29782 GCA_034112325.1 Bermanella sp. | reverse complement strand
AGGGTGCTCTGGAGCTACAACCACAAAATCGAATATTATTTCAATGCAACCATCAACTCTATGCACCGACTCGATTGATGCATCATGAAAGCTTAATTGATTAAAGTTATTCGAAATTTCCATTTTGCCTTCTAACGCCTGCCAGCAAAGGCGAGTTTACGAGTCCAGCCAGCTTGCTGGCGAATTGGCTGGCTTTGTTACACATTTACTCTAGCTACAACTTTTTTAGCTTCATCAATTATACATTTTTTTAGAATCTCAGCTTCTTTGGGCTCACAAAAATTTTGAAGTGCGTCGGATAAAGATACAAATTCAAAAAAGTAGCTAGGAGCTTCCTTTTGACTACATATTTCATTCCAAATATTTCGAGAGCCTTCATACGGAGTTATCTCTCCGGATAATATTTGTTTGCAGTAGATATTACCCAATAAAACTAGGGACCTTTCCTTTGATATTTGCAATAAGCCAATATCTTTAAGCCCTTTCTCAAAGATAGGCGCAGCATCATCAAATCTTGGACAGTCTTCCCAAGCAAGCTCGAGCAATGCGTCCGAGTACAATCCTACCTCTATCAATTCCAAGGAAATACTAATGAAGTCTTTTACATTTAGCATTTCTAACTTGAATAGTGCTGCGTATTCTTCAGGTTTCATATGTGTAACATTTTAATCGTGCGCATGCGCGTTTACGCATTGTCTAACAATACCGAATTTCACGGCTAAGTCTTTAATAAGGAAGGCATTTTCTGAATTCCTTTTCAGATCTGGCTGGAAATACGCGCATGCGCATTATTTTGATATTTCAACAATAACGAGGGTCTCGTTATTGTTGTTAGTTAATTTTTTATCCAATTGATTCTGCACGAGTTTTTTATTTAGAACCAGTATAAACACGCACTATTGTCGTATTTGTTTATTCTTTGGCCCCATAAATAGCACTCCTCCATAAATATACTGTACATATATACAGTAAATTTAAATGTGGTGGCCGTTATGTCTAAAAGTATCTTTCTTACACAGCTTCGCCAACATATCCGAATGCGCGGTTACAGTATGCGTACTGAAAAAACGTATCTTTATTGGGGGAAGGACTTCATTCGATTTAATAATCGACAGCACCCAACTGTTTTATCAGCTGATCATGTGGTTGCCTATCTTTCGTATTTGGCAAATAAAAGAGATGTTGCAATCAACACACAAAAAACAGCGCTGAATGCGTTGGCCTTTTTATACAATCAATTTTTGAATCAGCCCTTAGGTGATTTAGGATTTAACTATGCAAATAAACAACGACGACTGCCAATTGTATTAAATAAAGATGAGGTAAAACTTATATTCCATCAACTATCGGGAGTGTATAAGTTAATCTTTTCAATTCTGTATGGTTCAGGCTTACGAATAAGTGAGTGCTTAAGGTTACGCATTCAAGATATAGATTTTCATAATAATAGCCTTGTTGTTCGCGATGGAAAAGGCGGTAAAGATCGTAATACTATATTAAGCCCTTCAATATTTCCTGACATTAAAGCTACTATAGTTAAGGTGCTTGATATCCAGGGAAAAGACAATAAAAGCAAAATAGGCCCTTCTCTACCCCATATGCTGGGAAAGAAGTATCCAAGTGCTTATAGACAGCCTGCTTGGATGTTTTTATTTCCATCTACCACTATTTGTAAGCACCCTATTACCGGTACGGCTTGTCGGCATCATTTACATGACTCGGTACCACGAAAAGCGTTAGCTAAGGCGGTACATGCTTGCGGTTTAAATACTAAAAAAATTAATTGCCATACATTCAGGCATTCTTTTGCAACTGAACTACTGATTAATGGAAGAGATATAAGAACTGTTCAAGAGTTGCTTGGGCATAAAGATGTTACAACCACACAAATATATACTCATGTTATTGGGCAGCACTTTGCAGGCACCTCTAGTCCATTAGACAACTTATGAATATGGCAATATAAGTTAAGTTTTTCTATTATTGCCCCATACATTTAAGTGCTAAATAAGGAATAAGAGAAAATACCCAAATGAGTAGTTTGTAGTCGCCTAGATACTTGAAATATATTGCCGGTAATTCGCTTTCTGGTATGTTAAACATTTTACTGTGTATCGATGTAATCCAGTTTTTCATTAGCACTAACATGATGCTAGATATGCTTAACAGGGCTATGTTTAATACGACTGCCCAGCCTAAAAATTCGGTTAATTCTATTAGTGAAATCATGATATTTTCTCCATGGCTGTGAATTATATTGTTAGCCTTGGTTGTATGGGTGTCAATGTGGGCTATTACTTATTCGCTTATTCGCTTATTCGCTTGCAAGCAAGCTCCAACCTTTTTATTTTAGGTTGGTGGCTGTACGTTTTCGCTGGGGTCCTTAGTATTTATAGGGAAGGATTTACAGGATATTTAAAGGAGAATAGGTCGGGCTGGGGTCAGCCCTCTTACAAAACGATGTTTACCGTGTTGGTAATATGACAGTGGCTATACCGACAGCTGATAAGCACTCATATTTACGGCACTGGCTAAGTTCAACGATTCAATACTGCCATTTCCCGGTATGGTAAATGCTTTTGCTTTGAATGTTTCTAGCGCTTCACGGGGTACGCCGCGGGCTTCGTTGCCGAATAAATAACACTGGTATTCAGAAAAGGCGGGGGTATTTATTGGGCTGCCATTCATGTCTAAATATGCAAACGATTCAAAACGGTTTTCTAAATCCGCCAGCGTCACATCTAATTCTAACGGCACATGAAATATGGCGCCCATGCTTGCACGTACTACTTTTGGGTTGAATGGGTCTACGCTGTTTGGGCTTAGTAATAATCTAAAGTTTCCAAACCATGCAAGGGTGCGCAGGATGGTGCCTAGGTTACCTGGGTCTTGTACTTCGTGTAGATATATTGACCGTTCGCCCCGAGCAGCCAGCTTGCTAGAGTCCGTCGAAGGGGCTGTAGATTTCACATCATCTTGCTTTGCGTCTATTTGTTTAGGCAGCGGCACCCGGGCTATTATCCCTTGCGGGCTTTTAGTATCCGACAATTGCGCCATTTGCTTATCGCTGACTAGCGTTTTATAAAACGGTCCAGCCCAGTCTTGATATTTTTCAGTGACGTACAGTTGTGTATCTTTTAACGCTAGTTGTGAAGACGCCGCTTTTTCTAATTCTAAAATTAGATGCTCCCCTTCTACCAAGTAACAACCAAACTGTTGACGATATTTTTTTTGCTGAAGTTTTTTTACATCATCTAGTTTCATAATGCTTTTCCTTCAAACTGCTCAGCGGCTTGCTTTTCGCATGGCAATCCAAGGTCTGTCAGCATTTGTTTGGCTAAGGCTTCGGCTACTTTTATGCCGTCTACCCCTGCGCTTAAAATGCCTCCTGCATAACCGGCCCCTTCTCCTGCTGGGTATAGGCCTTCAGTGTTTATGCTTTGTAAGCTGGTGTGGTCACGTTTAATTCGTACTGGCGAAGATGTGCGAGTTTCTATGCCGGTTAATATGGCGTCGGGTCTATCAAAGCCTTTTATCTTTTTACCAAATGCGGGTAAGGCTTCGCGTATGGCTTCAATGGCATATTTAGGCAATGCATCGGCTAGGTCGGTTAGTTTAATACCCGGTTTATAAGACGGCTCTACTTCACCTAATTTGGTAGAGGCTTTGCCTTTTATAAAGTCGCCTACTAGTTGTCCCGGTGCGCTGTAATCGCGGCCGCCCATTTCGTATGCGTGGCTTTCTAGTTTTTCTTGCAGCTCGACCCCTGCCATTACTCCGCCCGGAAAATCTTCTTCGGGTGTTATGCCCACCACAATGCCCGAGTTAGCATTGCGTTCGTTGCGCGAGTATTGGCTCATGCCGTTGGTCACTACGCGGCCTTCTTCAGATGTAGCCGCCACTACGGTGCCGCCTGGGCACATACAAAAACTGTAAACCGCACGACCGTTTTTAGCGTGGTGAATCACTTTGTAATCCGCGGCGCCTAATTCAGGGTGTCCTGCGTATTTGCCTAAGCGAGCTTTATCAATTACCGATTGTGGGTGCTCAACTCTAAAACCAATGGCGAATGGCTTAGCTTCTAAGTAGACACCTTTACGTTCTAGCAGTCTAAACGCATCGCGGGCACTGTGGCCCACGGCTAATACCACATAACGACTGTTTAGTACTTCGGGTTTTCCATCACCGTTGTCTACGGTCACGCCCGTTACTCGGCCGTGTTCTAAATGTAAGTCAGATACTTTTGTTTGAAAGCGTACTTCGCCGCCCAAAGCTTTTATCTCTTCGCGCATGGCCGATACAATGCCGGTTAAACGGAACGTGCCTATATGAGGTTTACTCATCACCATTATTTCTTCTGGCGCGCCAGCTTTTACAAATTCTGCCATAACTTTACGGCCGTAAAATTTTGGGTCTTTAATTTGGCTATAAAGTTTGCCGTCTGAAAACAAGCCCGCGCCACCTTCGCCAAACTGTACGTTAGATTCAGGTTTTAATTCATGATTACGCCATAACGCCCAAGTGTCTTTGGTGCGGGCGCGTACTTCTTTACCCCGTTCTAACACAATAGGCTTGAACCCCATTTGGGCTAATAATAACGCCGCATATAATCCACATGGCCCAAAGCCAATCACAATAGGACGTTCGGTTAAGGTTTCAGGAGCTTTGCCCACTGGGTAGTAGGCGGTATCTGGGGCGACTCTTACATTATGGTCGGCTTCAAAACGAGCCAGTACTTCAGCTTCGTTGCTAACTTCTAGATCAATAATGTAAATGAATTTTATTTCTGAGCTCTTTTTACGGGCGTCATAGCTGCGTTTAAATACATTAAACTGCACTAATTGCTCTTTAGTGATATTTAAGCGCTGTAAAATAGCAGGTTGAATGGCGTTTTCGGCATGGTCTAACGGTAAAGACAGTTCATTAATGCGTATCATAATCGTCCTGGCTGGTGGCCCCAGCAGAGGTAAAATTGAATTGTAGCGGTTACCGCGCAAATTGTCAGTTTGAAAATGGATTTTGCGGCCTAGCCCTATGCCGCGTACAATAGCGCACTATATAAAGCGCCCGCTCATTTAAGGCGCTGGGCAATCAGTAGTAATGGTAGATATTCATGGCTAGATCAAAAACCAGCAAAAAGTGGCTCGATGAACACGTTAACGATCATTACGTTAAGCGTGCGCAAATTGATGGTTATCGTTCGCGTGCCAGTTATAAGCTGATTGAGATCAACGAAAAAGACAAAATTATTCGCCCCGGTATGATCGCTATGGACCTAGGTTCGGCGCCCGGCGGTTGGTCGCAAATAATGGCCCCTTGGGTAGGTGATAAAGGCCGTACCATTGCGTCTGACATTTTGCCAATGGACTCCATCGCCGATGTGACCTTCATTCAAGGTGACTTTACCGAAGAGTCAGTGTTTGACGAAATTATGGGCAGTATCAATGGCTTGCCGGTAGACGTAGTGGTTTCAGATATGGCCCCTAATATTAGCGGGGTTAACGCCACCGACCAATATACCTCTATGTACTTGGTTGAACTGGCGCTAGATATGGCCAGACAAGTGTTAAAACCCGGCGGCAGCTTTTGTGCAAAAGTGTTTCAGGGTGTTGGCTATGAAGAATATTTGAAAGATGTGCGTACCTCGTTCGATAAAGTCGTGATACGCAAACCCGACGCCTCTCGCCCGCGTTCACGCGAGGTGTATATTGTGGCAAAAGGCTTTAAGGGCTAAATGGTTATTTAAACACTTCATTACCCGTGGGTTCAGTGCGGGGCAATTGGTTTTTGCTGTGCCTGAATTTAGAAATTCGGTCGTAGACTATCTTACGCGCCCGGTTCATGTTGCCTAACGGTCTATGTTCCTTGCGGGCATGCCACGGGTTTAGCGACATATTTTCACAAAATTCATTTTGAGCCTCTGTATCAAAGGTCTGTTGAGGAATAGTAATTCTAGCCACGTTTATAAACGGCGTTGCTGATTCGTCCCATTCTACAAAGGCATCTTCGATTGGTTGCTTGTATGAATCCTGCTGAAATTGAACCATAAAGTCATAGCATACTTCGCCATTTGACAGCTGGTCTACCATGGCTTCACGTAAGTAATTGTCGGTTAATTCATCGGGTAATTGACCCGTTGCCAGCGCACAGTTTTTAACTGAATACTTTACCGCTTGGCGTTCACCAAAAAGATAAGGCACGGTGCTCCAGTAGCGAATATCTAATGGCGATGTATGGTGCTTTTTAGACGCGGCCGCCACCATAAATTCCTTAAGGTGCAAATCACTAGGATTTAAAAAATAGTTAAGCGGATTACCTGCTAGCGATGCCTCGACTACTTTTAAAAATTCCTTAGAGGTACGAACCGCTTCAACATTGGTGCTAATTAATAAAAAGTCTTGAGTATTTTTTTCATTTTCAATGAGCTTGTCACCGCCCACTCCCATTACCTTAATGCCCATACCTAAAAATTCTTTTTGCTTGTCCGACTCTACCTTGCCAGAACCGGTGCTTAGCCGAATATAAGCTGGGTAACTGGCTGGCTCGCTAAAAAGCCCCACTTTAAGTTCGTCAGCCAGTCCTTCGTTAACCGAAAATTCAGCTCGCACACAACCATGGGACTTAGGGTGAGCGTCTCGTTTATGCTGCTGGTTATGCTGTGTGTTATCTGTGGCCGACCCATAGCGCTTAGCAATGGCACCTTCAAGTACATCGCCTAGCTCGATTGCCGTTTGTTGCTCGTCATGGAATTCATACTCTTCTGCAATACCTAGGCTTTGCGGTATTTCGCGACGCTCACTGCACGCCGATAACAGCATTACAGCCGAAATAGTGGCCACACCTATAAACAATGACCTTTTTTTATGAGCTGTATTGGTATTCATGTTAGTGCCTGTATTAATTTCAATTCAATATACTTTGTGCGCAAAGTATTAATGAGGTGCATTGACTTGTCAATAGTTTGTGTGCAAAATATTATCTATTGCGAGGATATTACATGGCCACAAATCCAAAACTTCATCTAGAAAATCAAATTTGCCACTCGTTATATTCAGCCACTAATGCGCTGGTAAGAACCTATCGTCCAATTTTAGAAGAGCTAGATCTTACTTACCCACAATACCTGGTTATGCTGGCGTTATGGCAGCAAGATGCGGTGATGATAAAAAGTCTTGTAGAGCGAACTCGTATTGACGCAGGCACACTCACTCCCCTGCTAAAGCGTTTGCAGACTAAATCACTTATTACCATGACAAAGTCCACTGAAGACTCTCGACAAAAAATGGTTGTGCTTACGGAAGACGGCCAAGCCTTAATTGAAAAAGCAGAAGACATTCCTGACAAGCTTTTATGTAATATAGACATGTCGAAGGAAGATGGTGCTCAGCTCAAACGATTATCTGAACAGCTGTTTTTGCTATTATCTAAACAACAAGCTCAGTAAGCACTGAGAGAGGTTTTAAATAATGGCTAGTATTGGCACACACTACATTTTAACCGCCATAGGTGGCGCTAAAGCAAAAGGCGTTGATACCAAGGCGCTGCTTAAAAAATTTCGTATTCCTGAAAAACCGCTTAAAGACCCGAAGGCCCGTTTTGGTGTCGACATAGTGGCACGACTTTACGCCGGTGTGGCCGCCGAACTTAATGACGAATTTATGGGCTTTACTGAAAAGCCTATAAAAGTAGGTACCTTTGCTTTAATGGCCGACTGGGTAAGTCATTCAAGTACCCTTGAAGAATTACTGCAAAAAGCCATTCGCTTTTACAATCAAATTACCGACGAAGTAAAAATTTCACTTCAAGTTGAAGACGATCATGTGTACTTTACTAGCGAATTTCGACGTCCAGAATTAGATTTTGAACATTTTTATATAGAGTACTGGCATGTTATCTGGCACCGCTTTGCTAGTTGGTATATAGGCGAACCCATTAAGCTGTTAGGTGCGTATATAAACTATACCCCTTTAGACAGAGCTGAATTTGATTTGCTGTTTCGCTGCCCTACCTATTTAAAAAGTAAATATAATCGACTGGTGTTTCATAAAAAGTATTTGCAACAGCCATTGGTTAGATCACACAGTGACCTGCAGGTATTTTTACGCCGCGCCCCCATCGACATGCTAACTATTCCAGGCGAAGACACCAGCTTAACGGCTAAAATTAAACAAATGCTTGATCCAAGAGTCTCCACCGAAGATCACGTGATTCAACTACCCACTTCAGATATACTCGCCAAGCAATTAAAAATGAGCGAGCAAACTTTAAGACGAAAGCTAAGTGCCGAAGGCATTAGCTATCAACAAATAAAAGATAGCCTAAGACAAGAGCTTGCCAACAAGCTGTTAAGTAACCGCGCTATAAACATTGCCACCATTTCAAAGCAGCTAAATTTTAGCGAGCCCAGAGCCTTTACTCGTGCTTACAAGCAGTGGACTAATATGACACCCAAAGAGTATCGTCAGCAAAAGCTGTTGCGGAACAAATAATATAACTCAAAGGTCTTAACTTACGGTTTATACCTTCTTTATTAATAGGATCTACACATGACCATTATGCAGCAAGCCTTTTGGGTAATTAGTATTATAGGTAATGCTCTAACCGTATATTGGATAACCCAGTCTCCGTCTGTTGCCGCATATTCTGTTTTTACTGGGCTGGTTTTATTTACTATTATTGGACTTTACGATCTATTTTTTAGCTCTCATAGCTTAAATCGTTTATATCCGATTGTGGCCTATTTACGCTACTTTTTAGAAAGCTTTCGAAAAGAGATTCAGCAATATTTTATCGCCAGTGATACTTCAGAAATGCCGTTTAATCGCGAGCAACGTACTCTTGTATACGCACGTTCAAAAAATGAAAGAGACACCATAGCTTTTGGTACCCAGCGTGACTTGCTAGCCGAAAACTACTTAAGTCTTTGGCACAGCATGTCACCTACACATGTGGCAGAAGAGAATACACGGGTGATTTTTGGTGGAAAAAATTGCAAACAACCCTACAGTGCCGCGTACTTAAATGTTTCGGCTATGAGCTTTGGCGCCATTAGCTCTCAAGCTGTAGAGGCGTTAAACCTAGGTGCTAAAACTGGAAACTTTTTTCATAATACCGGTGAAGGTGGCGCGTCACCTTACCACTTTAAACATGGCGGCGATCTGGTGTGGCAAATTGGCTCGGGACTGTTTGGTTGTCGCACTCATGACGGAGAGTTTGATTCTCAGCGTTTTAGTCAAACGGCTAATTTAGAAAGCGTTAAAATGATTGAGATAAAATTATCTCAAGGTGCCAAGCCTGGTCACGGTGGGGTATTACCTAGGGCTAAAATCACCGATGAAATTGCAGCCATTCGGGTTATATCTAAAGACGCTGATTGTGTTTCTCCAGCCGCTCACCCTGAATGTTTAACCCCAAAAGCGTTACTCAGTTTTGTCGACAAGTTACGCGCACTCAGTAACGGCAAGCCTATTGGCTTTAAATTATGCCTTGGTAACCCTGCCGAATTTATTAGCATTTGCAAAGCTATGTTAGAGACTGGAATTTATCCCGACTTTATTAACGTAGACGGTGCCGAAGGCGGCACAGGTGCCGCACCAGTAGAATTTTCAAACCGCTTAGGTATGACATCTTTAGATGCCGTTTACCTTGTTAACAACATGCTAATTGCGTGTGGCTTACGCAAGGAGATAAAAATTATCGCGGCGGGAAAAACCGCTTCAGGATTTGATTTATTAAGCAAAATTGCAGTGGGTGCCGACACAGTGAGCGCAGCCCGTACCATGATGATGGCTTTAGGCTGCATTCAAAGTCAAAGCTGTAATACTAACCACTGCCCTACAGGTATTGCCACACAAGACCCAGCCCGCGGTAAAGCTATTGACGTTCCCAGTAAAGGACAGCGCGTTGCAAACTTTCAACGTAATTCAGTTCATGCATTCTTTGAATTAGTGGGCAGTATGGGATTAAATGATCCTAAATTGCTAACACCTAATATGCTAAAGCGTCGCTCTGAAGATGGCCTAACGCTAGCCTGGGATTCGGTAGTGCATCTACTGCCTGAAAATGCATTTGTGGATACTGAGTTATTTAATAATATTCATCCGCTGTGGCAGTCGTATTGGAAAAATGCGTCTAGTGAACATTTTATGCCGCTGGCTATAACACCTGAATGACGTAGTGTTTTAATTGTCTAATTATAATTTGCTGTCAGAACTACAATGGATAGCTGATAGTGAATTTGTAGCAGTACATTCTGCTTTTTTATATGAAATCCGTTAATATACTCAATAGATTTTACTAGGAAAAATTAATGGATAACCCAATAGCTTCACGTAAACGCCGCATTGTTGCGCTACTTATCGATGTTTGGTTTTTTGGTTACCTGACTTCACTTTGCATGTACATGGTGTTTTTTGTATTTAAAACTCCTTGGGACACGCCTTTTATTCAGCAAGGTGTTCACCTTTCCGCTTTAATAGGGTTTTTGGGCTTTATTTTGTTTGCCAATAAAGATGCTTTTAAAGGACTCGGTTTAGGTAAACTTTTAATGGGTATTCGAGTGGTCAATCACTCAGGTGTACCCGCGTCGCCAGTGCGCACTTTTTTGCGTAACCTGCCTTTAATAGCTTGGCCAATTGAAACATTGGTTCTGGTGCTTAACTCAAATAAACGACGTGCAGGCGATTACCTAGCTAATACAAAGGTAAAGCGCGACCTAGCTATGGCCTCTTCCCGTCGAAGTTTAGCCGCACTTTTTATGGTTATTTTTTATTTATTTACACCTAGTTTGCCTGACATTGATTTTTCTGAAGACGGCTTTATCGAGCTATCGCAATTCATTATCAAGCAGTCACATGCTTATGAGTTAGCTGAACAAAAGATTTATGAACAAGACGCCATAGTGAAGTTAATTGGCCCTATACAAGCCATTAATGTCGATCACAATAGTAAGGTCTCTATTTATAACGATGAAGGTGAAGCCCAATTAATATTAGATGTGCAAGGTGAAAATAAAAACCTGCCTGTAACAGTTAAACTTAAACGCACAAATAACCAGTGGGAACTGGTAGAAATGTACTTTGAAACAGAAACAAATTTAAATGCTGGTGAAATAAACCTGTAGTAATTCATTTATCATTAACTAGCCAACATAAAAAACCCCGCAGATAAATGCGGGGATTTTTATTAGAGGTTTTAATACTTGTTAGTTTTTATACCGCTTCATTTTCACCTTGCATGGTATTTACATTAAGCGGCTGCTTGAATGTAAGGGTTCGATAAGGGAATGGAATTTCGATACCCGACTTATCTAATGCCGATTTTATTGAAGCAACTACTTCGTCTCGTGAGGCTCTAATATCTAGTGGTTTAGAGCCTGTCCACCATGAAACTTCAAAGTTAATTGAAGAGTCTGCAAACTCATTAGCAAATATCTCTACAGGTCTAGAATCACTTATCACTGTTTTACAATCGGTTACGGCTTGTTTTATTACGGCTCTTGCGTCGTCAACATTTTCGCCATAGCCTACGCCACAAATAATAGTGGTTCGGCGCTGTTCAATATCAGTACGTATTGTTAACGGGTTTTTAAACAGCATACTATTAGGCAGTATGACTAATTCGCCATCTGTTTGTCGAATATGTGTTTCGCGAACCAGTATTTCTTCTACAGTTCCCTCATAACCTTCACAAGCAATAAAATCATTGATGCGCATTTCGCGACGCAGCAAAATAATAATCCCAGCTAAAAAGTTCTCAAATATGTCTTTAAATGCAAAGCCAATTGCAACCGACCCAATCCCTAAACCTGCCAGCATTTTTGTAGGGGTTAAATTTGGAAAGGCAATAATAGCAGCAATCATAATACCAATAATCCAAATAGATAATGAAGAAAACAAGGTAAGTAAATTAATCAAGCTCATTCGTAAATGGGTTTTACTAAGAATTCGCCTAGTAATAGACTTTGCTAATTTAGCAAAGCCGTAAGTAATGAACATTATAAACAAGGAAATCAGCAGTTGAGGCAAAACCTCGATAGCACTTCGTGCAATATCTTGAAGCTGAGTAATAAGAATATTAATGGGTTCCATCTATCTTTCCATTTTAGTAATAATAGTGGTTATCGATAAAATGACTGATGGGATACCAGTGATACTCGACGCCTAATTTTTTATATAGCCAGTATTGACCTAGCCAGTGATGATACGGTTAGTCTTCATGTATCTATTTATTTTTTCCAAAAAGATGATAACTGGTTTTAATGGTATACGGAAATTCTATCTCTGGATTAATTGATTTAAGAACCTTATGCATTTTGTTTACATTATTCCCATAATTCATACTTATTTTATGAAACTGACCATCTTTCATAACTAAGCCAGTATCTACAATTGATTTACCACCTCCACCATGACTTTGCCTATGCTCTATTTTTTCAATGTCTTTAACTTGTACTTTAAAACTCCACATTTTTGAGCCAGGGTATACCACCGAAAACTCGTCCTTGCTTATATATGCCTCGTACACAGCTGGGTTTTTTAAATGCCACCATGCAATATAAAATAATATAGACGCGGCTATAGATAGAGCAGTTACAAAAATATCGTGTGTCTGTGCTGGTATATGTATATTTGTATATGATTCGACTAAATAAAGTGCAGGAATATACATAAGAGAAAATACACCCATTCTAATAAACAGAACGGATCGTTGTTTTCGTGTTTTTTTAAAGTGATACAAGTAATCTGTTTGCATTTGATGCCACGCAATCATTTATATTTTTCAGGCTACTTATCTAGGCTATTTTTCAAGGGCATGAGTTGTAAAAATACTGATACCTTTTTACAACTCGTCGATAAATTTAGCCGAAATGTGCAAAAGCAATTTTATTGCCATCTGGGTCACGGAAATAAGCACCGTAAAATACATCAGGAATACGCTGGCCGGGTTCGCCATCACATGTTGCACCCAGTTCAATGGCTTTTTTATACAATGTATCTACGGCTTCTTTAGAGCCAGGAGTTAATGCCACCATATTTCCGTTACCAGGCTTTGGCGACTCTTGGTTGTAGGGTACGCAAATACTCAGCATAGACGGGCTTGCTTTAGTGCCAAAGAACGCAATTCGGTTTAAGTCCATTGTTAGCTTGGCACCCATGCCCGCTAACAGCTCTGTATAAAAAGCCTTAGATTTTTCCATATCGCTTACACCAATTGTGACGTATCCAATCATGACCATTACCTATTATATAAGTTTAAAGACGACAGTTTTGTCGATAGAAGTATTAATTTGACAGAACAATGAAGCCAGTACAAGTGAGAAAAAAAGTCCACTGTAACAAGCATAGATTTATCAGATAGAATTTAAATGTTAAATAATATAAACCTTTAAACAAATATAAACGTTTATGTCTATTGCTGTGAGCTTTCTTGCCATGCAATAGAGCGATTATGTCTATTTTAAATTACTTATTTTGTCCCTATTTTATAGGGTAGATTAGTAAAAATACTTATGAGATATGACTATAAGCTCTATTAGCACTAATTTAATGTGTTTTACGGCTATTCCAATACTAGACATTCCCTTATATGATCAATGCACTATTTTTTAATTGATACCGTATTATTCGGCCACATTGAGTAACCAGCCTGATTTTTTTGATATAAGGCTAATAACCTTAAATAAAGGGTATTCAAGGTTTAGGCCTATTACGAAACTGGGTATATGAGCAACATGACAAATTCCGACACAAAAAACCTTCTGCAGGTATCGCTGGACAATCCTTTTGGGCAAGCAAAGGAAGTTGAATTCAGCATTCCTGGTCAAGCCAGTTACGAGCCAGGCCTTTATGAAGAGAGCCTTAAAAAAGGCTACGACCTAATTCAGCGCCCTAAAAAGGCCGCTGGTGTAGCCGCCATTACTCGCCAGCACAGCAAAGACCGTATGACCATTTGGGAACGCATGTCGGTACTTACCGACGAAGATCCAAAGGTACTGTTTCAAAACTGGGGTAAAAACCTAGACGGCGCAGGTATTGTCACCGCCATTGTAAAAATTAACGGTCGCGACGTTGCCCTTTATGGTCACGACTTTACTGTGCGTGCTGGCTCGATGGACGCCACCAATGGTAAAAAACTAGCTCGCTTATTTGAATTAGCAGGTAAGCGCCGCATTCCACTTGTGGGCATGAACGATTCAGCCGGCGCTTATGTTCCCGCTGGTGTTGGTGGCCTTGACGGTTATGCCGAAGCCTTTACCGCATTACGCAAAATTAGCGGTGTGGTTCCATCTATTATGTGTATGTTTGGTTTTAACGCTGGTGGTGGCTCTTATTTACCGCGCCAAGGTAGCTTTCTTATTCAGCCAAACGATACTTTTTTTGGCTTAACTGGCCCCGGTGTTGTTAAGTCGGTTTTAGGTGAAGATGTAACCGCCGACGAGCTTGGCGGACCAGGTGTTCATGGGCAAACAGGTGTAACCGATTTTGTAGTAGAAAACGAAGTAGCTGCGCTTAAAAAAGTAAAAGAGCTATTAAATTATCTTCCTGACAATAACAGTCAGCTAGCACCTTACCAGCAAACATCTGACCCCATTGGTAGAAGAACTTGGGACATTGATGTACTGCTTAAAAAAGCATTTAACAGCCCGAGTGGCTTTAATACCCCTGTTGATGTGAGCATTATTATTCAACAGCTTTGCGATCATGGCGACTTTTTAGAAATTCAGCCTGGCCGTGCTCGTAATACTATTACTGCTTTAGGGCGCATGGGCGGTAATGTAATTGGCTTTGTGGCTAATAATTCGGCCGTGGGTTCTGGGCAAATTGATATTGACGCAGCCTATAAAAACGCGCGCTTTATTCGATTTTGTAATCTATACAACATTCCCGTTATTTTTATGGAAGACACCACTGGCTTCCGTCCGGGTAAAGACCAAGAAGCAGGCGGTATTGTGCAAGCTGGTCGCGCCATGCTAGACGCCATTATAGATCTACGCACCCCTCGGTTTTTATTGATTTTACGTAATGCTTACGGTGGTGCTTATGCGTCTTACAATAACTATCCAACTGGTGCCGATTTAGTCATCGCGTTGCCATCTACTCGTGCAGCAGTAATGGGGCCAGCGGGAATAGAGTTTGTTTACAAAGATGAATTACGTAGCATTCGTGCGGCAGTGAAAGCGAAAACACAAACCGCCGCTTGGGCAGCCGAGCAAGAAGCATTATTAGCCAAGCGCTACGAAGCAGAATTAATGAATCCTAACGAAGCACTTAGCTTAGGCAGTATTTCACAAATAGTAATGCCAAGCGATTTACGTAAAGTATTGGGCGAACATATGGAATTTCATTTAAAACATTATACGCCAGAACCATTTACATCTGTTCAGCGTGAATTTTTCTGATTTAACCGGTAAACCAAAAAATTAAATTTGTAGAAGGGCACACTGTAAGCGAACAATATACATTCGTTAGCAGCGCCCTCCCACTGAAAATTAGAATAAATATGCAGGAGCGAGCTTGCTCGCAAAAAACATGACAAATAATAATTATTTAAACAACCCGCTTATTCATAAAGATCGCCAGTTAGCTAATGCTTTTAGCGAATGGGTTCAATCATTCGATTGCAGCCACATGCGCCCTTTAATTATTTGCCGTGGACCTATTCGTAAAGAAGCAATGGATGTTTTCGACGAGATGGGCATTCATGAATATGGTATTTTGTTATCTGAAAAAGACTCTATTACTTATCAAAATGCACTAGCCCCCGAACTGCGTAAACTCACTAACCCAAAACGTATTCACCGTGTGCCTGACTATTCAGGTGCCGATAAAGAAGAACGCGCACAGCGTATTCAACAAATAATTAATATTGCTCACTCTAACGGTTATAACGCCATATTTTCAGGCTATGGCTTTATGTCTGAAGACGCTGAAATGGTAACGGCCATGGAAACAGCTGGCTTAAACTTTATTGGTCCTTGCTCATATACACAACGCTCTGCTGGTATGAAAGACCAAGCAAAACGTACCGCGTTAAAAACAGGTGTATCGGTTACACCCGGAATCAACAACGCAACTAGTCTTGCGCTATTTAATAAATACGGTAAAGACGGCTTAGAACAATGCGCCAAAGACAACAACCTAACTGTAGATTTTTCAGACTGTAAAGATCCAGAAGAAAAAGCCTTAGCATTACTCGCTGCGTCTTATTCAGCGGGTATAGACATTATTGTGGCCGCTGACATTGGTAAGGCATTGCAAATTGAAGCCAAGCGTATGCTATCTGAAAAACCTAATAATCGTTTTCGCTTAAAAGCTATTGCTGGCGGCGGCGGTAAAGGACAGCGTATCTTACAGTCGGCTAATTCGTATGCCGGTGAGACACTAGAACAAAAAATTGAGAAAGCCATAGAGGTAGTACCGTCTTTAGTTTTAGAATGCTTAATTGAATTGAAAACAAACGGTGTGGGCGATAACAAAAACGTACTAATCGAAATGAACATAGATACTACCCGTCACCAAGAGATTCAAGTTATTGGCAATGGCGACTGGTGTATGACTATGGGTGGCCGTGATTGTTCGCTGCAAATGCATGAGCAAAAATTATTAGAAGTTTCGGTAACTGAAGAAGAGTTAGCCGATGCAATTGAAATTGCAGAAAAAACTAACAAGCCAGCTGAAGTCGCCCAGTTGAAAAAAGATTTAGATATTTTAGAGCGCATGGAAAAAGAAGCCGCTGTTTTTGGCGAAGCGGTTAAATTAGATTCTCTGGGGACTTTCGAATGCATTGTCGACGGCGACTCTCACTACTTTATGGAAATGAATACTCGTATTCAAGTGGAGCATCGGGTTACCGAATTATGCTACAAGCTTAAATTTATCAATCCTGATAATCCATCTGAATACTTTATTGTGGAGTCTTTAGTAGAAACCATGATGCTGTTAGCGACACATGGACCAAGACTACCAAAACCAGAACGTATATTACGTAGCAAGGCATCGGTAGAAGCCCGTATGAACGCTACCAACGAAGCATTACAACCACATGCTGGCGGTGTAATAGAAAATTGGTCTGACCCTATTTTTGGTGAAATTCGAGACGACCAAGGTATTAGTATGCACAACCCAGATACCCGTGTATTTATGAAATACCATTTAGCGGGCGCATACGATTCAAATATAGCGCTGCTGTTAACTATAGGTAATGACCGCACCAGTACTTACAAAAAAATGGCTGAAGTCTTGCGTGTAACCGAAATAAACGGAAAAGATTTAGCCACTAACCTTCAATTTCATTATGGCTTAGTTAATTGGTTTTTAGGCAATAACATTAATGCTCGTCCTAGCACCAACTTTATTGTGCCTTACTTAACTTCAGTAGGTTTACTTAAGCAAGCGTCTAATAATTTAGACCTAAACTTTGCTTATAATAACATTTGTGAAAGTGCTGTCTCTGCTGTCTCAAACGAAGATCAACAACAAGCAATTAGAAGTGTATTTACCCGCAAACAAATTTTGTTAACCCGTCCTATTACCATGTTATTAAAACAGCCACATTTATTAGCAGGCTGGTTATCGATAAACCAAAATAATTTTTCTATGGAAAATGGAAAAGTGGTTTGGAATACGAATCCAATAAGAGTATTAGCCGACACTTATCATTATTTAAACATGGACTACTGTGATAAAAAACCAGCCGCCGATATGATCTGGGATCATGACAACAAAGTATTAATGGATTCAGTGGCCTTTTATAATTCATTAAAAGAAATACTGGGCACCGAAGACTTTGCCGTGGCACAAGAAGCGCTAGCCGGAGAAGCTCCAAGTGGCATTAATGCCGAGCAGTGGTTACAAGCACAGGCTGCTCACGCAGGTTATCAAGCCGGCACACAAATACTTAGCATGCTACCTTCTTTGGCGCATACTACTGGCTTCTTTAAGCTAAAAGTAAATGACGATTTGAGCATAGAAATACCTGCTAATTTATCTGACGAAGGCCTGCAAGCTAAAATGGCAAAAGTATTGGTGCCGCCACCAGTTGCTAAAAGCGATGAGATACTGGCTGCGTCAGGTGGTATGTTTTATAGCTGTGAAGCACCTGGCATGCCTGCGTTTGTTGAAGAAGGTAGCCACTTTAAAGCAGGCGACCCACTTTATATTGTTGAAGTTATGAAAATGTTTAACAAAATATACGCACCGTTTTCTGGGACCATTGAAAAAGTATTGGTAGATCTAGATGGCACTATTATTAAAAAAGGCCAACCGCTATACAAAATTGTCGCCGACGAAGTATTTATTGAAGAAACACCAGAAGAAATAACACAGCGCCGTGAAGTAGCAACCGCAAATTTTTTAAGTAACTTATAATTAAAAATCGTATTTGGCTATTTGTAAGAGTCGCACCCTGTGCGCGATTACTTCAAACGAATTAATTTTTAATCGTTTTGATGGTGAATAATCTAATTATTATCACCACCGAAACTTAATCATATAAACAAGAATTTTGGTTTCGCGCACGGGGTGCGACTCCTACAAATATAAGAGAATATAAATGATTGTTGGACTTGACCACATAGCCATTGCTGTACCCAATTTAGATAAAGCCATTGAACGCTTTATGAATGATTTTGGCTTAACATTTAATGGTAAAGAAGACGTAGTATCGGCTAAAACAAGCACCGCTTTTTTCCCTTTAACTGATACTCAAATTGAACTAGTTCACCCATTGAATGGTGAAGGCCCTATTCAAACTTATTTAGATAAAAAAGGTGGCGGCATGCATCACCTATGTTTTCGTACAGACGACATAGAAGCTGACATAGAGCGATTAACAAAAAAGGGCTATCAATTTTTATCAGATGGCCCGTCGCTTGGCGCACATAATTGTAAAATAATTTTCATCCACCCAAAATCATGCGATGGCGTTCTAATAGAATTAAGCCAGTCAATGGATCACTGAAAATAACCTTGTAGGAGTCGCACCCCGTGCAAGATCTCCACACTCAAATTATTGACTCAACGAAGCGAGAGTCGTTATTCTAATTTAAATAACAACTCTCGCTTCTAAGACCTCAAAATTAGACTTAGGAATTCGCGCACAGGGTGCGACTCCTACATGTCCTTAAAGGGCGAAATAGTATGACAGATAAAAAGTACACATATGACGAATGGGCTGCGCTAGCAACAAAGCAGATGAAGGGCTTAACCCCTGAAGAAATGGAATGGCATACCCCTGAAGGTGTGCCAATAAAAGTGCTTTATACCAAAGACGATGTAAAAGATTTAGAGCACACCAATACATTCCCAGGAATGGCGCCCTATGTACGTGGACCAATGGCCACTATGTATGCTGGTCGTGCTTGGACTATTCGTCAGTATGCGGGGTTTTCTACCGCCGAAGAGTCTAATGCATTCTATCGAAAAAATTTAAAAGCTGGAGCCCAAGGAGTATCAGTGGCTTTTGATTTAGCCACTCACCGTGGTTACGATTCAGACCATGAACGAGTAACTGGCGATGTGGGTAAAGCTGGTGTGGCTATTGACTCGGTTGAAGATATGAAAATTTTATTCGACCAGATACCGCTAGATAAAGTATCCGTATCTATGACTATGAACGGCGCGGTACTGCCAATTTTAGCCAACTATATTGTCGCCGCTGAAGAGCAAGGTGTGCCACAAGATAAACTGTCAGGCACAATCCAAAACGATATTCTTAAAGAATTCATGGTGCGTAATACTTACATTTACCCACCTGCCCCATCAATGAAAATTATTGGTGATATTATTGCTTATACTTCTGGCAACATGCCTAAGTACAATAGTATTTCAATTTCGGGTTATCACATTCAAGAGGCCGGTGCCGATGCGACACTTGAATTAGCCTACACATTAAGTGACGGTCGCGAATACGTGCGCACGGCTATTAATGCAGGATTAGATGTAGATACGTTTGCCCCTCGCCTCTCTTTCTTTTGGGGCATAGGCATGAACTTTTATATGGAAATTGCCAAACTACGTGCAGGCCGCTTACTGTGGAATCGCATAATGGCTGACTTTAATCCTAAAAACCCTAAGTCGTCTATGTTACGTACACACTCGCAAACCTCTGGCTGGTCTTTAACCGAGCAAGATCCTTACAATAATATTGTGCGTACAACAGTAGAAGCTATGGCCGCCGTATTTGGTGGTACGCAATCTCTGCATACTAACGCTATGGATGAAGCCGTTGCGCTGCCTACCGAATTCAGCGCGCGTATTGCCCGTAATACACAAATTATTTTACAAGAAGAAACCGGTATACCTCAGGTGGCCGATCCTTGGGGCGGCTCTTATATGATGGAGTCTTTAACTCAACAAATGGCTGATAAAGCTTGGGCATTAATTGAAGAGATTGAAGAAAAAGGCGGTATGGCAAAAGCCATCGAAAAAGGTTTACCAAAACTGCGCATCGAAGAAAGTGCGGCTAAAAAGCAAGCTCGAATCGACCGTGGCGAAGACGTTATTGTAGGTGTTAACAAATACCAGTTAGATAAAGAAGATGAGCTAGATATTTTAGACATTGATAACGTGGCGGTTCGTGAATCTCAAATTAAACGCCTAGAAAAAATTAAAGCTAGCCGCGACACAGCCGCAGTAAATGAAGCGCTAGCCAATATAACAGCCACCGCTAAAGGTGCTCCGGGTAATCTGCTAGACTTAGCCATAAAAGCGGCACGCTTACGTGCCACTGTTGGAGAGATTTCAGACGCAATGGAAGAAGAGTTTGGTCGCTATAAAGCCGAGTCACGAACTATTAGCGGCGTTTATGGCGCACCGTACGAAGACGATGCCGACTGGCAAGCTATTAAAGCCGACATAGAAACCTTTGAAGGGCAATATGGCCGTCGTCCACGTATGCTGGTTTGTAAGATGGGTCAAGACGGTCATGACCGTGGTGCAAAAGTTATTGCTACAGCCTTTGCCGATGTAGGTTTTGATATAGATTTAAGCCCTATGTTTTCTACCCCTGCCGAAGTGGCTAAACAAGCCGTTGAAAACGATGTGCACGTAGTAGGTGTGTCGTCGCAGGCAGCAGGTCATAAAACATTAGTGCCTAGCTTAATTGCCGAACTTAAAAAATTAGGGGCCGACGATATAATCGTTGTGGCTGGTGGAGTTATTCCCAAGCAAGATTATGATTACCTTTGGGATGCAGGCGTGAAAGGAATATTTGGCCCAGGGACAAAAATTCCAGTATCGGCACGCAGTGTTCTTGACGCGATTAATAAAGCGCAAGTGTAGGAGTCGCACCCCGTGCGCGATACCAAAACCTCAATGTAGGAGCCGCACCCCGTGCGCGATACCAAAACCTCAATGTAGAAAACTGAGAAACGATGGTGTAAATTCTAATTAGGATAAACGCCATCTTATTTCTCACACTCTCTATTAGGTTGTCTATATCGCGCACGGGGTGCGACTCCTACGTTTAAGAATTTTATTCCTCATTGTGGGAAACATGATAGATATTAATCAATTAAAAAGCGGTAACCGACGTGCATTGGCTAAAGCGATTACGCTGGTTGAAAGCAAGCTAAGCGCCCATCGTGAACAAGCCCAAGATGTACTTAATGAGCTGCTACCTGAAACGGGTAAAAGTATTCGCATTGGTATTACCGGTATTCCTGGTGTAGGTAAGTCGACGTTTATTGAAGCCTTTGGTTTGTATCTTATTAGCTTGGGTAAAAAGGTTGCAGTATTAGCCGTTGACCCTAGCTCACCTATTCGTGGCGGCAGTATTCTTGGGGATAAAACTCGAATGGAAATGCTAAGCCGTGAAGACCGTGCATTTATACGGCCCAGTCCTTCAGAAGGTGCTCTAGGCGGCGTTGCACAAAAAACTCGTGAGTCAATGCTGCTGTGTGAAGCGGCTGGCTACGATGTAATTCTAGTAGAAACCGTAGGGGTTGGCCAAAGCGAATACGAAGTGGCCGCCATGGTAGATTTCTTTTTAGTCTTAATGCTACCCAATGCCGGTGACGAACTGCAAGGCATTAAGCGCGGTATCATGGAATTAGCCGATGCTTTGGTCATTAACAAAGCAGATGGTGAAAGTTTAAACCTAGCCCAACAAACCCTTGTTCATTATAAAAGTGCTTTTAAACTATTAAGCACCGACAGCTTTTGGCAACCACAAGTTAGAACCTGCTCGGCCATAGAAAAACGTGCCATTAATGATGTTTGGGAGATGATTTGTGAATACCAAACATTGGCTAATGACAACGGTGCGTTTAATGGCAAACGTGCTAGACAAAATAAAGATTGGATGAAAAAACTCATTCATGAAATGTTAGAAATGAAGTTGAATCAACATCCCGATGTAAAAGATTCATTACCTCAGCTGCAACAGGCCGTATTAGAAAACGAAATTACACCGTATAATGCGGCTAAGAAAATAATAGACCTACTGTAAATATATGCCTGACATTTCTCAAAAGCTGCAAACATTTTTCGAAACTCACCTGCCTATTACCGACTATATGGGCTTAGCTGTCGATAAATACGATGGCAGTACCCTCTCATTAAAAGCCCCTTTAGCACCCAACATTAACGACAAACAAACCGCCTTTGGTGGCAGTTTATACAATGCTTGCGTGATGACTTGCTGGGGATTTGCTTACCTAAAAAGCATAGAAGCTAATATTCAGGGCAATCAAGTTGTGGCCGCTGGTAGCATCAAATACAAAGCTCCGGTTGATAGCGATTATGTTGCCGTATGTGAAAGCCCTAGCCAGGAAGTACTTGATCATTTTATAGATGGGTTTAAACGCCACGGTAAAGGTTTAATCACATTAAAATCTACTATTACCTGCAATGGTAAAATAGCAGTAGAATTTGAAGGTACTTACGCAGTTTTAAAATAAACTGTTTGATGTTAAATAGCGTATACATCTAATATAGAACCTAAAACACATGTCTAAATTAGACCACTATTACGGATAACCATGCCTTCTTTATTATCAATACTGCTAATTGTTTTGCTGCCACTTACGTTTATGGCCAAGGTTTCTGCATCTACTCCAGCCGATACCGATAATATTTTAATTATTGGCGACAGCCTGAGCGCTGGCTATGGTATTCAAATTCACCAAAGCTGGCCTGCTTTATTACAAATTCAGCTTACCGATAATCAACTTCCTTACAAAGTTCATAACGCCAGCATTAGCGGTCAAACCTCTAGCGAGGGGGTCAGACAGACTGACCAATTGCTGGCACTTACCCAACCAAAGCTAGTGGTTATTGAACTTGGGGCCAACGATGGTCTTAGAGGATTGTCTATTGTTGAAATGGAAAAAAATCTACAAGTCATGATCAGTAAAAGCCTAATGGCCAAAGCTAAGGTGTTGTTAGTGGGAATTAAAGTGCCTGCCAATTATGGTCGCCGTTACAGCGCAATGTTTGAAGCTAGCTTTAAAAATCTAGCGGACACCAATAGCATTGCCTTTGAGCCGTTCATGCTGGCTCCATTACTACAGGTGGTAACGGCTAATAACCGCAGCGAATATATCCAAGCCGATGGTTTACACCCTACTGCTAAGGCTCAACCCATTATCCTTCAGCATTTACTGCCTAAAATTAACAGCGCCCTAGGAATATAGGCACACGACTATTAATCTTAATATGGATAAATACTTTCTGCGTATGTAGCCAGTTCTTGCAGTATTTCGTGTTTTTCTGGCGGCGCTGTTTGTGCCGCGTCATTTATCGCTTTAGCAAATGATTCGTAATTTAAATTATAGCCATTACTTGGGCCCAGCAGTTTTTGCTTGCGGTATTCTTCCCACTGCTCTCTTTCGTCGGCGCTTAATGTTTCTAGATAATTTCTTGCACGATACCTAAATAACATTTCTTCTAGGCGACCATCTTGAAATCCTAATTGAATATCATCTAAGGCCTCTGGATGTGCTTCGCGGATCATTGCCATAGAATTTTTATCGGTTTGATTAAAAAATCCACCCGTATATAACATGCCATCAGGATCACTTTGCGGGGCAAACTCTCGAGTCATAACAGCTTGAAGCTTTTGGGTTAAGTCGGGACCATTTTTTATAATAGCGGCATGCTCACGCATTTTTGCACCGTCAAAACCCCATTTTTTAGCAATTTCTGGTTGCACCATTTTTGCCGGCAATACCACAGGGCATTTATTAATATGGATACTTTTAACGGGTAAGCGCTCTAAACCAAGTTCGGCTAATGTTGCTTTGCTTGAAAATAAACGCTGCTGTATTTGCTCGACCGATAATTCGAACAATGGAGTTGGGTCGGCCATTAGGTCAAAACACATAATAGCATTTTTATTTTTAGCGTCGGTTGCCAACGGCATCATTACGGCTGCACAGCCTTTGTCTACACCAAACATGCCCGATATATGTAACACTGGACGTTTGTTGACGGTATCTAATAAAGGCGCAGCTACTTCTTTTCGGCGTAAATTAAAAATATGCTCGTAAAGCTTAGGTTGCTTGTCTTTTACTAGTTTTGCTAAACCGATAGTGGCATAAACATCGCTTAATGCGTCATGGGCATTTTCATGCACAATGCCATTGGCAGCACTTAACAGCTCTAATCTAAAGCTAACCTTACCATCTTCACCTTTTGGCCAGTTAATACCTTCAGGACGCAGCGCATAAGCACAACGCATCATGTCTAGAATATCCCAGCGACTATTGCCGTTTTGCCATTCACGTTGATATGGATCGAAGAAATTTCGATAAAGAGTATGACGAGTCACTTCGTCATCAAAACGAATACTGTTATAGCCAGCAGCGCAGGTGCCTGGTTCGCTAAAAATATCATTAATGCGTTCGATAAACTTAGCTTCGGGCATGCCTTTTTGCTGACATACTTGCGGACTAATACCAGTAATTAAGCAGGCAATAGGATGCGGAAGGTAGTCGTCGGCCTGACGACAGTAAAACATTTCGGGTTCTGCAATAATATTTAAGTCTAAATCTGTACGAATACCCGCAAACTGTGACGGCCTGTCCCAAATAGGGTTTGCGCCAAATGTTTCAAAGTCGTACCAAAAAATAGATTCAGACATGGTGAACCGTTTATAAATAGAATGAAGGATAATTGTAACATGCCTAACCTGCATCGCTAGACATGTAGAATGAAAATGAGGCTGTTAATCTTGTTGATTAGAACTGGTGTTAAATTGATCCTTTTTAGCATCGTAAAATTTAATCTCACTCTCCTGAATGTGTTCAGACGGTTGTTTTAACTCAGACATAAAAAAGTTATTAGCATCGCGAGCACTTTGAATCGGTATCTCTTCCATTGGAAGGTGGCCAACAGCTTCGTACACTAAATATTCACTGTAGGGTAAGTCACGATGAAAATGACGCATCACATTCAGTGGAATCCATTTATCTTTGGCACCCCACATTAATAACGTTGGCACGACAACATCTTTTACCTGCCTGCCTAACGTATCGTCGTTTGTCATGTCTCGCATATTCACAAAATGTTGAACATAAGATTCGCGATTTCCGCGACGCTGTAACATATCAAAATAACGCTCTTTTACTTCATCAGTTACCAGATCTTCGTTCTCGTATGCACTGTATATTGTTTTATTGACAAGATATTTGGGCATCATATGAGGCGTTATCCAGTGAATACCTGGAAATGAAGCCAAACCCAACCAAAATGGCATGTCTTGTGGGTAACCGGTGGCACTCATTAATATCATTTTATATAATTTTGAAGGGTATTTAGCCGCGTAATTCCAAGCATAATATCCGCCTAAAGAATTACCCACTAAGAAAAAGCGCTTTAACCCCAGCTTCTCAGTAAAAGTATTTAATACTTCAACCATGTAATCCGAATCCTCTGAATATGAATTAGGGTCCACATCCGGGCCCGTCAATCCAAAGCCCGGCATGTCTAACCGAATTACCTGATATTTGTCTTTAAGTTGCTCAACCCAAGGGTCCCAAGTATGTAAAGACGACGCAACGCCATGCAACAGCAACAATGGAGGGCCTTCGCCTTCAATACGATAGTGGACAGTCAAACCATTAATATCCATATACTGACTGCTAGAGTCTGTATATTTTTTAGCCAATAAATCGTACGGAACCGTAGCGGTTCCCATGGCCGTGCAGCCGTATAAAGATACGGCTAAGATGCATAAACTGAATATTCTGAAAGCTAAAAGACACATAAGATTACTGTTAGTTTTATTATTATTTTAAGTAAGAATTCAATTGTCTTATATGCGCTTAGAAATAGCTAGACCCCTGATGTTAACTGGTACAGCGGTACAGCACTTGCCTATATCGGTTGCTACAGTAGAATACCCTCCTTAATAGACGGTTAGCGTTACTCAGTCAGTAATATCGTGTTATCTAATATAATAAGTTCAGGCAATAATTATGGCTTCTTTTTTACAGAAAATATTCAAACCTAAAACCATTACACCACAATGGCAGCATGAAAATGCCAGTGTGCGTTTAGAGTCTATATCGTCAGACCTACCTATTGAAACACTACTTTTATTAGCAAAAAAAGATGACGATAAGAGTGTTCGGCTTAAAGCTATTTCAAAGCTTGAATCCTTAACTGAACTGGCTACTTTATTCTCAGATAAAAATACAGAGATCAAACAAGCAACCCTAAAAAAATATTTACAAATAGCCACTAACGCTACAGGAATACAACTACAAATTGACAACCTAGGTGATATTAAAAGCAAACATGAAAACAGCACCGAAATTTTATTAATTATTGCCAGTGAATCAAGCGATCAAAAAATGGCTGAAGCGGCCATGGATTTAATTCAAGATGAAGCCGCTTTATATGACTTTATAATGAGTTCAAACAGTGCAAAATCTCGAGTTAAGGCCGCTGAAAAAATTAACATTAGCTCTATGCTTAAAGCCATAGAAGCTAAGTTCAAAGGGAAAGATAAAACGCTACACCGCCTAGTTAAAAACAAACTTCAGCAGCAGCAAGATACACAGGCTGGAATTGAAGCTAAACAACAAGCTACAGAGTCTCTATTAAATCAAGCCAAGCAACTTACCTCGCAAGCTTTTAGTCCCACTTTTGAAGGTCAACTAGCTCACCTTAAGCAAGCTTGGAAAAAAGCTGAATTCACTAACACTTATAACGATGATTTTTTAAATTACATAACGCAGTGTGAAAGTGTGTTATCTCAAGTAAAAGCTCAGCAACAAACTATAGAGATTGAAAACCAAGTTAATCAAGATGCTGTATCATTTCATAATCACGCTATAGAGTTAATTGATAGCACCTTAAAACAGTATAAGGAAAAAAACGTTAAATCGGCTACCGAAGTAACTGCAGCTCTAACTGAAATTGAAGGTCACTGGAATAAAGGGCAAGAACTCTCTCAAGCATCTAAATCGGTTACTTCAGACTACACTACTGAATTGAATATTATTAAAGATATTGAAAATGCGCTAATAAGTTTAAATAATATTGAAGGGCTAATTAATAAAAAGAATAATAATATTGATGCCATGCAATCACAGAAAAAAGCGATAAAAGCTCTAATAAACAGCATTAAATGGCCTAAAGACATTTCTACACCAGCCAATTTAACTAAGCTTTTAACAGCCGAGTCAGAAATAGATAACTCTATTGAAAAATTAAAAGATGGTGAGAAAAGTAATATTGAATCTGTCGAAAGAAAAATAGATGAACTGAAAGTTGAACTCGACAATGGCAATTTAAAAAATGCGGATAAAATACAACAGTATATCAAAAAAGAATTAACCCAGATTGAGCGTAACCAAAGTAAACATCTACAAGCTAACTTTCAAACTTTAACAAGCGAACTAGAGCGCTTAAAAGACTGGAAAGGTTTTGTCGCCGAACCAAAGTTTGTTGAGTTATGTGAGAGTATGGAAGGCTTAATTGATAGCGCATTGGAACCTAAAGACTTAGCAAAGGCTATTCAGTCTTTACAAAATCAATGGAAAGCTCTAGGTAGCCTAGGGGATAAAAAACAACACAACCAATTATGGGCCCGATTTAAAACAGCCAGCGATTTAGCTTACAAGCCATGCCAAGAATTTTATGACGGCCAGTCAAACAGCCGTGCATTTAACCTAGAGCAAAGACAAGTAATATGCGAACAGTTAGAAGCTTTGTTCCAACAGCAAAATTGGGATCAAGCTAACTGGAAAGCACTACAAAAAATCATTGATAAGTCGTTTCATGAATACAAAAAATTTGCACCGGTTGACCGAGCTGTAAATTCAGCTATTCAGAAACGCTTTAATGAAGCTACAAGCGCTATCAAACAAAAACTCCAGGGTTACTACCAATCAAACTTAGATGCTAAACAAGCATTAATTGATGAGTGCTCAAGCTTGTTAGAAGCCGAAGACATTAGCGGCGCGATTAACCGCTGCAAAGAAATTCAAAATATTTGGAAAACAATTGAATCGGCGGGTAAAACTGAGCAATCTTTATGGATTGAATTCCGGAAAAAATGTGATGCGATTTTTGAACTTAGAAACCAAGCTTATCAGGCTAAAAAAGAGCATACAGATAGCTTAATTGACGCAGCTAAAAACTTACTAGAACAAGCCAAGCTACTTGGCTCTGCCACTACTACAGATGCGCTAAAACAACTCATTCAATACAAACTAGAAATTCAATTAATGGATATTCCTAGTAAAATTAAAGCCGCAAAAGATCATGAAATTGCAGCTGTCGAAGCCCAAGTTAAGTTAAATATTGAGCAAGCCAGTAAAAATCAAGACTCGCAACGATGGACAAATGCGCAGCAGATATCGGCTAAAATCGCTGATTTTGAACTAGGGTCAGATGATTCATTAGATTCTTTAAAAATAATTATCAACGAAACTGATTTACCTAAAGCCGCATTCGAAGTACTGCTCAAGCGTTTAGAAAGCCCAATTGAAACAGACACCAAGGGTTTGCAGGCTCATTGCCTAGACTTTGAAATAGCCATGGGAATAGACAGTCCGGCGGAAGACCAGCAAGCACGTATGGCTGTTCAAATTAAACGTTTACAAGAAAACATGGGCAAGCAGCAACTAAACAGACAGCAAGCTAACACTCAAGCACAACTAACATGGTTTAGCTTTAGCGGAAAAGCAGACGACTACCAAGCTTACCAGGACCGTTTTTTTGCTGCTGTTAAGCAGGCTAACTGATTAAGCTGTCCATATAGTATTGGCAGTGAAAATAGCTAGTCATTGAAGTTGTTACGTTTTTATTAACATTATATTAGCGTTATATTAAACTTTTATTGTAAATTGGTTGACCGCCACCCATACCATCTATATAGTGCGCCTCACTCAGACGCGGGATGGAGCAGTCTGGTAGCTCGTCGGGCTCATAACCCGAAGGTCGTCGGTTCAAATCCGGCTCCCGCAACCATTTTTTTGGTTACTCTGAAACAATATTTAAAGCTGAAATCTAACGATTTTGGCTTTTTTTATGCGCCAAAGCTTATGGCTCGCCTTACTCGCTTTCAGTCCACCTTACTCGTGAATGCGGGTATCCATAACACCGCTGCCAAAACCCAAATGGATACCTGATAGCCAGCCCCTAACATCCGGTAAGACAGTGAGTGCAATACACCGTCACTCAAACCGCCACTGATCAGTAAATATACGCCAAAACACTTAATTAAAAACATTTACGTCTAATGTTTGACTCTTATGCAACAGCTCTATATAGTCCGCCCCACTCAGACGCGGGATGGAGCAGTCTGGTAGCTCGTCGGGCTCATAACC
>JAWUVO010000043.1:0-20624 GCA_034112325.1 Bermanella sp. | reverse complement strand
TATTTAGCTTTTACATCAGCTAAATCACTTTGAGCTTTGGTAAGTTCACGCTGAGTTAGAATTAATCTTTCAAATGCCACTGGCTCATCTACTAGGTAGCGGTTCATAACCCAACCTTCTAAACCTTTGTCAGTAGAGATTTTAGCGTACTTACCATCTTCCGACTCTTCAATAAGTTGAAGGTGGGCGCCACTTTTAAGGCCTTTGAGTATTTTATACTCTTCGCCAGGGCCGCTGCGCAACGTAATAGTCAGTACGTCTTTAACGTAACGTTTTTCAGCAACGGCTGGGTATATCACCAAAAGGGCTAGAATAAGAACGGTAATGCGTTTCACTGTGGTATTCCTTTAAATTTTTTTATTTGATTATTTGTAATTTTAATGGTCTACAGAATTAAGGCAACACTTTCTTGAACGGTTTCACTATAACATGATCGTAAACGCCTGCCGCCATATACGGGTCTGCGTCTGCCCATGCCTGCGCTGCTTCTAAATCATTAAATTCAGCCACTACCAAACTGCCGGTAAATCCTGCTTCACCAGGGTTTTCACTATCAATTGCAGGGTGAGGCCCAGCTAAAATCAAGCGACCTTCATTTGTTAGAGTGGTCAATCTAGCTAAATGATCTGGGCGCGCTGCTAGACGTTTTTCTAGGCTATCTTCTGTATCTTGACTAATTATGGCTTAGAACATGGTTTTCAAGGGTACCAGTGGCTGTTAAAGCTGATTTAAGTGGGATTAATTAATGCTAATCCTACCGTGAAATCATCCAATTACCAACTGCGATCAATCACACCTCGACATCCACCGCTGAGTCCTTAAAATAGGGTTAAATATTTAATGAAGAACCAGTAATGAGCGAACCATTGCAAGCAAGTAATACCACCGACCAAACTGCCAAGCCAGAGAAGCGTGAAAGCATGCTGGCTAATTTACTGCTAAATATCGTAATTCCAACTCTTATTTTAATGAAAGGCAGCGAAAGTGCTTGGTTGCTTGGGCAACTGCAACACCTTGATCTTCAGTTGGGCAGTGCTTTAGCCGCCTTTTACGAACTTCACGGAGTCAAGTTAGCGGTCGTAGTGGCGTTAGCATTTCCAATTTTGTATGGCGCGTACGATTTTAAACGTGCTCAAAAATAAAAATCTTTTCAGCGTTGGGCGTTTTTTGCAAATTGCTTACTGGCGGCATTAGCTTGCTTGAGCTTGACCCTAAATATATAGCCATAAAAGAGGCGGCAATTCCGGGTATCTTAGGTTTAGTAACGGTTTTATCGTTAAAAACCAAATACCCACTAGTGAAAACCTTTTTGTACAACGACAAAATATTAAAAATAAGTGCCATCGAAAGTGCTTTAAACCAGCATGGCAAGCAAGCCGAATTTGCTCGTAGCTTAAATGTGGCGTCTTATTTAGTGGCGGCGTCGTTCTTTTTGTCGTCGTTCTTAAACTATGTTTTGGCTAAGTGGATTGTGGTTAGCCCAGCTGGCACAGCCGCATTTAACGAGGAGTTAGGTAAAATGACGGCACTGAGCTTTCCTGTTATTTCAATTCCGGCCACAGTGGTGATGATGTTTGCGCTGTTTTATCTGTTTAAAAGTATTAAAACGCTCACCGGTTTAAGCTTTGAAGACGTGATGGTAGAACAATAATGCTGGCCGACTTACATTGCCATAGCCTTAAAAGTGATGGCGACCTTAGTCCGTCAGATTTAGTTGATAGGGCAGCTGAGCAAGGTGTTACAATGTTAGCACTTACTGACCACGACACCATTAATGGGCTTGTTGAAGCACGCACACGGGCCAAAATGCACAACATTGAACTGGTAACAGGCATCGAGTTTTCCACCGTCTGGAATGGCATTGGAATTCATGTGGTGGGTTTAGGCTTCGATGAAACACACCCCGAAATGTTAGCGGCTATTGCCCGACAAGAAGACTGCCGCTTACAGCGCGCAAAAACTATTGGCGAACGCTTAGAAAAAGAAGGTATTCATGGTATCTGGGAAAAAGCTGAAGCCATTGCCAATGGTGCGCAAATTGGCCGTCCTCATTTTGCCCAAGCGCTTATCGACATGGAAAAAGTATCTAATATGGCGCAAGCATTTAAGCGTTATTTAGGCGCCGGTAAACCGGGCGATGTTAAAACTCATTGGCCAGATATAAGCGAGGTTGTGGGCTGGATTAGAGCAGCAGGCGGCGTAGCGGTAGTGGCCCATCCAGATAAATATAAAATGACCAATACCAAGCTTAAGTGCATGTTAAAAGCATTTGCCGAAGCCGGTGGTAATGGCTTAGAAGTGGTAAGTGGTGCTACCGAAGTGACGTTTAGTCGCAGAATGGTAGAGCTATGCAACGAGCTAGGCTTATTAGCCAGCCAAGGCAGCGACTTTCATGGGCCAAGACCTTGGTCCGAGCTGGGTAAATTTAGCAAGATGCCTGATGGCGCTACACCAGTATGGACTCATTGGGCGACATAAGTTTAAGCGTTAATTATTTGTTATATAAAGCAACTATGTTGATATTTACTATAGTTAAATAACATCAGTGGAATAAAACACTCAAAAGGGTAACCATGAGCCAGTTTTTTCAGATTCACCCAGACAATCCTCAGCAGCGATTAATAAAACAAGCTGCAGAAATTTTAGCCAAAGGTGGCTTGGTGGTCATACCTACCGATTGTGCGTACGCACTGGCTTGGCACCTTGAAGATAAAAAAGCGCTGCAGCGTGTAAAACAACTTCGCCAGTTAAACGACAAGCATAACTTTACTTTAATGTGCCGTGATTTAACCGAAATTAGTGTTTACGGCAAGGTAGATAACACCGCCTATCGATTGTTAAAAGCCCATACTCCCGGTTCGTTTACCTTTATCTTAGACGGCACCCGCGAAGTCCCAAGGCGCTTAATGCACCCCAAACGTAAAACTATTGGAATTAGAGTGCCTGATAACGCCATTACTCAGGCATTATTAGAAGAGTTAGGTGAGCCTTTAATGACCACCTCGCTTATCATGCCGGGTGATGATAAGCCTATGTCAGACCCATACGAGATCAGGCAAACTCTAGAGCATGGCTTAGATCTAGTTATAGATGGCGGCTATTGCGGCTTCGAAGCCACCACCGTAGTAGATATGACGGGTGACGACTACTTAATAACAAGACAGGGTGCAGGGCTTATTCCTGAATTAGAATAAATTAATCGCTAATATTAGTGGAAAACTTCCTCGCAAAAATCCCCTACAGGCCTTTAACTAGCTAGTAATTCTGCTAAGTGTTGGTAAACTTCTCTCCTCATTATTGTGTAACAGGAGAGCCAGTGAGCTCTGTAGATTCTCATCAACGTGTGCTTTCAGGTATGCGTCCCACAGGTAAATTGCATTTAGGCCATTACCACGGTGTTTTAAAAAACTGGGTAAAGTTACAACATGAATTTGAGTGCTTCTTTTTTGTGGCCGACTGGCATGCTTTAACAACCCATTACGAAGACCCATCTGTTATACAAAACAGCGTTTGGGACATGGTGGTCGACTGGTTAGCCGCTGGGGTAAACCCTGGTAGCGCCACTCTATTTTTGCAGTCTAAGGTACCTGAACACGCAGAGTTGCACTTGTTACTCTCTATGATCACACCTTTAGGTTGGTTAGAGCGGGTTCCAACCTTCAAAGATCAGCAAGCAAACCTCAAGGATAAAGATTTAGCCACCTATGGTTTTCTTGGTTATCCGTTATTACAAAGTGCCGATATATTGTTATACAAAGCCGGTCAGGTGCCAGTGGGTGCCGACCAAGTGGCTCACGTAGAAATTACCCGTGAAGTTGCCCGTCGTTTTAACCATATTTTTGGTCGCGAGCCAGGGTTTGAAGAAAACGCTGAAGCTGCCATTAAAAAAATGGGTAAAAAAGCCAGCAAGCTCTATTCAAGTTTACGTAAACGTTACACTGAAGGCGGTGATGGTGAAGCACTAGCCACTGCTCAGGCATTATTGAAAGAACAGCAAAACATCACTTTAAGCGACAAAGAACGCCTAATGGGCTATTTAGAAGGCACAGGCAAAGTCATATTGCCGGAACCTCAAGCACTGTTAACGCCAGAATCTAAAATGCCAGGGTTAGATGGTCGTAAGATGTCAAAGTCTTACAACAACACTATTAGCTTGCGCGAAGAATCAAGTGACGTAGAAAAGAAAATTCGCACCATGCGCACAGATGTAAATAGAGTGCGCCGCGACGATCCTGGCAACCCTGACCTTTGTCCTGTGTGGCAATTACACCAGGTGTACAGCACAGACGAAGTTAAAGACTGGGTTCAAACAGGCTGTCGCAGTGCTGGTATTGGTTGTGTTGAATGCAAAGGCCCAGTTATTGATGCGGTTAAGGCCGAACTTATTCCAATTCAAGAACGTGCTGAGCATTATGATAATCATCCAGATATGGTGAAGTCAATTATCCAAGAAGGCAGTGAGAAGGCTCGTGAATCGGCTCGTGCCACCATGGAAGATGTTCGCCATGTGATGGGGTTGAGCTACCGCTAATGCTAATGAATATTTGCAATGACTGAAGCTAATCGCCCTGAAGCCGAAACTGAAGCATCGCCAGAAGCCGATGCTCAGCTAGGTGCTGTGCCTGAAATGAGCGCCGCTACTGAAACTCAAGTGGCTGTGAAAGTAGACGAGCCTGTTAGCGCCGAACAACACGTTGACAGTGTTCCGGCTAATAAAAGTAAAAAGTCAGGTTCACAGCAAGAAATGCCATTCGCATTGGTCCAGGGCGAACCCTACACGCAGTTACCATTAGATTTATATATTCCACCCGATGCCCTTGAAGTTATTCTTGAGCAGTTTGAGGGACCGTTAGATTTATTATTATATTTAATCCGAAAACAGAATTTAGATATTCTAGAAATTAACGTATTTGAAATTACCAAACAATACATGCACTACGTTGAAATTATGCAGCATGTTCATCTTGAACTAGCGGGTGAATACTTGGTAATGGCAGCTATGCTAGCTGAAATAAAAAGTCGCATTTTATTACCTAGACCAGTTCAAGAAGACGCCGAAGAAGAAGATCCTAGAGCAGAATTAATTCGTCGTTTACAAGACTACGAACGCTTTAAGCAAGCCGCAGAAGATCTAGATGAATACCCACGAATGGGTCGTGACACCTTTGAAATTGAAATAAAAGCCCCAGAATATACCGCTGAAAAACAGCACCCTGAGGTAGACTTTAAAGAACTTATGTTAGCTTTTAGTGATGTGTTGCATAGGTCAAACATGTTTACTGAACATGAAATACATCGTGAAAAACTATCGACACGTGAACGTATGAGTCAGATATTGGCTAATTTACAAAGTAATCATGATCAGTTTATACCGTTTACTCAGCTGTTTAAAGTTGAAGAAGGACGCAACGGCGTGGTAACTACTTTCTTAGCTACGCTGGAATTAATAAAAGAACAGTTGATTGAAATAGTGCAGAACGAACTGTTTGGTCCAATACATGTTAAAGCAAAAGTAAACCCTGATGCTCGAGAGCAATAATATGAGTCTTCAGTTAATAAAAAATAAAATTATTTATAATAAAACCTTGAACAACATAACTAATAAAAAGGTTAAGGCATAACTTCATGACAATAAGCGATGCATTACTAGAACAAATTATTGAAGGGGCTTTATTGTCCTCGGGTCAAACATTAAGCATTGACCGTATTCAAAGCTTGTTTGAGGAAGGCCTAGAGCCTGAAAAACAGCGTATTTTAACCATTCTTGAACGCATTGGTGAAAAATGCCAAAACAACGGTTACGAACTTAAAAAAGTAGCTACTGGTTATCGTTTCCAAGTGAAACAAGAAGTAGTGCAGTGGGTAAGCCGCTTGTGGGATGAAAAACCACAGCGTTACAGTCGTGCATTATTAGAAACCTTGTCTATTATTGCTTACCGTCAGCCATGTACCCGTGGTGAAATTGAAGATGTTCGTGGTGTTGCAGTAAGTTCACATATTACAAAAACATTAGTAGAGCGTGAGTGGATTCAAGTAGTTGGCCACAGAGATGTGCCGGGTCGTCCGGCTATGTTTGCTACTACAAAAATGTTTTTAGATTATTTTAATTTAGAGTCTCTTGATCAACTTCCTACTTTAGAAGAAATTCAAGAAATAGCCGATGCTAATCACGCACTTGAGCTTGAAGATAAAAAAGAAGAAGGCGACTTTGACTTATCTATTAGCGTAGAAGAAATGGGCGACAGCGAAAATCTAATCAGCGCCGCAGCCGATTTAGAAGCGGCCGATGCCTTAGTACAGCAAGTTGAAGATAACCTAAGTGCCAAAGCTGAAGAAGAGCAGAACGCACGCGACGAAGAAAAAAATCTACAAGATCAAAATGACCTGTTGTCAGCCGAACAACAAGTGGCTGAAGCCGACGAGCAAGTATTCTCGTTATCTGACTCTATGCGTGACAGTTTAGGTGGCTCAGCCAGCAAAACCTCTGTGAGAAGCCCTGACCAGCTAGATGAATCAGAACAAGAGATGACTGAAGAGCAGCTTGCTGAGGCCACTATTGCGCGCATGATTGCCGAGCAAGAGTCATTATTAAATCAAGCGGGTAAAGGTTCTGGGTCATTCAGTTCAGCCCCAGCAAGTAATGAAAATACTGATCAGCAGGCAGAAATAAAAGACGATAAAGCGATTGAAAAAAACCCGCTAGATCATGACGAAGCCTTGTTGCAGCAATCTGGATTTTCATCGCTTGTTTCAACGTTAGATGACGAACAAAAAGATACTGCTACACTTGATAATGCACCATCGGTATTTGCTGCTAACCCAGTGACGGTTGCAGATGATTCGCAAGGTAATGCTGAAGATGACGAAGACGATTTAGCCGCGGCTTTAGAAGAAGAGATGCTACTGGCGCTAGAAGCCGAAATGCTGGCATTAGAAGCCGAGCAAGAGAAAAGCCAATAGGTAACGATTAATTAGTTACCTTAAAAGAATCAATGTTTTATGGTTTGAACTCTTTAAATAAAGTTTAAACGGTAAACTAGTTTGATAAATCCAAGATAAACAAAACATCCTGTTTTGTTATGACTCAGAAACGGAGTAAGTTGATGAGTGAAAAACTGCAAAAAATCCTAGCCCAAGCTGGCGTAGGATCCCGTCGTGAGATGGAACGTTGGATTGAACAAGGTCGCGTAAAACTAAATGGCGAAATAGCCAAGTTAGGTGAGCGAGCTGAAGCAGAAGACGTAATTACGGTAGATGGTGCCGAGATTGAACATGGGCTTAAAGTGGCTCGTAGGGTTTTGGTATACAACAAACCTGAAGGCGAGGTATGTACACGTACCGACCCAGAAGGCCGACCAACAGTATTTAATAACTTACCAAAATTAAAAGGTGAGCGCTGGATTGCCGTAGGCCGTTTAGATATTAATACATCAGGTTTGTTACTGTTTACTACCGATGGTGAATTAGCACATAAGCTAATGCACCCAAGCACCAACACCGTTGACCGTGAATACGCGGTTAGGGTTGCCGGTGAGGTCACAGACGAAATGATAGCCACGCTTAAAAAAGGTGTGTTACTTGAAGATGGTATGGCTAAATTTACTGACGTACAATTTTTTGATGGCGATGGCTATAACCAGTGGTACCACGTTTGTATTATGGAAGGACGTAACCGCGAAGTACGACGCTTATGGGAAAGCCAAGATGTTAAGGTATCTCGCCTTAAGCGTGTTCGTTACGGTTGTATTTTCTTACCTAAAAAAGTTTCATCAGGTAAATGGATTGAACTAGGACAAAACGAAACCAATGACCTATCTGGTTTGGTGGGTCTTGATCCTAAGCCCGTGGTAAAAATGGAACCTACTGAGCTTAAGCAATACCAGCGAGCGGCTGATCGTCAGCGTACTCGTCAAAAAGCAGGTCATGGAACCAAGAAACCTGGACCAAGTAAAAATGCACGTATTGATTCTTAATTAATATTTGTTTTTAGCTACCAAAAAGCCAATGCAATAATATGCATTGGCTTTTTTTCTGGCACTAAAATTGTTAACTGCGCTTATCGTACACGCCTACCATTTGCCTACTTAAAACTAATAGCTCACCATTTTCATGAAAAACTTTAGCTTCAGTATGAGCATAACCATCTTGTGATTGAATAACTTGGCAGTCATAAAATAAAATATCGCTTGGCTTAAGTTTTGTAGCGGGTTGAATAAACTCCATATTCCAAGTGATGGTGCTGGCAGGAGCCGGGTTTTTTAGTAGTTGCAATACAGCAGGTGGCCATGCATCAATTAGTGCAACAATAGCCACTTCATCAAAGTTGTTTGGTTGCTCCTTAAACTTCATCCAACCTGTTACTTCTTTTGTATCGACTCCGGTAAAAGGAATGCTTTTACTGAGCATATGAGACTCAATATGCTGAATAAAATTAGGTGTAATATTGGGTATAAAGGGCATCGCCATGGCGTTTTCTTTAGAGCCTTTAGGGTTGGCAGGTTGATACTGGATATTAATACTAGATTGACGCAGTGCGCCATAACATGCGGTCACTAGAGTCTTAATTTGCCCATCTTGAATTAATTGTCCTTGTAGTTGAACCACAGATTTACCTTCGGACAAAATTTCATAGCGAATAGAGCAAGCCGTATCGGCGGCTAGTGAAGCACAAAAGTTTACGCTTAAAGACTGTAACTGCTTTTGGCTAACAGCAGGGCTTTGTTTCAGTTTTGATAAAACCAATGCAGCGGCTAGCCCGCCAAAAATACTCCTACCTTGGCCCCAGTCATCTGCAATAGTAAATTCTTCATGTTGGTTAATTAGGTCTAAATAATATTGAAAACTTTGCATAAGTACCGCTGTAAAAATATTGTAATAATGAATAATAAGTGACTTATCATACTGAGCTGCCAATTTTATTCTAGTTTATTTTTTTAATGAAATTAGCGGTTAAGATTAGTTGTACTGTTAATTGTTAATATAAATACCAGCCATAATGCCGCTCTTGTGCTGACTATACTTAAGCGATTGTTATTATATAACTGAATTATTATCGTGCTTTTCGTAGCGTTATGTTAACGCGTTGTTGCAGATTTGGTTGTAAAAGATCAGGTTTTATTGATTTTACTCCGTGGTAGTACAACCGAGCGGGACCACTTAACACCAATACATCGGCATCTTCTAACACCACTTCTCGCTGTATTCCACTGCGGGTTTTTCCAAATATTTGAAAGATGGCACTGAGACCCAATGAGATAGAAACAATAGGCCAGTTAAAATCAGCTTCTTCTTTATCTTGATGGCTACCCATAGAAATACCAATTGGGTAGTGGTTTATTAAGGCGCTGTCGGGTTTGAAGTTGGCAATTCCACATTCTAATGCGGCATTAGCGGCAATTTCTAAAAACTCTGTTGGCATAGGGGGCCAAGGTTGCTGAGTTAATGGGTCGTGCTTTAAATATCGGTATCCGTTTTCATCGTTATAGCCACCTAGCGGGCCGCAACACGTGCTACTTACACGCATTTTATGACCCATTGGAGTGCCCATATGGCGTAATGGCGCTTGCTCTATTATGCGCTCTACCACTGGTGAAATTTGGCTTGGAGTGACAAAAGACTTAAGTAGCGTTACACCTTCTTCTAAAACTTGCTTGCGCGGTACTTGCTGATCAAATAAGTCATTCATGCCGAGTGTATTACCTATTGCTTATTCCATGCTATGCATTCTTCTAGTGTCACGCCACTGCCACCAAATATATCCAATGCACTGCCAATGGTTAAATCAACTTTACCGTTTGACAGCTCCTGCACTTCTTTTAAGTCGTTTAATGACCTTGCTCCACCTGCATAGGTCATAGGAATGCTGGCATGTTGGCCTAATAAGGTAACCAGTTGTTTATCGATACCAGCTTGCAAGCCTTCTACATCGGCTGCATGAATCAAAAATTCGGCGCAGTGGTTAGACAGTTCGTTAAGGGTTTCGGCTGTTATTTGGGTTTTAGTAACGGTTTGCCAGCGGTTGGTGGCTATGTTCCAGCCAGTTGGAGTTTTGCGACAACTAAGATCTAAAACCAGCCGGTCTTTGCCTACTTCTTTTTTTATAGCTTCTAGTTTAGAAAAGCTGAATTCGTTATCTTCAAACAAAGCAGACGTCACAATCACATGACTAGCACCCGCTTTAATATAGCTAGCCGCATTACGCTGATTTACACCACCACCAAATTGAAGCCCATTTGGCCATTGGGCCAAGGCACTTAATACGGCTTGTTGGTTGTTGGGGCCTAAAGCAATAACGTGGCCACCGGTTAGCTTATGAGTTTTATATAACTTAGCGTAGTAATCACTGCTGTAATCACTTACAAAATTAGTGTCAGCACCCTGATCATTAAGGCTGCCGCCAACAATTTGCTTCACTTTGCCTTCGTGTAAATCGATGCAAGGACGAAATTTAGTCAAAACAATATCTCATTAGTTAGCTGAACCATAAAACCATAAATATTAGGAGAAATGCCATTATAGCCAACTGACCGTAGGTTAGCACCACAAGAAAAGCGCATATAGCCTTAGACAATCTGTAATTAATACTTGAGATTAGCGCAGTACAGCTATAATGAATGAATACGATGTTCAAAGAGCGCCCTATGCTACCCAGAAATGACTGCATATGATCAACCCAGATAAATCTACGCTGAGTCATATTATAGATTCAATGGATCTTATGTGGGCGTACATTGACCAAACTAAGCATTACCAAGCGGTAAGCCCAAAATTAGCTAAATGGCTAAAGGCAGACCCGCTAAGCTTTGTGGGTAAAAAAGTTTCAGACGTGCTTTCACAAGATTCTATAGAAAAGCTAACTCCAATCTGGGATCAAGTACTTTTAGGTAAAACGGTTACATTAAAAGACTACATAACTTACCTAGGACACAGTCGTCGGTTTATTCACCTAGTTTATATTCCAGAGTTAAAAGATGGCAAGGTAGTGGGGTTTTATGCCTGTTTTCATGATAATACTGAGCAAAATAGAACCATCGATATACTTTTAGGCCTACACAGTTATACCTCTGATACTAGCTTGACGTTTACTGAAAAAATTAATGGTCTATTAACTTTAGGTCGCAGCGCATTTAACCTACCTTTAGCATTGATTAGCCGAATTGTCGGTGACAACTACCTAGTTAAGTACTCCAGCACTCCGAATGGTGAAATCTCTCCAGGAGACAGCTTTAATGTAAACGGTACTTATTGTGTTCATACCTTAAAAGCTGATGGACCAGTGGCATACAATCATGCCGGTATCAGTGAAATAAAAAATCATCCGTGTTATCTAGATTTTGGATTAGAAAGTTACATTGGCACGCCATTAATTGTGAATGGGCTGCGCTATGGCACATTAAATTTTTCAGGACCTGGAGTTACTGAAGATGAGTTTTCTAACACTGACTTTAAATTGATTCAATTATTGGCCCAGTGGATAGGCAGTGAACTTTCTAAAAATAGCGCAGAAAAAGCTTTGAATCGTCAGCAAAAACTCTTTGAAGCCATGAGTCTGCAAGGTCGTATTGGTGCCTGGGAATTAGACCTAGTTAAGAACACTGTATATTGGTCTAGTATGACTAAAATTATTCATGAAGTGCCAGATGACTTTGTGCCTAGTATAGAAAAAGGTATTTTCTTTTACAAAGAAGGGTACAGCCGCGACCGTATTTCAGCAGTAATAGATATTTGCATTAAAACAGGCGAGCCCTGGAATGAAGAGTTGCAGTTAGTGACCGCCAAAGGAAACGATATTTGGGTGGTGGCCACTGGTAATGTAGAAATAGAAAATGGGATTCCGGTTCGCTTATTTGGTTCGTTTCAAGATATTGATGCTCGGGTTAAAACTAAATTAGAGTTAAAGCTTGCAAAAGAAGAGGCGGAGCTTGCAAAAGAAGAGGCGGAGCGTGCAGCAAGAACAAAAAGCGCCTTTTTAGCAAACATGAGTCATGAAATACGCACCCCAATGAACGGGGTGATCGGCATGTTAAATATACTTAAAAATAGTGTACTGACAGATGAGCAGTTACATTATATAAATTTAGCGTCTACCAGTGGTGAGTCATTACTGGACTTAATAAATGATATTCTAGATTTTACAAAAATTGAAGCTGGAAAATTAAATCTAGAATCCATTGATTTTGATCTTTCACTAATGATTGGAAACTTTGCTGAAGTCATGGCGTTTCGCGCTCAAGAGAGAGGGCTGGAGTTACTTTTAGATTATTCGAATCTTGATCTAAACTTTGTTAAGGGAGATCCAGGAAGGTTAAAGCAAGTATTAATAAACTTAGTTGGAAACGCGATTAAGTTTACTCGTGAAGGCTCTATTGTCATTAGTGTATCAGATCACCCGCATAAAACGGATTCTACAAAATGCTGGTTAAAATTTTCGGTTAAAGATACTGGGATAGGAATCGAAGAAAAAAAACAGCTTACATTATTTGAAAAGTTTACCCAAGCAGATGACTCTACTACTCGAGAATATGGTGGTACGGGTTTAGGTTTATCTATTGCACGACAAATTTGTCAGCTAATGGGTGGCGATATATCAATATCCAGCGAGATGGGTAACGGCAGTGATTTTTCATTTACTGTTGAGCTAGAGCGCAGTGATAAAGATACTGGTCTGATGTCTAATTTGACGTTAAAAAATGATGAGATTATATTTTTTTCAGAAACTGAAAGTGTTAGAGAGTTAGGGTTAAATCAATTTAAGCGTCTAGGAGTTAATAAGTTTCAATGCATGTCGCTAAATGAAGTTGAGGATCCCTGCAAATATATTACCGATACTACTCAGCTATTGATTATAGATATACCAGTAAAAATTCTAATAGATACAGATAAACTCGATGCGCTGGTTGAATATACAAGTACAAAAAATTGTACTGTTCTGGTATTCACTGTTATCTCTCAAGCTGAAATACTCAAAGACAAGTTCAAAGATAAAATTGACGCTATTGTTGCTAAACCGGTCACCCCCTGTGTGTTTGTTAAATTTATTAATCAATACAATTTAGATCCAAATGGCTTAGCTAATATATTTATAAACGTTAGTCCCCATGATGAATTATCAAGCTCTAAGCTTACGGCTAAAAAAAGATTCTCGAAAATTCTGCTAGTCGAAGACAACATGATCAATCAAGTGGTTGCCAAAGAATTGCTTCAAAGTATCGGGTATAGCGCCGATATTGCTGATAATGGGCGTATCGCTCTAGAGCTGTTAAAAGACAATCAAACTGATACGTATGACGTGATATTAATGGACTGTCAAATGCCAGAAATAGACGGCTATCAGGCTACCGAGCGTATTCGGCTAGGTGAAGCGGGGGCCGCTTATCTTCAGGTGCCTATTATTGCGCTAACGGCTAATGCGATGAAGGGTGACAGGCAAAAGTGCCTAGACGCAGGAATGAATGACTACTTAAGCAAACCTATCAACCCAGATAAGTTAGAGCTAAAACTTGATCAGTACCTACATAAAGACTAAGTATTTCTAATTAATTGCTTAAATAGCACACTTTACCTTACTTAGGCTGATTATGAATGGCATATCAATGCTGGTTCAGATAAGCTGCACGCCGCAAAAACACTGATTATTGATGCAAATTGGCCCGTCCAGTTAGCATCGCTTAAAAGAGATTATATATGAGCTTTGACTCGCTAGGTTTATCCGCCCCAATTCTAAAAGCCTTAACCGAAAAAGGATATACAGAACCCAGCCCTATTCAAGCAAAAGCAATTCCTGCTGTGCTAGACGGTAAAGACGTTATGGCAGCCGCTCAAACCGGTACAGGTAAAACCGCCGGCTTCACCTTACCAATCTTAGAAAACCTGTTAAAAGGTCAGCGTGCCAACAGTAACCATATACGCGCCCTAATTCTTACTCCTACACGTGAACTTGCTCAGCAGGTGGCCGACAACGTTGAAACTTACAGCGAGCATCTACCTTTAAGAAGCACAGTGGTTTACGGTGGTGTAAAAGCTAATCCACAAATGATGCGCCTACGCGGCGGAGTAGATGTATTAGTTGCCACACCTGGTCGTCTATTAGATTTATACAATCAAAACGCCGTTAAGTTTAACAAAGTAGAGGTTTTAGTTTTAGATGAAGCCGACCGTATGTTAGACATGGGTTTTATTCACGACCTTAAAAAGATTATGTCGTTATTGCCGCAAAACAGACAAACATTATTGTTTTCAGCGACGTTCTCTGCAGATATAAGATCACTGGCTAAAAAGATTGTAAAAAATCCTGTAGAAATTTCAGTGACGCCTGCGAATAGTACCGCGCCAACGGTGAAACAATTTATTTACCCTGTAGACAAAAAAGATAAAGCGGGTTTATTAATACAATTAATTGAATCTAATAATTGGCAGCAAGTGTTGGTATTCTCTAAAACTAAACACGGTGCCAATAAATTAACCAAGTTATTAATATCTGAAAAAATTACCGCAGCCGCGATTCACGGCAACAAAAGCCAAGGAGCACGAACTAGAGCTTTAGCAGACTTTAAAGCAGGCGCAGTAAGGGTATTAGTTGCAACAGATATTGCCGCTCGCGGTATCGACATAAATCAATTGCCTCAGGTTGTTAACTTCGATTTACCTAAAGTACCTGAAGACTATGTCCACCGTATTGGTCGTACTGGCCGAGCCGGTGCAACTGGACAAGCGGTTTCTTTAGTTTCCCATGATGAATTTAAAGAGCTTCAAGGTATAGAGCGTGTAATTGGCCGTGTACTTGATCGTGAATACATTGTGGGATTTGAACCACAAAATTCATTGCCCGAATCAGTATTAAACAGCCGACCAACTAAAGCGAAAAAACCTAAAAAAGATAAGCCACATGACGGTCAGCAAAACAGTGGTCAGCGTAATGGCGATGCTAAACGCGGCAGTAACCCTGCAAATAAAAGCAGAAAGCCAGCGGGTAATGGTAAACCTCAAGGCAATAAAGAGGGTGAAGGAAAAGGCAAGAGCTCTGGTTTTGTTAAGCCAGGTATGCGCAAGCCGGCTAAGGTTTCTACTGGTGGCAATGCATCTAACGAAAATCCTTGGAATAAGTAAGCTAAATTAAAAGGTTCTTTACACAAAAAAGCCAGACTCTAGTTTAGAGTCTGGCTTTTTTATTGGTTTAGAACAATTTATATAAACACGCTACCTAAAATTAATTGGGCATTAATCTTCTACTAAGCCGCGTTAATGTTAAAGCGACTGTTTAAGTAACTAATAATCTCTTTAGATTCATACATCCAGCGGTCTTCACCATTCTCAGATATTTTAAGACAAGGTACTTTTAACTGGCCGCCGCCTTGAACTAATTCTTGTTTGCTTGTATCGCAACGTTTTGCATCTTTGGTCTTAATGTTTAATGCACTACGTTTCATAGATCTGCGCACTTTTACACAAAAAGGGCATGCCTTATATTGATATAAGGTTAAGTCTTGCGTGGCTTCATTTATCTCAGCCTGAACCTTAGCCTCACGCTTAACTGATTTAGGGGTAAAAACCCAGTTAAAGAACAAAATCAAAGCAGATAAAATTGTGCGTATTGTTGCCCAAAATAGTGATTTCATAGAGATAATTTACCTAATATATATAAATTTTAATGGATAGGCCATGTGGCTAGATCCCCAAATAATGGAACCGTTGGCGCATTATATACAAAGGTTAATATATAGCCAGTAACGAATACACTGCATCGTTAAGGCTGGTATGTTGCTAGGTATAATAGCTATTACTTTAGTAACAGGTAGGCCGTAAAACCAACCCAAGAAGCGATTAATAAACTCCAAGGCAATACCTGACTTCTTGGCGAGTTGCTTGGTAAATCAGCCTCATTAATCGGTTCAAAGTTTGCTGTTGATCGCTTAGCTTTTTTTAGCTGCTTATCTAGCTCTCTTGATTTTGCTTTCTGTTGTTTTTTATAAGCTTCAATACCTTTTTGAATGCCTTGGGCAATTAGCTTAGTTTGTTCTTTTGTTTGTCCTGGCTTTTGTATGCCCTTGGCTATACTGCCTGCTTCTTGTACAGTTTTATCTGAAACAGTGGCTTTATTATTAGTTTTAGACGGGCCATTAGACCGGCTTTTAGACCGGCTTTTAGATTTTTGTAATTTTTCAGTATTCATAATTTATCTTACAACCTATTCATTCAAATAAAGAGCTCGGGTGGTGCATGTAACTATTAACAGCAAGTAAATACCAATATCAAGAATACTTATGTATTATGTATCGATTCTATGGATAGATAAACATTGTCAGGATAGTAAGCTTTTATGAAGTATTTTTCCAAATTGATTGCTGCTGCGATACTACTCGGGCTTTTTATCTCAGGCCTAGCCCAGGCAGATCTAATAGTTAAAAGTGGAAATTATAGCTTAAACGATCATTTATATTGGCTTAAAACACAAGACTCTTTCACCATAGATCAGGTGGCTTCTCTGCCTATCGATCGCTTTGAACCGCCTTTAGGTCGCGACTTTGGCGACGGCTATGATTCTTCGCATTATTGGTTTCGTTTCAAATTTGATTTTTCACAGGCTAAAGATGATAAATGGTTGTTAGAAATACCTTTCTCTTTACTTGATGAGGTGATTCTATTCGAACCATTAAAAAATGGTGGGTTTAATAAAATTGTCACAGGCGACCGTCGTCAATTTATAAAAAGACCAACACCACTTCATCAATTTGTATTTCCGCTAGATGTTCATTCCAATCTTCAAACCTATTTTTTATATGTCAAAACACAAGATAGTATTCAAGTCCCTTTAGAGCTTTGGGCTGAGTCTGATTATCTTCCTCATTATGGCGCACACCTAAGTATTCAAATGGCATTTTTTGGCGCTATGTTAGTTATGATCTTATTTAATTTATTTTTATATATTTCTACCAGAGACCATAATTACATTTATTATGTAGCGTTTATTTCTTTTATGGTACTTTTTCAGATGGGCCTACAAGGGTTTTCGCATCAATTTTTATGGCCTAATTATCCTTGGTGGAGCAATATAAGTACGCCTTTATTTGGGGTCTTATCATTATTTTGCGGTTTATTATTTGTACGGAAATTATTAAACACAAAAGAACATATTCCAAGGTTCGATCGGCTACTAACTATTGTTAGCTATACCATGATATTTAGCATATGGCTGGTTTTGTTTGGAGATTATGACGTTTCAATTTATGCCTCTTTAATTACTACCTCTATCTTTTTTAATCTAGCTTTAGTCGCGATAATTCTATTAGTCATTAAGGGTAACCGAACTGCTAAAATTGTGCTGGTAGCTTGGTCTGTTTTTTTAATATCAGGCACAATCTCAATGTTAGGTATTCTTGGTGTACTTCCATTAGAAATTGCAAATATCCACACACTTCAAATAGGGTCTACTGTAGAAGTAGTTCTATTGTCACTAGCTCTAGCTGATAGAATAAAAATATTACGTCAAGAAAAGTTAGATATAGAAATTATGTCTAGCGATATTTTACGTTTATCTAATGAACAGTTAGAAAAGAGTAATCATATTAAAGACGCGTTTATAGCCACTATTAGTCATGAAATTAAAACACCCATGAATGCAATTTTAGGTTCATCTCAACTATTAAAAAAGGCGGATCTAACCACAGATCAAAACCAGTTTGTAGATATAATAGAGCGCTCAGGTAATTCACTATTAAATACTCTAGATAACATACTAGAATACTCTAAATTAGAAGCTGGTAAGGTTGTAACCATAGATCGAGAGACAAATACTATTGATCTATTTGAAGAGATAAGCCAATTATTTGAGCTTAAATTAAGGAAGCAACCTATTCGGTTTTGGCTTACTTATGCCGACAATGTTCCAAGTAAAATATACATTGATGATGTTTTATTAAAGCATGTAGTAATGAATCTATTATCCAATTCAATAAAGTTTACCCATCAAGGCTTTATTTGGTTGCATGTAAGTATGTCTAAAAAGAACCGCTTAAAAATCGAAGTATCGGATTCAGGAATTGGCATGAATCAAGAACAAATGGATCGAGTTTTTGGCGCCTTTGTTCAAGCAAGTGATACAACTTCTCGTTATTATGGTGGTACTGGTTTAGGTTTGGTTATTACCAAACGTATATGCGAACTTTTAAACGGAACAGTTACTGTGAGTTCCTCAGAGGGAGAGGGGTCAACATTTACGGTAGACATATCTTTAATGCCTTTATCAAGCGGTATAGTTAGTCAGTTATTACCAATAAAGTTTTGTATAAATGATATACAAGAGTCTAGTTTTATTGCGTCTAGATTCCATTTAAACAATAAAGAAACAGCGTATCAATTTAGTATAGATAAAGATGGAAATGCATTAGTTTCTAGCGATAAGGCAAGCCTTTCTATAAAGGGTGTTTTATCTAGAAAGTCACTGTTCAATGCTTATGAATTATTAGCTCATGAAAAGAATGAAAAAACAGTCATTTCATCAGAAGTAAAAGAAGCCACTTTAAAACATGTGCTAGCAGTAGACGATGACAAAACTAACCGTATGATTATTGGTAAAATACTTGAACGTTTTGATGTGACGTATCAAATAGTAGAGTCAGGTGAAAAAGCGATTGAAGCAATTAGTAATAGTGAATTTGATATTATTTTAATGGATATAGAAATGCCTGGTATGGACGGTTACGAAACAACAAAAGTAATCCGTAATAGCGAAAAAGCCAATAACAAAGACCCTTTAAAGGTAGTTGCTTTAAGTGCTCATACAGCCAATGAATTTAAACAAAAAGCTCGGTTATCTGGTATGAATGATTTTTTATCTAAGCCGGTAAAAATAACAGAGTTAAAAATGTTAATAGAATCCTGTTAACGAGTGTATCTGAACCTTAAGTAACTAAGGATCATTAAGGATTAGCCCAAAATCCTACTTGGCTGCCGTTTCAATAAAGAAATATAATACAGATATCGCGGCAAAAAAAGATAGACTCATTAGAGCAGGGGAGTCAAAGATACAAGCGATTGGTGAAGTAATGCGAAAATTGACTCTAAATTTTTGACGTAATCAAGAACCAAATAGCCGCAGGTTAATGTAGCTTGATACAAAATTGATAGATGTTATCTATACAACGGCTTCGAACCATTTGTAATCTTTTGCGAACTCAGTCTCCGTCCACTACCCAATAGCCTGGACGCCCATAATGGCTATAAATTCCAGTTTCGAAGTCACGATTTAGCTGCTTCATGGACAGGTATTCAGGGGAATCTTTTATGGTTTGACGGTCAAGGTCGATTGAAACTGTAGCATTTAGCCAACTCACCTCGTCGACCCACTCTGGCGATATCAATACTTTGTGACCGCCCCACCAATTACTGGTATCGATTACTAGGTAGCGAATAGCCCAGGTATTTTCTTCCACAAATATTGCCGATACGTGGCCAATCTCGCCATCTAATGCATGTATATGATAGCCAATTACGGCATGGCAGCTGCGCAAATTAGGATCCATCTCCTGGTTGTTCTCGGCTGAATTATTCATACTACTTGGGTCTTGATTAGATTCTGTATAACCAGGATGCAAGTTATAAGGGTACATACCCGCCCCCCAGAGTCCTGAACCTCCCCAATAATTCGGATATCCATAGTAGCCAAAATAATCAAATTCGTGCTGTCGTGAGACGGGTTTGTCAGTATCGATGTGGGGGCTATTTCTAACCTGTTCTTTTGTAATCAAAACCGGAAGAATTTTTTTCGCCCAGTTTGGTTCCTCAACGGCAATGGGAGAAATAAGTACCTTTCGACTAGAGAGCCAGCTCCCCGTTTCGACGACAAAATAGCGGACAACCCAAGATACATCATCAAATAGAAAATCTTTGACGTGGCCAACATTACCGTCTTTAGCGACGATTTCGTAATCGTTCAAGTTATTCATACTGCGTAACATAGTCGGTTTCCTTTTTGGCAACATTATTTAGATCGGTAAAGTGTTGTTTGTGGTGGTCGTTCTGCTATCGCACGCTACGGTATATATTATGAATCTACTAAAGAGCTTATTTTGATCAGGTTTTATCAAATAATTTTTCTTTGGCTGAACTAAACGCTCTACTAATGGCATCCCATGTATCTACGGCCTCTTGTTTAACATCTTCCCAAGTGCTATCCGTTGTATTTTGAATTTCTTCCAGCTTTATAAGGGCGTCATCTCGTTGTGTCTTAAGTCCTCCTATTTGGTTTTGATATTCTTCATTTAGGTCTGAACTGGCATTTTTTGATTTTTTTTCTATTTCATCAATGTCATTACTCCATTCGTCAATTTTTGTTTTCATTGTGTCCACATGCATTTGACGTTCGCTCATTTTAATTATCCTTTTATCTATGTAGTGTTTAAACTTTTCAGCCACATCTTGGATATTTATTAACCAGCGAATAAAATACTCATTAAATCCGCTAACTAAACTCTATCAATGTAGCTATACCTCCATAATAATCCTCTAAGGTTTATTGTCGGTTCGATATCGCACAGACCACTTACGTTTGTCTGTTTAATCTTCATTTCATAGTAGTTTCTAAACAATTTTTCTAAACGATATTCCTAGATCGATTAATTTAGTAAGTT
>JAWUVO010000042.1:0-33877 GCA_034112325.1 Bermanella sp. | reverse complement strand
CAGCTTAATTTTTTAAACATTGAATCGTTATTTGAGTTTACACGTAATGACCCCAGCGCATTTTACACAGATGGGCAGCAAGCTATTAACGATTCAAAAATATATATCAGCAACATAAATAAACATTTACATAAAGCTTTTGCAAACATTCCAAATATTCCAATGGAAGTAAAAGCGGTAGAAGAGTTTAGACAAGACAGTGCTCCAGTGGCCTTTTATCAAAGCGCTAGCGATGATGGAAAACGTCCAGGACGCTACTATATGAACCTGAGCAAGCTTAATGAAATGCCAAAATTTCAATTTGAAGCATTGGCCTATCACGAAACATTACCAGGTCATCACCTGCAAAGTATTTACGCCATATCCAGTGAATCTATTCCTGAATTTAGACGTCGTAATAACTTTACCGCTTACAGTGAAGGCTGGGGATTATACGCAGAGCGCTTGGGCAAAGAACTGGGTGGTTACAAAACACCCTGGACTGAGTACGGACGTTTGTTAATGGAACTGTGGCGCGCCAACCGCTTAGTTATTGATACCGGCCTGCATAGCCTTGGCTGGGACATAGACCAAGCTCTTGCCTTTCGCTTAGCCAATACACCTTTTAGTAAAGCTGACTCACTTAATGCGATTCAACGCTACCTAGTCATGCCTGGACAAGCAACCGCTTATAAAATTGGCCAGTTAAAAATTATAGAATTGCGAAAGCGTGCTGAACAGCAATTAGGCTGGAACTTTAATCTGCCTGAGTTTCATGAATTGATTTTAAACTTAGGACCGCTGCCGCTTTCATTGTTAGAACAACAAGTAGACCGTTGGATAGCACAGAAACAAAGTTAAAATAGCTTAGTAAGATAGCTGACAACAGCCAGAGTTTGGTTGAATGGTTTATTACATACCGAGCGGTTGTGGTGTATTACGTGCAAGTACTAATACACCGCAACCAGTTTAATCTTCGCTTACTTAATGTCTTCTTGATCCTTAAACATTTCAGAACACGTACCGTCAATTTCCGGACCTAATGGCTTGAATACTATAAACAAGCCAGGCAATAACGTTAACACCTGTACTAGCGCTATTAACATCGCCATACCCGTTAGCAATCCAAAATATATGGTTGGAATAAAGTTACTTAGTGACAAGATTGAAAAGCCCACAACCACGGTTAACGACGTGTAGTAAACCGCTTTACCAATTGAATCATGACAACGCTTAATGGCATGTTTATAGTTTTGACATACGGCAAACTCTTCTTTAAATCTATGTATATAGTGAATGGTATCGTCTACCGCTATCCCGATAGTAATAGCCGCTATGGTAATCGTCATCATATCTAATGGAATACCCGCCCAACCCATCACGCTTAATACCGCACCTGCACTTAATAAGTTTGGCACCAATGCAATAGCCGCTACCTTCCAAGACTGGAACAAGAATGTGAACATTAGCATAATGCCAACAAACACAGCGCCTAAGGTTAAAATTTGCGAAGTAAACAAACTTTGTAGCATATTGTTATACAGCACCATCATGCCAGCTATCATGTATTCATCTTCTTCTAGCCCAAGCTCTTCTTGCAGACCAGTTTCAATTCGTTGTAATAACTCAGCACGCTGCAGATTTGGCAATGTATCGTAAATTCGCATATTAATGCGAGCTTGGTTATGTTCTGGCGATGCATAAGGGTCAAGTACAATAGATTTAAAATCCGCTGGAATAGCGGTATATAACAGTGCCAGTTCAAAACTGCCCAATGGTTCACCATTAATTTTCTCGGCGACTTGCACCATAGTCGACAACGATGTCACCTTACCGATTTCTGGTTGACGATCTAAAAACTGATGGACCTTAGTAATTTGTGTTACTTTTTGCGCGCTAAACCAGTATTTGTATTGATCTTCTGGTTTCGATGTTTCGCCAAAGCCATCATCTTCAAAACCGTCATTTTCAAAACCATCGTTTTCAAAGCCATCACTTTCAAAATCGTCATCAGCAGAGGGAGCTATCTCTAACTCAGGAAAATTAAGAATTACTTCTAATGGTGTGGTGCCACCTAGGCGTTGATCAATTACCTTCATGCCTTGATAAATTTCGGTAGATTTATCGAAGTAATCTATAAAACTATTCTCAACCTGAAGCTTACCAAGACCAAGCAATACCACCACAGCCAAAACAACATTAGCCGCAATCATGCTGCCACTGTGGCGTAACGTTAGCCAAGCAAAAAAGTTGGTCACTGGACTATGGTTACTTCCAGACATTGACTCGGTGCGCTTACCAAAAATTAATAAGAAGATAGGAAAGAATATAAACACAAGAATTAGCGCAACCATGACACCTGTGGCCATCATCCAACCAAAATCAATTACGGGTCTAATACCACTGAAAATAAGCGAATTAAAAGCCACCATGGTTGTTAATGCCATATAAAAACAAGGCTTAAACATATGATCGATAGTTTCTTTAACCAACTCTTTTTGACTAGCGTCAGGACTGGCTGCATACGCTTCTTTGTAGCGAACAATAAGGTGAATACACATGGACATGGTCATAATGAGTAACAAGCTAGCAAAGTTGCTCGAAATAACCGTTACACGCCAATTAAATAAACCCAGTATGCCAATCATTACCATGACGGTTAGCGTGCAACAAGCCAGAGCGATAAATACCCAGCGGATGCGTCTGAACAAAAAAAGTAAAGTAAATATTAGAAACACAAATACACCAATACCAAAGGTGTACATGTCGCTTTCCACAAAGGTGATCATGTCGTCTGCAATCATTGGCACACCGCCAAGATAGATCTGCGCTTGTTGTTTGTATGGAGCTAACACCTGACGAATTTTTTTAATGTCTTCGTGCAAAACTTGAGCATTATAAGCATTTAATTGTTTTATAGATTTATTTAAACGCTCTAACATCACTTCGTCGGCCGAGTCTAAACCCTGGGCATCTCTTTTATCCCAAAGGTTTTCTCTAGACTTAGTTAAATCACGATGGGTTTGATCGAAAGGACGATTGATTTGAATAGCGGTTGTATTTTGATCTAGATTTAACAGCATATTGTTATAAAGGGGGCTGTTAATAAGTTCTAGCTTGGCGAGTTTAACGTTAACGTCTGGACTTTCTAAACTTTTGATATTGTCTAAAAGATCTACCACCGGAACGGGCGGATTTTCCAATAAAGGCACGTCTAATAAAGAGTTAACCGACTCTACTCTTGGCAATACCTTTAATTCGTCGCGTAGCGATTTTAATAGAGCTAAAGACTTTTCAGAGAATAAAGGCCAAGGAGGTGTAAATGTCACGATTAATGTTTCACTGCTACCAAAGCGCTCAGCAACTGTACGATAGTTAACCAGATCTTGGTCATTCTCTAATACCAGAGATTCTGCTGAAGCATCGAGTTCAAATTTATAAGCACCCAACGAGATAAGCACCACAATAATTGAGGCTACTAAAAGGCTTATTTTTGGGCTTTGCAGGATAGATTTTCGATAAAAATCGGCGAAAGGTTGCATAAAATTAGACATATTTAAAAGAATAGCTGGCCTTTATAAAAGGTACAGCCACAACTTGCAAGGAGTTAGAGGGAACAATCTGTTGCTTGGCAACATGATTGTCGTATTCGGGTGTAATTTTAATCATAAAACTTAAACCGTTTTATACGGTAAAAGTTCCAAAGCTAGAGGCTTGAGTTAACTGTTGATGTAAGTGACCAAAAGAACACTGAACACCCAAATCTGTTTGCTGACGGATACGAATTAGTGTCTCTAATACATGACAAAGTCGTTCAAATTCAAAGCAAACGTCAAATGGCGCTTCTGTCTCGTTAAGAATCTCTAAGTAAGCGCAAGTATATTCATAGCTTTTACGTGTTTGCTGTTGCTGCGCATAACTCACAGGACTATCAACTGACTGAAGCAGTAATAAAACCTTAGACATCTCGCGGGCACCTTCACTGTCACCATAGAGTGATTCGTGGGTAATAAAGCGATTTAAAAAGTTTAAGCAACCCATAACAGGGTTGGGTGACGGTTTTCCGGCAGATTGCGCAGATGATATCAGAGCATTCCAGTCGTAGGTGCCAGTAGTTTGGCCATTTGCAGCTTGCGTTTTACTAGGATCAATTGACGGTGTCATAATTCTGTCCTTTAGGTTAATTCTGCCAGTAGAATAGCTAGAATCGTGCCAAAAAAAACAAACACCCAGTACTTATGGGATATTTAACCCAAAAGCATTAGGTGATGCGCCATTTCAATTAAATAATGCAGGTCTTATTAACAGCTTGTATTCGCTTATTAAGTCTATTTATTGATCTTTTTAATATGGCGCCTGACCGCCAAATACACCAGCAAAAGTACAATAGGCATAGCAATACCTGACGCTATTACCTTATTTACTGGGTACCCCCACTCTTGCAACCCAGCAAAACCATAACCCAGTAAACTTAACAAATAATAGCCAATAGCCACTACCGACAAGCCTTCAACAGTTTGCTGCAACCTAAGCTGCAAGCTAGAACGTTTATCCATTGACTCAAGCAGCTTTTGATTTTGACTCTCGATGCTTACTTCGACCCGGGTTCGCAGCAAGCTAGTTGTGCGATGGATACGCCTGCTTAGGTCCTCTAAGCGATCTCTAACGCTCTCGCAAGTACGAATTCCGGGGGTTAAACGTCGTTCTAAAAATTGACGCATTGTTTGCATACCACTAACGCGTTGCTCGAAAACCTGCTCTAATCTTTTACCCACCAACTCGTGATAAGCATTGGTTGCCGAAAAGCGGTAATTTGTGTCGCTTCTGTGCTGTTCAATCTTTGCCGCTATTAACGAAAGTTGCCGCAATAGGTTGCGCTCGTTCTCATCACCTTGAATTTCAGCAATGCGTTGATTCAAAACGGCTAGCTGAGCTTCCATAGCCGAAACCTCAGAAACTAAAGACCTTGCCACAGGCAAACCAATTAATGCCATTAAGCGATAGGTTTCAAGCTCTAACAAGCGTTGTACCAACCTACCCGCTTGAGAAGCATTTAAATCGTCGTTATAAACATAAATTCGACCAAAGCCATCACTATGAAGCCTAAAACTGGTTCTAACCTGAGCCTTACCATTGGCAACGTTACTGCCTACTGGTTTTTGGCCTTCAAAAAAATGATTTAAATCGGTGTGATCCATTGGGCTATTTTTAGCCATTAAGTTTACTGCTACCACTAATTTTCCAGGTAACTGTGACAACCAATCTTTAGGTATAAATGACAAAGCAAAATCGGGAACGTCTTTTCCATCGTCTGGACGGATAAATGTATAAGTAGAAAATTCGGTGTGTCTTTCCCAGCGAAATTCAAAACCACCAAAATTCTGATAAAAACAAGAAACTCCCTCATTAGGAGGATTGACGCTAAATCTTTGGCAAAGCGAAGCCACAAGCGCGTACTCAGCACCCACGTCCTCACCATCACGAATCAAGGCCAGATGAGAAATATAGCAAGGAGTTTGAATTTTAGGTGAAGGGCGCGTGTGAAGCTCTTCATATAAAGAATTGCGATGTTCGTATACAGGAATTGAAAACACCGAAGCATCTGAAATTGTATGTTTTGCAGTCATATAAATTTTTATATCAATAAGTTAAAAGAATTCTAACATAGGCACGCAATTATTCAGACTTTAACCAACAATGCTCCCGCCGTAACCATAATCTTATTCGTCTTACCTTTGTCTTACTCGCGAACGCGGGTATCCATCAAGCCTTTTTAAACAAGGAAAAGCGCCAAGCACAAAAAAACACCGCTAAAAAGATTATTTCTAGCGGTGCTACTGCGTGGGAGACACCAACACAATTCCTTAAATTTCTTCTTTATGCTCTTCGCGCATAGCAAACCAATCGGCAATACACAGCTCAACCACTTCGGTTCTGGTGCATTCAAATTGCTCTGCATATTGATCTAGTTTTTCTACCAGGTCTTGAGGCATTTTAACCTCCATTCGGCGCATACCCTTGTTCTTATCTCGGGCACGCTGTTCGCGTTTATTAATCCTTAACTGCACTTCTCGTGGGTAAGGGTTTGAACGCGGCCGACCTTTCTGCCTGTCTGTAAACATGTCGATCGTAGTGCGATCTTCTAAATGCACGCCCATAAAGCTTCCTTTATCATGGTAAAACTCACCATTAACTATGACCTGTCATCGTTAATTAGTCAAATAAAAATATCTGATATTTAATAATTGTCTTAACTTGTCTATTTATTTAATAAAACATCAGAATTTGTCTTGCCCACAGGGGCATTTACCCCTAAGGTTTGCAGCACTAAACAGGAGTTTTTTCTTTAATGAGCAAAGCGATTCACCCCTCTCTGACACCTGATCAATTGTCCATTCAAATATCAGATTCGTTCCTACCGTTTGAAACCAGTAATGAACTAGCACCCTACAACGGTGTTTTAGGACAAGATCGAGCTGTAAGCGCTATTCAATTTGGCGTAGCTATGGATCGACCTGGCTACAATGTTTATGTAATGGGCGACTCTGGCACTGGCCGAAGCTCCTATGTCACTGAATATTTAAAAAGTGAAGCCAAGCGTCAAAGCAGCCCTAGTGATTGGGTATATGTAAATAATTTTGAAAATAATCGTGAGCCTTTAAAACTTGAACTATTAGCTGGGCAAGGACGATTATTAAAGCAAGACCTATCCAACCTAATAGACAATTTGCTAGCCACCTTCCCTACCGCTTTTGAACATCCAACTTATCAGCAGAAAAAAAGTCTGATTGATCGTGACTTTAATCTTAAGTACGACAAGGTTATTGACCGCATAGAACAATCTGCATTAAAGCTAAATGTTGCGATGTATCGCGATACAGCTTCTATTAGTTTTTTACCTATGAAAGAAGGTAAAACAATGGAAGAAACCGAATTTGCGCTAATGAATGAAGAGCAGCGTGATGCTTATCACCAAAACATTCATGCATTAGAAGGCCAGTTAAACGAAGGTCTAATTCCGCTACCGCAGTGGAAACGTGAAGCGAACGAAGCATTAAAAAAATTAAATCAAAATACCATCGACGAATCTGTTACCCCATTATTAGATCCTCTGCAAAAAAACTATAGTGATGTGCCCGATGTTTTAGAATATTTAGAAAACGTCAAACAAAACTTACATAAAACCGTCATTGCAGAACTTACTGACGATCGTATTTTAGAAAGCCGTGAAGACAGTGCTAAACGTTTATTTTTAGAAGAAACCTATTTGCCTAACTTACTGGTTAGCCGTCAGAGCGATTCTGGAGCGCCAGTTATTTATGAGTCACATCCTAATTACGCAAATTTATTTGGCCGCATTGAATACTCAAGCGATCAAGGTGCTTTAGTTACCCATTACAGAAAAATTTGTCCCGGTGCGCTGCATCGAGCCAACGGTGGTTTTTTAATTGTTGACGCCGAAAAATTATTACATGAGCCATTTGTTTGGGATGCTTTAAAACGCGCTCTTTCTTCTAGACAATTAAAAATAGAAAGTCCTTATAGTGAAATGGGAATGGTAAGCACGACTACCCTGAACCCTGAATGGTTGCCTTTAGATATAAAGATTATTCTTATCGGTTCGCGCAGTACTTATTATTTGCTACAAGATTTAGATGACGACTTTAACGATATGTTTAGAGTACTGGTTGATTTTGACGATCACTTGAAATGTAATCAAGAGCACATGGAGTCATTTGCCCGCTTACTTCATAGCCGCTGTGTTGAAAAAGAATATCCTGCCATCACTCGTGATGGGGTGATTCGTTTAATAGAACAAAGCGCAAGACTTGCCGAAGACCAGCGACACTTAACGGCACGTATTGGTGATTTATTTGAATTACTGGCCGAGGCAGAATTTGTTCGCAAAATGGCACAAGATGAACTCATTTCAGAGGTTCATGTGAGTCGCGCGCTAGACGCTAAAGAACAACGCAGTGGCCGTATTCAGCAAGAAATTCTAGATGATATTTTAGACGGCACCATTCTTATTGATACCAGTGGCGAAGCGATTGGTAAAATTAATGGTTTAACCGTGCTATCTATTGGTGATGCCTCTTTTGGCGCGCCAGCCAGAATCACAGCCACTGTCTACCCCGGTGGACGTGGTATTGTAGACATTGAACGTGAAGCCAACCTTGGCCAGAATATTCACACCAAGGGTGTAATGATTTTAACAGGCTACCTTGGCCATACCTACGCTCAAGAGTTTCCATTAGAAGTGTCGGCGTCTATTGCCATGGAACAAAGCTATGGCTATATCGACGGCGATAGCGCTTCACTTGCCGAGGCCTGTGCTTTGATAAGTGCGTTAAGCCATACGCCTATCCATCAGAGCTTAGCGGTTACTGGCTCAATTAATCAGTATGGAGAAGTTCAAGCGGTAGGCGGCATTAATGAAAAAGTTGAAGGCTTTTTTGCTATATGCAAAGCACGCGGACTAAACCACAAACAAGGTGTGTTACTGCCAGCCTCTAATGTGAAACATCTGGTACTCAAAAAAGAAGTCATTGACGCCGTTGCCAACGGTGACTTCCATATTTACGGCATAAGCAGTGTTGATCAAGCCTTAGAGATCATGATGGACAAAAAAGCAGGCAAGATTAGCAAGCGTGGTAATTTCCCAAGAGGTAGTATTAATTACAAGGTACTAGAGCGGTTAAGAGATATTGCTGAAATTGGAAGTGAAGAAGATCACGACGAGCATCACCATCATAAAGTTAAAGATAAGGACAAAGATAAAGATAAGGAATTAGATAAGGCGTTAGATAAAACAAAAGAGTAATAACTTTTCAATCCGTCTCAAGTCTCAGTTTAAAACAAGGCCCAGTCAATTTATTGATTGGGCTTTTTTGTGAAAGACGGCTTAGTGAATAGTGCTTTGGCCGATTATTAAGATATAAGAATGCCGGCCCTAATTCAAAAGCAGTATATACCTGTCACTTAGTGAAGCGCTCTAACAGCTATACTCAAGCTAAAGTTTGGCAAGCATACAATGGAGACTTTAATGAGTGTAAATAATGATCTGTTGTTTGGAGAAGAGCCAGACGATAGTTCACTGGTAAAACGCCCTGTCTTTAAGAGTGGTAAAGAACACGTAGTATTGGTCATAGATGATGATAAGTATGTGCATCAACTGACAAAAATGGTGCTTAAGGGTTTTAGCTTTGAAGATGCTCCCATTCGCCTTGTGAGCGTCATGAGTGCTAAAGAGGCTATGATATATCTAGACACTCATTCTAATGTGGCGGTCGCATTGATCGACGTTGTAATGGAGACTGACCATGCCGGCCTAGACCTAGTCAACTACGTTCGAAACGATTGTAACAATAACCAAATACGTTTAATTGTTCGCACTGGACAGCCAGGCATAGCCCCAGAAGAGTCAGTATTCAAAGATTATGATATTAATGATTATTTAAGTAAAACCGAACTGTCAGCTCACAAACTAAGAATGGCACTTTTAAACGCCCTGCGATCGTATCGTGATATACGCCATGCCGCTGACTTGCAAAAACAAATTATGCTGGCAGAACAAGACTCCCAAGCATCGGCAGCTGCCTCGAAAGCAAAGTCTCAGTTTTTAGCGCACATGAGCCATGAAATTAGAACACCGTTGAACGGTATAATTGGCATTGCTGACTTGCTGTCACAAAGTGAGCTGGAAGAAAGCCAAACACAATATGTCAAAACTATTCAAAAATCGGGCGAGGTACTACTAGCAATTATAAATGATATTTTAGACTTTTCTAAAATTGAAGCTGGAAAATTAGAATTAGAAAGTATCGACTTTGGTCTAGACGAACTTGGGAAGTCACTTAATAATTTATTTATTGCTCAGCTAAAACATAAAAACCTAGATTATAAATTTACCATCGATCCCAAGCTACCAGAATTTTTAAAAGGTGACCCATTAAGGTTAAAGCAAATTCTGATCAACTTGGTAGCAAACAGCATAAAATTTACCGAATACGGAGGTATTCATATAACCGTTCAAGCTTTAGAGTTTTCACCTAACCTGCGCCTTAAATTTAATGTTACCGATACTGGTATTGGCATTCCTAAAGAAAAAATAACATCACTATTTCAAGCATTCACTCAGGTAGATTCATCCACCACCCGAAAATATGGAGGTACTGGTCTAGGTCTGCAAATTAGTAAAAGTTTGGTGGAGTTAATGGGTGGCTCAATCGCTGTAACAAGTAAAAATGGAAAAGGCTCTAGCTTTATATTTGATATAAGTTTAGCCAAAGGATCAAAACCAAAAATAGATCAGTCAAAAATAGTTAAACCCATTCTTGCTATATCTGATGTTCATATTTTAGTTGCTGAAGATAATAAAACAAACCAATTAGTGATTAGCGCTATGTTAAAAAAACTCGGCTATTCTTTTGATATTTTTGATAACGGTAAACAGGCTTTACAATCTCTTAATAAACACAAATATGATTTAATTCTTATGGACTGCCAAATGCCAGAACTAGATGGCCTCAAAGCCACAAGCCAAATAAGAATGCAAGAAAAATGGGCTAAACTACCTATTATAGCTTTAACAGCTGGGGCTACGGACGCTGAAAAAAATGACTGTATAAAAGTAGGTATGAATGATTTTTTATCAAAGCCTATTACTATTAATGTGCTAGAACGTACCCTGAAAAAATGGCATTAGTCAGTTAAAACCTACTATTAAACATCTACGATTAATCAACATATCCCAACTATTAGCTTAATTGGCTATAACAGCATCACTATCGAATACAAAACAATATAGAAGCAATCCTACGAATATTTAATTAATGCATACACTTAAAATATAAATTAAATTTGGCATTCAATTGAGTCGTATGAAAGCCCTAATATTAAGTGTAATTATTACTACCCTAACGTTGTCTGGCTGTATGAGTTCTAGCTCATCAGAACCTGCTGGCCAAGCAAAAATAGACATAAGCTATCCTGGTGAACTTATCGCATATTTTAAATTGTCTTCCACGGGCGATGCGGTAGATAACATTAAATGGGATTTTGGTGACGGCTATCAAGGTTATGGCAGTGAAATAAAACACCAATACTTAAGCCCAGGAAATTACTCTGGAGAATTAAGTTATATAAAAAATAACTCATTAGTAGAACATGAGCTTAAAATTACCTTTGATGGTGAAAATCAAAATATAATCATTCAGCCAAAAAATAACGTGGCCATAGACAGTGACCATAACGACCCAAACCAATCTTTTTTAAGCAATAATATTACCCCCCAAATATTAACCAGCCCTGTTTCACTGAGCGGTTTAGTGTTAGCTAAAAATAGCTGCCAAGCTGGTCGATTATGCGCTGATGGTGATGAAGTTGATAAATTTTTATTAACCTTAAATTATGGAGACCATATCCGAATCGAAGTATTAAAGGGCGAAATTGATATTGAGTTAAGTTCTGACGATTCGGTTTCTGGTCTACCAATTAGTAACATTGTATCTGCACACAGTATTAATACTGAGTTTACTATTCCTAGTAACGAGGTAAGCGCGGGTCAATTTAGACTTGATATAAAACTTAATGCCCTTGCAAAAAAAGCCCAATATATTGTTCACATTGAAGCAGAGGAAGCCTTCACTCCTCAAAATTATCAGCCCGGAAAATTAATAATTTTATGGGAAAGCTCCACCACACCTGAACTGGTTGATATTTCAGATCCAAGAATAAGCAATCCCGCTTTGTCTCGCTCCCGTCGATCTCTACCACAAACTCGGTCTGACTTAATAACGCAAGCCGGTGTAAAGTCGGTCAGTTTTAATTACTACCGCAAAGCATTTAGCGTAAATCCGTTTCAGTGGCCTCTTGAACAACAGGATATACAACAATTATGGACGCCACTTGCTGTAAGGGGCCAATTACCTGGAGCCAATACCACGGTTGCAGTTTTAGACACAGGCCTATATCAGCAACACAGTAATCTAGCAGGTTTAATTACTCACAGCGGTTATGACTTTATTTCAGACCCCGTTAACAGTGGTGATAATACTGGTTGGGACACTGACCCATCTGACCCAGGGGATAACAGCTTGAGTTATCACGGTAGTCACGTGACTGGCATTATTGCCGCACAGCCCAGCTCAGGCAATAGCGCAGAATCTATGCAAGGCATTGCCTGGGGCGCAGAAATAATGCCACTAAGAGTACTAGGATTAAACGGCGGAACCAGTTACGACCTAATACAGGCTTTACGTTATGCAGCCGGGTTAAAAAATGACTCAGGAAAATTACCAGACAAACCCGCTGATATTATAAATTTAAGCCTAGGAGGTTCTCAATTTAGCGTAGCCGAGCAAGCCACCGTCAATGAAGTCATTGAAAGCGGTGCCATAATAGTCGCCGCTGCAGGTAATCAGGGAGAAGAAAAAGTTAACTACCCTGCCGCCTATAAAGATGTGATAGCTGTAGGTGCCACCAACAAGTCAGATCAAGTTGCGGCATACTCTAACTCGGGCACCTTTATAGACATAGTAGCCCCAGGTGGTAACTGTTTAGATATTGCATGCAGTGATGGAATTTATAGCTTAGCGGCTACTGGTTCTGCACAAAGTTATTATGATACTCGACAACCCTCTTGGAGAAGTATTTCTGGCACATCAATGGCTACAGCCCATGTTTCAGCTTTACTAGCAGTTGCACGCTCTTATTTACCTGCTCTAGATGCAAAACAATTAAATCAATTGATAGAAAGTGGATTGATTACTACCGATATGAATGAAAGTGGTTTTGATAAAAAAACTGGCTGGGGTAAATTAAACAGTGAAAAATTAATGAATTTAATGGACAGCAGTAACCTAGATCGAGCCTCTGCTTGGGTCAGTAAAAGTAACATCTATACTCAGGCTAATACTACCAATACGGTAGACATTATCACTAGGGGTGAAATAGCACAAAATAGCTTAACAGTTGGATATAGCTCGTCACAATTAGATGTAAACATTAGTGACAATCTAATAAAAATTACTACTTTAGCTAACTTCTTAAAGCAGCAAACCATTTTAATTAAGCTAAATAATGAAACCATAGCCACAATTAACTTATATCCACAAACAGAATTAAAAATGCCTGAATTTGCCCCTCATTTATATTTAGTATTTGAGGGTGGTGCTGTTCAAACATCGGGCCTTAGAACTGTACCGCAGTCAGATAGCTGGCAGGCTCAATCACCTCCACTTACATCAGGACAAGTTATACAAGCAAGTTCAGATATTGATTACGACGGGATATATTGTGAGATGGGCGAATTTTGTGCGTACTCTGAATACCAATCAGGTACATCCAATTCTGATGTAATTTTAAATGGTGTTCTATTAAGCCGCTGATCAACGATTACTAGCTACAAAAAAAGACCACTATTGGGCCTTTTTTTGTAGCGCTTTACTCTGTTATCTTCACAGTAAAAGCTATACGTCGCCCAATAGACCTTCTTTAAGATCATCAGATACCGCGTCTTCACCAAGCCAAATACCAAATAGAGCACGTTTAAATTCTAAGCCTTTAATATTTTTCTTAACTTCACCATTTTTCAGTACATTTACGCCGTTTTCTGGTGTGTAAACAAAATCAAATACGTCATTAACGACAATTTCTTCTTTGAATGTTTCGATAAAAGCATTAATAGTGTCTCGAAGAGAGCCTGTATCTCCACCCATCGATTTTTCAAAACCTTCACGAGTAGCAACTTCCATCTTATCGGAACTTAGCAAGCCAGAAGTAATATGTAACCGTAAAGCCATAGGCTTGTTTTGAGCTATGATACTGCCTGCATCGGCTGAAATTTCAGAAACGTATAAAGCTGCAGCGTAAATATCCATAAAAAACTTACTGCGAATACCGGTGCCATTCAAAATTAAAGATTGTGCTTCAACCGTCATAGTCGTTGGTAATTCAATGCCCGCGACTTCAACCGATGGCTCGCTGGCATTTAAACCTGCGCTTACTAGTAAGGCTGTCATTAGTATTATGATTTTGTTCATTGTTTGACCTCATTTTTTATTATTATAGCTTCTTCAAAGAAGTGCCCTATATGAGCAAGAAGCTATTACTAAAGCAATAGCGCCTAGGCGCGCCATGATGAAAAAACTAACTTTGTGACTTTTTTATCTGTTATATATCTGGGCTGCAAAAACGTTCGTGCCAACTTCAATGCTTTAAATCAAATGTTATAAAAACTGAGTGTTTAGATTAAAGCTTTATGAAAATACGAAATTACTAGGTGATTACAAAATGAACATCTAGATTGGAGTAACCAGACTACTCACAAAGGCTGTCAATAATATGAACGTTAACCCAATGGTATCTTCTATTGTTCAAGAAATAATGATCACCCAAAGCAACTTATCCGTTTGGCGCAATGAACTAATCAAAAACCAAATATTTAGCCCATTAGAAGCGAATAATTTAACCGATAAAGAAATATCTTTGGTGCATCAGGCCCTGTTAACTCAAAGTTTAAACCGACTGAGCAGTGACGAGCTTATGCAGCAAGTAGAAAAACATGACTTAAAATATCACCTCGATTTTGAAGAGGAGCAAATGAGAGCAATTTGTTATTAATTTACTAATAGGTAAGTAATATTGCTTTATAAACAAAATAAGAAGACATCGAAAGATGTCTTTTTTTTGTTTGGCTATTAAGCCTTAAATACATCTTCAACGTATTCTGAATACCGTTGCCTTAATACTCTTACACTTTCAGACCTTACATCTTCGGCTAGATCACACTTATCTTTTCTAACTAAGTAACACCTTAATTGCGTAAATGTGCATTTAAGTTCTATGAGGACTCCATCGAGCAAGCGATTAGGTTGTTCGTAACGACCTATTAGACTTAATAAGCGAAAGTGAGCATGGCTATAATAATATTCGGCCTCTTTGTGTTTACCTTGCTTGGATAAAACATGAGCGGCATTATGACAAGACAAAACAAAAAATCGCATAATGCGCTGTCGCTCTTTATGCTCGCGGTCTAACCAAGGCTCAACTATATCAACAGTTTTACAAAACTGCTTACTGGCCAACTTAAGCTCTTGCCTATGATAAGACGCATCAGCCTCTAGAGTAGAGGTCTCCCATAGGTTTAGGATGTTTTGAACTGCATGCTGTTGAATCATCTTGTTTCCAGAAGTTAAATGAGAATAATTATCATTTAAGACTCCTGGTAACAGCTTGTCAAGGTATATGAGAATAATTCTCAATTAAGTAATCTTACTACTGCCTAGATAGACGACCAATTAACGCCTTATTGGTGATAGGTTTTAAGCTTCGTGTTGGGTTTATGTCTAAACCACCACGGCGTGTATAGCGAGCGCTAACCGTTAGTAATTCAAATTTACCAGCATTGCATAGGTCACAGAAAATTTGCTCCGCACAATGCTCATGAAAGTCATCGTGGTCGCGATAACTGATGATGTATTTCAACAATGCCGCCCTATCCACTTCTGTGCCTTTGTAATCTATCACTACCGTTCCCCAATCGGGTTGATTAGTTACTGGGCAATTACTTTTTAACAAATGGCTATTAAGTGTTTCTTCTACTATTTTATCGCTAACAGCTAATAAACTAGCATTGGGTTTGTAGTCGTTAATATCTACGTCTAAATGATCAATATTATCCCCAAGATTCGCTTGATTAAGGGGGTAGTCCATTACGTCGAATAACTTAATAGTAATATCGGCAGCAAAGCCTTTAGATAAGTCTTTAACCATAGCGCTGTGCGCTTGGTCTTTAGTGTCGAATTTAGTTTGATTAAAACTGTTTAAATATAATTTAAACGATTTAGATTCTACTATATTTTTAGATTCAGCTGGAATTAAAAATTCCGCTATAAATACTTGTGGCTTACCCTTTTGATTTAACCAAGATATTTCAAAACCAGTCCAAATATCGATGCCAAAAAATGGTAACTCGTTATTAACTTTATTTTCAGGCATGGTTAATTTTTCACGATTTTGAGCCCGTGAAATTGGAAAAATAAGGCTTGGGTCATATTCCGATTTATATTCGGCCTGCTTACCTAACAATGTATCTTCATGCATTACTGACGAATTCCTTTACCGCGTTTTAACAACATCATACTAAAACAATATAAAACAATAATAGTGCCCACTAAGATGCTATAACATGCATATAAGCTAACATCGCTTACCCCTAACATGCCGTATCTAAATCCGTTCACCATGTATAAAATTGGATTAAACTGTGCAACCACTTGCCAGCCAGCTGGCAGTAAATCGGTACTAAAAAACACGCCACCTAAATAACTTAGTGGCGTTAAAATAAAGGTAGGCACAATACTTACATCATCAAATTTATTGGCATATAAAGCATTAATAAAGCCACCTAAAGAAAATAAAATTGAACTTAATAAAATAATCGAGGTTAAAACCCAAAAATTAAATACATTAACTTCGGTAAAAAATAACGCCACAATAGTAACAATAATACCCGTTAAAATTCCGCGAGTAACACCACCAAATACATAACCCCAAAGAATCACAGAATTAGGGACTGGCGCCACTAAAAGCTCTTCTATACTGTGCTGAAACTTATTACTAAAAAACGAACTTGATACATTAGAATATGCGTTATTAATCACGCTCATCATGATTAAACCCGGCATGATAAACGACATATAATTCAAACCCGACATCTCGCCAATACGTGATCCAATTAGGCTGCCAAATATAATAAAATATAGGGTCATAGTAATCGCAGGTGGCAGTAATGTTTGCTGCCAAATTCGCATAAATCGTCTAACTTCTTTATACAAAATTGTATTAAATGCTATGTAATAACTGGCTATAAAACTGTTCATAATTATTTCCTCACGGCATCTACAAATAATGTTTCTAAACGATTTGATTTAGGACGGATACCGCTAATAGACAAATCTTTTTCATTAAATACATCAAATAAATCATTAATCGCTGTGCCTTTATCTACTTCAACTTCAAAACAGCTGTCATCCACCCACCTTGCAACTAAAGGAGACAGATTTGGTCTTGCTGCATTTTCTGAAGCCAGATCGACCACCAAGGTTTGTTTCTGGAGTTCTTGCAGTAGCGATTTCATTGAGGTGTTTTTAACAATATCGCCTTGATTAATAATGGCAATATTTTCGCACAAACTTTCTGCTTCTTCTAAATAATGAGTGGTTAAAATTATAGTAGTACCTTCTTCTTTATTAAGCTTAACCAAGTATTCCCACATGCTGTGGCGCAGCTCTATATCAACCCCTGCTGTTGGCTCGTCAAGTATTAGCAGCTTAGGGTTATGTACCAAGGCTCTGGCAATCATAAGGCGTCGCTTCATGCCACCCGATAGGGTACGCGAAGGTAAATCACGTTTGTCCCAAATATCTAAAGCTTTTAAATATTTTTCGGTACGTTCTTTAGCAAGCTTGTTGGGAATACCGTAATAACCCGCCTGAGTAATGACGATATCTTGAACTTTTTCAAATTGATTGAAGTTAAATTCTTGTGGTACTACGCCCAAAAGACGTTTTGCATCGTACCAATCACCCTCAATGTCACGCCCATAAACGCTAACAGAACCTGATGACTTATTTACTAGGCCCGAAACAATTCCAAGTGTGGTAGACTTGCCCGCACCGTTAGGACCAAGCAGTGCAAAAAAATCGCCCTGCTTAACCTCTAGATCGATACCTTTTAGGGCTACAAAGCCATTATCGTATACTTTCTTAAGCCCAGAAATTTTTAAAGCTGGTCCTGTATAATCATCCAATATATTCATAGTACCGTCATTCTTATGCAAGCTTATAATTCCCGACATCATACTCTTATTTTGTTAAAAGATTTTCTGAATCTTCTGAAACAAGGTGTTCCATTTAACCAGGATAGCCTTGAAGAAGAAGATCAGGGGTTTTTAGATCAACTTTCTGCTGTTATTAGCGCCCTAGACAAGCAAAGCTTAGACGCTAACTTTGATGGCCAAGACTGGCTGACCCGCTTATTCCGCAACTACCCTACTTATGCGCCTCATTTAGGCCGTGAAGTTTTGTGGTATTTTGGCGGTGAAGCACTGCACTTTATGCCAGACCCTGAAATTGAGAAGTTTCAAGCCTTAGACGATATGGTGGCTGAAGGCCGTGACTATTTAGAAGCTAAAATAGAAATATTTAACGCCAGATAAATCTTACAGCCTAAAAACCATTTTCGTGCAGGCATAAAAAAACCAGAACAAAGTTCTGGCTTCTTTAATTTAACATGGAGCGGGACTAAAGCGCAGCGTAGGACAGCTATGCTGGGCAAAGCCCGAGGGAGCTTGCGACTGAGTCCACCGAGATTCGTTCCAGCATGGAACCTCGTTTTTCGCCCATAAAAAAACCAGAACAAAGTTCTGGCTTCTTTAATTTAACATGGAGCGGGAAACGAGATTCGAACTCGCGACCCCGACCTTGGCAAGGTCGTGCTCTACCAACTGAGCTATTCCCGCAAATTTCTTAGGTAGCTTATTTGGCTAACTCTGAAACGGCTTTCTAAATACCGTATCTAAAATAAACTGTGAATTGACACAATTTATTTATAAATAAATGGTATCCCGTAGGGGAGTCGAACCCCTGTTACCGCCGTGAAAGGGCGGTGTCCTAGGCCTCTAGACGAACGGGACACTATAATGACTGAGATCTATTAGCAACTTGGCCTGGCTAATAAAAATTGGAGCGGGAAACGAGATTCGAACTCGCGACCCCGACCTTGGCAAGGTCGTGCTCTACCAACTGATCTATTCCCGCAATATTAGAATGATTCACCATTCTAACGTGTAAACCCGAAGTTTACTCTTCTTAGTACCCAATCAATTACTATTGCTAGTTATTAAATGGAATCCCGTAGGGGAGTCGAACCCCTGTTACCGCCGTGAAAGGGCGGTGTCCTAGGCCTCTAGACGAACGGGACACTAAGCCTTAACACGTCAGTCACGTCTCAAGGTGGCGCGCATTTTATGTATCTTGTTGAAATAGGTCAAGTTTTTTCTAATAAAACTTTTAAAAATACCGTCTACACTGAATCTATAATAAGGGAAATTGTGAATTTATGGATTCAACACTAATTTTTGCGGTGCTAATTGTTATTGTAATCATGAGTAGCTTCTTTATAAAAAGCTATCTAGACAAAAAACGCCTAGCCCGTGCACGAGAAATGGTTGATTTACATGATGACTTGCGTCGCATGCAAAATGCTATGGCCATCATTCCTGATCTGTATCTAGATGTGCCAACCAAAGTCTTCATGATTAAGCATATTATTCAGCTAGTAAGCAAACTTCAGCAAATTGGCAATGAAAGTGAAAGCTTAAAAATGCAGGCTGTAGACCTTGACTCTCAGCTAGCTGAAATTGTTAAAAGTAAAGATGACGCTGTAAAGCGTCTTTCTCAATGGGGGAAAATAGACGACCCCGATACAGCCCACGAAATTCGAAACATGACTAAATACCTGCATTCTCAAATTTTAGTTTGTGTGAAAAGTCATCTTTTACCACGCTCACATGGCTCTAGAGTAGTTAAAAATCTAAAGATTATTATGCATAGAGTGGCTTTGGATCTAAATTATAACATTGCTAAAAATGCCATAAGAGCTAATAAACTCCGCCCTGCCCTGGGCAAGCTAAGGTTAGCTAGAGGTTTACTGCTAAAGTCTCCGATTAAACAGCATTTAAAAACTCAATTAATAGATATAGAAACGTTAATTGAAAAAACCGAAAAATTACTGGTGGCCGCGCGCAAAACAAGCACAGAGGCCACCGGTAATAAGCTGACCTCTGGTGTCGATAAAATTGACGAAGATGACGCCTGGGACAGTAAAAAGAATATGTACGATAGTGAGCACTAACCGTATTTAACGATTTATTGATGTTTATTAAAAATCAGCTTTATCAAACAGGCTTTTCAATAACTCTCTTGTAGTATTCAAATCTTGTTCTTTGATACCCGTTTCACATAGTAATTTTTCTGGAACACGCTTAGCTTGGCTCTTTAGCGAATCACCCAGGGGTGCCAGCCTAATCCATACCTGTCTCTCGTCCTCACTGCTGCGCTGACGCTTAATTAAATGTTTAGACTCAAGACGCTTAAGCAAAGGCGTTAACGTACCACTGTCTAGCTTTAGGCGCTGTCCTAAGTTTGTAACAGTAAACTTATGACCCATTTGCTCTTCCCATAACACCAACATAACCAGATATTGTGGGTAGGTTAAATCTAACGGCTTTAAAAGAGGCTGATACAATTTAGTCATCAGCCTAGAGGCACTGTAGAGCTGAAAGCACAGTTGATTATCTAATTTTAATAATTCATTGGCCTTAGCCATAAACAATTCCCCAGCCTTTATATTTAGGCATGTCAATTTAGGTTATGCACCAAGTAAAGTGGCCACGTCTTTTTGAATGTCTTCAGGCTTAGAGGTTGGCGCATAGCGTTTTACCACTTCACCTTTTTGATTGATTAAAAACTTAGTGAAATTCCACTTAATTTTTTTAGAACCTAAAATACCTTTGGCCTCTGACTTTAAATACTTATAAAGCGGGTGCTCGTTGCTGCCATTAACTTCTATTTTTGAAAACATTGGGAAGCTTACACCATAGTTTTTCATGCAAAAGCCAGCAATTTCACTGTCAGAGCCTTTATCTTGCTGAGCAAACTGGTTGCACGGAAACCCTAAAATCTCTAATCCTTTATCGGCTAGATCTTTGTACATAGTTTCTAAGCCTTCAAATTGAGGGGTAAATCCACACTTACTGGCAGTATTAACAATTAATAATACTTTGCCATTAAATTCAGACAGAGCGCGCTCTGCACCCTGAATATCGGTTGCGGAAAAATCATATACAGTCATATCAAACACTCTAAATTGTCAAAAATTAAGTTGTACACAATTAATTTACTGAAATTTAAAGTGCCTGTCTACACACAATCATGCCTGTGTTTAACAACCTTGGCTTTACGTGTCCAGTATGTCTTTAAATACCAGCCAACATGGCGCGATAGTTCAGTGATTTTTTATTTAAAAGACCGTTTAATAAGATCATTCATAGTTAGAATCAGAGTTAGAACAAGTAAGTTACCGGGGTATTACCATGGAATTTTTCGCCTATTTGACCGAAACTTGGTTAACATTTTATCAGGACCCTTGGTTCTGGGAGTTTCCCATGACCACACTGGGTATAAGTACTGGAGTGTTTGTATTATTTGCTATCCCTTGGACACTCATCGCTTGGTTAGAACCTAAGTCGCTGCAAAAGTACAAGATTCAAGATAAGTCATTTGAATTAAAACGATTTTTTTGGCCATCTATTGGACGCTTAATAGTCAATAACTTTGCAACCATTGTGTTGCTCATTGTAGCTTGGCCCATTATAAAGCTTTCGGGCATTCATACCGGCGAATTTCCGGCTTGGTATATTGTTATTGCGCAGTTGATTTTATTTATTTTGCTAGATGATTTTTTATACTACTGGATGCATCGCTATTTTCACCAAAACAAATGGCTACTGAAACACGTACACAGTGTGCATCACCGAATTCGAAATACTTGCGGTATTAACGGTAACTATATGCATTGGTTTGAATTTAGCGCAACGGCTTCTTTGATGCTGCTTGGGCCAATATTAATTGGTGCGCATTTGTACGTGGTCTACATTTGGGTAGCTATTCGACAATTTGAAGCGGTAGACGGTCATGCAGGATACGATATTCCATGGAACCCAGCCCATTGGCTGCCAGTTTACCAAGGACCTGTTTATCATGACTTTCATCATGCCAAGTTCAAGGGAAACTATGCAGGTTTTCTACCCTACTTAGATCGCTTTATGGGCAACACATACGTAGCCGAATATTTAAAATATCTAAAAGGTAAAAAACAAGGGCTGGAGCCGCTAGAGATCGCTAAAAAGATTGCCGCTAAGCAAATCTAATAACTGCCTTCTATTTAAAAATAGAACGAGCTTAATTTTTTTCAGCAAACGTCAGCGAAGCGCTGTTCACACAATATCTTATGCCTGTTGGCTCTGGGCCATCTGGAAACACATGACCTAGGTGAGAATCACAGTGATGACACACAATTTCAACGCGTTCCATCATGTGGGTATTGTCTCTATGCTCGTCAATCCCGTTGTTCTCTAAGGCTTGGTAAAAACTAGGCCAGCCACACCCACTGTCGTATTTAGTAGACGAGTCGAACAAGGCGTTGCCACAACAAACACAATGATAGGTTCCTTGCTTCTCATTCTTATACAGTTTGCCACTAAATGGTGCTTCGGTGCCTTTTAAGCGAGTAACCTGATAAGTTTGCGGGTCTAATAAGGCCTTCCATTCCTCGTCCGTTTTGTTCATTTTTTTTGTTAAATCGTCCATCTTTGACCTCTCTTGATAAAAAACTCCATACAAATTTGGAGCGCAGGCAAAACCTAGGTATTATCAGCCTGATAATTAATTAACAATACATCATACGACAGCACCTTGAAATTGGATGTATGGCTAAAAGGCCATTACATGTGAGTATTTTAGGTTTTATCTCAATAGCTTGTATACACGTATGAGACGCTAAAAAGGTTTTTAGTTCATGAACGACATCCATAAGTCCAATAAGCTTGCTAACGTATTTTACGATATCCGTGGGCCTGTTTTAGACGCCGCTAAACGCATGGAAGAAGAAGGCCACCGCATCTTAAAGCTAAATGTGGGCAACCCTGCTGCATTTGACTTAAAAGCACCCGATGAAATATTGAAAGATGTCATTCATCAATTACCAAACGCCGAAGGCTATAGCGATAGCAAGGGTATTTACTCTGCTCGCAAAGCGGTAATGCAGTACTGTCAGCAAAAAGGTATATCTGGCGTTAACATTGAAGACATATATTTAGGCAACGGCGTAAGCGAGCTAATTGTAATGTCACTACAAGGGCTGCTGAATAATGGTGACGAGATTCTTATTCCGGCACCCGACTATCCATTATGGACAGGCGCTGCAACCTTGGCTGGCGGCACACCTATTCACTATATATGCGATGAAGAGTCAGATTGGTATCCCGACATTGATGACATTAAAAGTAAGATCACAAAAAATACCAAGGCCATTGTACTGATTAACCCTAACAACCCCACCGGTGCTCTGTACCCTAAAGAAGTATTGTTAGACATCTTAGAAGTGGCTAGACAAAATAACCTTGTTGTACTTTCAGATGAAATTTATGACAAAATAATTTTTGATGAAGTAGAGCATGTGTCTACCGCTTCACTTGCAAACGACCTTCTAATTATTACGTTTAATGGCTTGTCTAAATCTTATCGATTAGCTGGCTTTAGAAGCGGCTGGTTAGTGGTGAGTGGTGCTAAGCACAAAGCCAAAGATTATTTAGAAGGTTTAGACATGCTATCTAGTATGCGCTTGTGTGCCAATGTGCCGGCTCAATATGCGATACAAACTGCGTTAGGAGGTTATCAAAGTATTAACGACCTAATAAAACCAGGTGGTCGAATTTACGAGCAGCGCATATTAAGCCATAAATTGATCAATGATATTCCAGGCCTAAGTTGTACTCTTCCTAAAGGTGCATTATATGCATTTGTAAAAATGGATCAGGCTCGCTTCAATATTAAAAACGACGAGCAGATGGTGCTAGATTTACTTGAGCAAGAAAAAATATTAGTGGTTCATGGCCGTGCATTTAACTGGCCTGAACCTGATCACTTTAGAATTGTATTTTTACCCAGAGCAGACGATTTAGAAATTGCTATTGGTAAGATGGCAAGATTTTTTGAGAAATATAAACAGTAATTTATGATTGATGTAAATATCGACGACTTTTATCATGATGTTGCTGTTACTTTGCTTAGCTTGTATCAGCAGTTTCCATTGAAAATTAGTTTGTACATTGAAGATGTTTGCGGCCCAGAAGACGCTGACGAATTTGGCTTGCATAGTCGTCGGCATCTTTCATGTATTGGTGCTTTAGAATGGATGCATGATGAAGGCTTTATTCGCTACTTAGATATTGTTAAACAGGAATGCGCAGAACAATGCACTCTAACGCAAAAAGCATTTCGTAAACTGGCGTTCCCAAAAATAGATAAAAATAGAGATCAGGTTAGTTCTATTGAAAAACAAAAAAGCAGCTTAGTGTATAGGTTACACCAAGCGGTTAAAGACCAGTCAAGTATTGATATTCGAGATTTAATTGAAGAGCACTTTTTGACTTAAAGCCCCTACTCCAACTTATATAACATGACTTTCAACGATGCCTCTTCGTTAACATCGGCTAATACTTCTGGATTCTCTAAGCGCTTTATAAACCTAGCGTTATCAAATACCTCATCAACCATATCATGAATAAATTGTGTTCCAAGCAACGGACTATTTAGGCATAACATAAGAATGGCATTATCCGCCAGCGATGGCTTTAGTTTGCTTAGTAGCTTGGCATAGTCTTTTTTTACATCAAATGCATTTAATTGAAAACTTGGAGGGTCGGCAACTAAAATATCAAATGGTCCTTTTTGAGTAAGTCTTTTAACCATTTTAAAAATATCTTGCGCAATAAAAGTGCCATTGACATTATTTGCGGCAAAATTCTGCTGACCTTTTTTAACGGCCGCTTTTGCCATATCAATATTAACCACCTGACTAGCGCCACCCGATGCTGCACTTACACCTAAACTACAGGTGTAAGAAAATAAATTTAAAACTGATTTATTTTCACTATTTTGTGCTAGCCATTTACGACCGTTACACATATCTAAAAACAAACCTGTATTTTGATTACGACCAAGTCGTACAAAATATTTTAAATTAGCTTCTTGGGTTTCAAATTCATTATCAATAAAGATATTTGATCCAGCATAAACCTCTACCGGATTACCCTTTTCAAAGCGACGCTGAATATAGATATGTTCAATATTCCAGTTAGCCATATTATGGCCTGCCATAGACAGCACGTCGTACAACGGTTGCTCATCTACCGGTTGGTATATAATTACCCATAAAACGCCAGAATAAACCTCTATATTGATCTGCTCAAAACCTTTGACCAACCCCCCTCGACCATGAAATACTCGTTTGGCACAGGTGCTTGGAAGTAATGCGTCCAATTGATTAAAAACTAAACTTTTTTTCATAAATTTCTTGGCACTAAAATAAATTTGTATCTATACTGAAAGTAGGTTAACTAAAAGGTGATAACATGACAACTCAGGCAAGCTCTCAGATCAATAACCATAGCGAAGATCACATGCATGGGGCTGCTGTAGTCAACGATAAAGGCGAAGAGACTCCCATTACCGAAGACATGATTAAGTCCGCTCTTGAAAGTATTGTTAAGACCAATTGATTCAATATTTCAGCTGCTAGTATGTGTTAAAAACATAAGGCATCTTAATATAAGCGGCCTTTTTTTGTGCCTGCTATATTTACTTCAAGCCTAGTGCTTTAACCCAGCTGGTTTTTGTAATGGCGTCATTTGAAAGCCCTTGCTGTAAAAACATTAACTGGGTTTGATCCCGTCTAATTGGGTAATCTTTTCTTAAGCGGTCAAAGGCCTTTGCCTTATTCATACCGCTCAGCCCTAATAAACTTAGCATTCTAAAGTGATCATCACGTATATCGTAAGCTGAGCGTATACATGTTTTAAGTGCAAATTCTTCGGGAGCTAGAGAACTTACAGTAACTTGCTGCAACGCGGCAGGGCTAGCAAGCTGCTCTAATGTGAGTTGTTTAGGCTTGTTCAAAAAATCGCATAGCGCATCATAAATCATTGAAGTACCACGATACTTACCATCTAAGCTGTAACCTGCAATATGCGGAGTTGCTAGCAGACAAGCATTTATTATGGCATCAGAGGGGCTTGGCTCGTCCTCGTATACATCTAAAATAGCCTGAAAATCAGCATGGGAATTTAAGTGGTTAAGTAAATCTGAATTGTTCACCACTGGGCCACGACAACTGTTGATCAACGCCGACCTAGGCTTCATAGAAGTTAAGCGTGCGGCGTCTACTAAATGCAGTGTTTTATAAGGCCCTTCTTTAAGTATTGGTGTATGCAAAGTGACTACATCTTGCTGCCATACCTGTTCAGACTGTGTGGTAGATGAAAATTCAGCAATATTTGGGTCGTAGACCACTACATTTACACCCAGCCCGCTCAATGTTTTATACAGTCGACCACCCACATTACCTGCACCCACAATCCCCACAGAAAGCTGTCGCCAAGGTTGCTGCCAACGCTCGCCTAATGTTACTAACGCGCTTAGTACATAATCGACCACGGCTTGGGCATTACACCCTGGGGCGTTGGAGTAGCCTATTCCCTGCTGTTGCAGGTACTCAGTGTCTAAATGGTCAATGCCAATGGTGCAGGTGCCTACAAATTTAACCGTGCTGCCATCTAACAAGTCTGAATTAACCTTAGTAATTGAACGCACCAGTAAAATATCGGCATCTTTTACATCAGCGGCAGTCAGCTCGCGACCTGGCTTGCTGACTAATGATGTGCTCAGATCGCTAAAAAAAGCTTCGAGTAATGGAATGTTCTCGTCGGCTACAATTTTCATGCAAGGTTCTCGCTGGCTATGCTAAGTGCTTTTTTCAATTTTGAATGAATTCCAAATTCGTGAGCTAAGGCTTCTATCATAGCAAAATTTTTCTGCTTAAATGGCCGAGTCGTTAAATCTACCGACACATCTGTTTTTAGCTGAGTTAGCTGTAGGTTGTGGTCCACAAGATGCTGGTATTCTTGTATGGTGTTACAAATTCGCTGACTGCCTCTAATAGGCAGTTTGTCACCTGAAGCCACGGCTGTTTTTATACCGTCCCATGTTTTATATTCCGTTAATAGCGCCCTAGCCGTTTTGTCGCCAATACCCGGAAGCCCGATTATGTTGTCGCTGCTGTCTCCCATTAAGGCTAAATATAACGCTACCTGATTAGCCGTTAACTGGGTTTCTGCATACAGGCTGGCTTCATCCCATATTTTATCTGTCATTAGGTCTTTCATTTGAACATGGCTATTTAATAACTGACGCAGATCTTTGTCGCGACTATGAATAGTACAAAAATGCTGCTCTAACTTAATCGCAGCTGCGCCAATAAGATCATCGGCTTCAAGCTCGGTACTGGCCAAAACTGCAAAGCCTAAATGTTGGCAAAAAACCTTTAGGGCGGTTAACTGATAAATAATGTCTTGGGTGGGTAAAGCTCGATTTGCTTTGTAGTCGTTATCTAGCTGATGCCGAAAGCCCGAGCCTAAGCTTTCATCAAAACATGCCACTGTAATATCGTCGCTAAAAAATTCAGTTTTACATAGCCATCTTAAGCTAAAAAGCAGCGCGGCTATGTCAAAGCCGTCATCATTAACTATGGTAGGCGACGGTGCAAAATAGTATCTAAAAAATACAGCGCTAATATCAATTAAATGGGCATTTTTCATTGTTAGTTAACTTGCAGGCTTTGTTGATGCTTGAGACAGAACGCTTGGGGTGATAAATGGAATGTTAATATTTTCTATGGTGATAAGCGCTGGTGGGGCTGGAAATAAATACACATCTTCAGCTTGAGAGCCTACAGGGAATATTAAATGACCACGTTTAAAGCGTGCGGGAAATTCGCTTAGCGGATAATACCAGCCTAATAACTGGCTATCTTTAAACACTAATAACCAGCGTATGGGTAGGTAGTCGTCCCCTACTCGCTCTAATCCCACCACGGATGTGGCATCATTCTGGCCAAAAAAATAAAGGCTAACTAACTGGCTGCCGTCGCCCAGTAAACTGGGCTGCTGATCGGTAATAAGTTGATGAGCCAACTTAGCGGTCATGCTAAACCCATCAACATTTAAGACTTCTGTTTGGGCAAATAGTGGTGCCGCCCAAACTAGGTTAAAAGCAAAAATAATAGCGGCAATTTTCTGTTTTAACATTTAAATCCTACCGGCTATTTAGAAAAATCAGGTACCGGTTCTGTCACTACTTTTTTATTTAAGTAAGCTTCTAAATCCATCATGCCGTAAGCTTCAAACTCGTCGATAAAGGTAATTGCAGTACCTTTTGAACCTGCACGACCGGTGCGGCCTATGCGGTGAACATAATCTTCTGGATCATCAGGCAGGTTGTAGTTAAATACATGCGTAATGCCGTCTACATGAATGCCTCGGCCTGCAACATCGGTTGCAACTAACACTGTGTTGTCTTGGGCTTTAAAGCGCTCTAGGGTTTTAACGCGTTTTTGCTGAGCCACTTCACCACTTAACAACATGGCTTTAATGCCCATACGATTCAAGCGGTCGGCAAGGTCACGAGTAGTGTCACGACGATTACCAAATATAATGGCTTTATTCACGTCTGGCTGACTCAGCATCTCGACTAAAACTTTATCTTTTTCGGTAACTTGCAGGCTGTAAAATTTTTGATCCACGGTATCGGTTGCTACCGACTCTGGTTCAATTTCAACTTGTCTAGGGTGGTATGTCCAGCTTTCACTTAGTTCAACCACATCGTATGGATAAGTAGCACTGAACAGTTGTGTTTGGCGTGTAGACTTATCTGGCGTTGCACGAATAATACGCTTTAGGTCGGGGATAAAACCCATGTCTAACATGCGGTCGGCTTCGTCAATAACAAGCATTTCTACCTGATCAAGAAATACTACTTTTTGCTGTAAAAAATCTAACAGACGACCTGGAGTTGCCACTAAAATATCCACAATACCGTCTTGTAACTGTTCACGCTGTTTATCGTAATCTACGCCGCCAACAACCGTTACCACATTAAGCTCGGTGTGCTTGCACAGCTCTCTTGCGTCAGACGCAATTTGCATGGCAAGTTCGCGAGTAGGTGCCAGTACTAGTGCACGGGGTTCGCTTGAAAAACGCTCTGCTGGGCTGGTGGTTAATAGCTTTTGCAATACAGTAATTAAAAACGCAGCTGTTTTACCCGTGCCCGTTTGTGCTTTACCAATTATATCGTGGCCTGCTAGCGTAATAGGTAGCGACTCGGCTTGAATAGGGCTGGCAAAAGAAAAGCCTAAGTCTTGAATAGCTTGCATCACTCGGGGATCAAGATTTAAATCATGAAAGCGAGTTTTACCTTCTTCTGGCTCTACATTAAAAGAGGCTGGGTCCCAAGGCGCTTTTGGCTTTTGAACAGGCTTGTCCTGTTTAACCGGCGCAGCTTTTTTAGCCACTGGTTTTGCTTTGCTATTATGGGTTTTGCCTTGCTTTGGGTTAGCTTTTTTAGCATGGCCCTTAGCTTGAGTTTGAGGTTTTGATGTCTCTTTAGACAATAATCGTTTAAAAAATCCGATTGGCATTTATAGGTCTTCCCGTTTAAATTCGATTGAGCTTATGGGCTCGTTACCACGGTAATTCGTGGCTAATGTTTTAACAAAAATATTGGCTCGTTGAGGCAACCCATGTTTTAAGTACGCTTGGGTTTGCTGCCATATTTTGTCTTTAAAAGTTTCTGCGGCCTGAGCTGCGGCGCTAATATCGCCAGTTAAATTATCTAGGCTCACATTGAATTGAAAGTTAGCGGCTTGGCAAAATATCCATTCCAAAGCCTGTGGCTTAATTTCAACTAACTCAAATTCTTTTTGCTGCTGCTGGGTCCTGCCATCTGGATTATACCAATAACCAAAATCCGTCAGTTTGCGCCGCTGTTCACCGGCAATACTCCAGTGACTTATTTCATGCAATGCACTAGAAAAATAGCCATGGGCAAAAACGACCCTGTCATATGGGTATTCTTTGCATCGAGGTAAATAAACTGGCTCGTGGCCACCGCGTACCAGTTCGGTACCCCACTGCTCTTTAAAGTCTTTGTTAAAGAGCTGTATCAACTGTGAATAATAATGCATAACCATGTAACAACCTACTAACACGGTGGCTTTATACCAGTTATGGCTCACGGCGGCCAGTTTATAGGCATTTCTGCTGGCATTTGGCATTGCATTCCCAAAGAATTTCATGATACTGACGTGCAACGATGTTGAGTGGTTATTTTGTGCCTTAACGAATCTCGTTTTAATGATCGTTTTAGTAATTGTTTTGTAATCTTTTAATTAGTGTAATTTTTATAGCGTTGTAACCATGAGCAAATCGTTTTACCAGCAGTCTAAGCCACTCTTAGTACTTATGTTGCCAATTCTTGGGACTCAACTTGCCCAAACCGGTATGGGTGTGGTGGATACACTGGTGGCTGGCTTAGCCGGGACTGTGGATCTGGCCGCTATTGCCGTAGGAAGCAGTATTTGGATTCCTATTGTACTTATGGTATCGGGCATTATGGCCGCTATTACACCCTTGGTGGCCCATGCCGAAGGAGCCAATAATAAGTCGGAGTGCGCACGGGTTCTGCAACAAGGTTTATACCTGTCTTTAATTGTAGGCAGCCTATGTATGGCGCTTATTATTTATTCAACTCGGCCTATTATGGAGTTTATGCAGGTAACTCCTGAGATCATGGCACCCACCGAAGAATACCTTTATTACATTGCCTTAAGCTTACCTGCCATTGCTATTTATCAAGCGCTGCGCTCTTACAACGAAGCTATACATATTACCAAACCAGTGACCGTTATTGCGGTAGCTTCTTTGCTGCTAAATATCCCACTAAACATGGCCTTTGTATTAGGTTTTGGGCCAATAGAAGCCATGGGCGGAGTGGGTTGCGGACTTGCTAGCATGATAATTTTTTACTTAGCCACAATCGCATTGGCTTTGTTTACCGTTTTTAGCTCGCAACATGGGTCGATAAAACCATTTGAGGGATTTACTAAACCCAGCCTACCTATCATGGGTCATATCTCCTTTATTGGGATTCCTATTGGCTTAGCTATATTTGTAGAAACCAGTTTATTTTGCGTAATTGCGCTGTTAATTGCCCGCCTAGGCCCTGATGTAATAGCAGCACACCAGATTACCCTTAACATTTCGTCCTTACTATTTATGGTACCGCTGAGCTTGGCCTACGCGCTGACTGTGTTGGTGGGCCAATCGCTGGGCCAGTCAGACCCAGCTAAAAGTCGATTGATTTGGAAAAATGCATTAATCGTTGGGATTCTTCTATCGAGTTGTAACGCGGCTTTTTTGTATTTTTTAAGAGATGCCATAGTGGCCGTTTACAGCACCGACCCCGCTGTCGTCATAATGGCTACGCACTTATTAATTTATGCCGCGGTGTATCAACTAAGCGACAGCTTACAGATTGGCGCGGCTGGAGCACTGCGCGGCTACAAAGACACTATGGTGACGCTGGTGTTAACGGTAATCTCGTTTTGGCTAATTGGCCTGCCTTTAGGTTATTACCTTGGCTTAAGTCAGTCGGCCCCCATGGGTGCAGAAGGTTTTTGGATTGGCCTAGTGGTGGGCTTAAGTGTCAATGCTGTATTGCTTCTAAGCAGATTACGAATTGTTAGCCGACGGTTTTTACAGCCTCAGCCATAAATATTGAAACCCAGCTTAAGCAAACCAAAAGCCACTTAATGCGCCAGCAACCTACTTTGTTGGCATTAAGATAGGCTCATTTATTCTAAACTAATCAGAACAACCTATAAATTCCACCTATACTAAAACTTAAGTGCAGGAAGCAGTCGTTACTTAGCCGGAGTTTATATGGGCAAAAATGCCGAAGTTATTGATTTTAGGCAACACCAAAAAATCGCAAAAGCTACAATCAACCGTATCATTCCCGAGAATGACGGAATAGAAATGCTGTACAGCAATGATAACAGCGAGCAAGTTTTCAGCTTAAAAGTTTTATGTTGGGCACAATGGGATAACGGCCAAGTAGATGGCATGGTTCCTTGGCTTAATAAACTAGTAGCGTGTCGGTCTTTAAACGATCCATTGAATGGCAATTGGGAAGGATATTTAGACCCAACTACCGGCCAAATATTGTTTGAAGCCCCTGCATACAAGTCAGAGTTTTTAAAATCTAGCGCGCATTATTATTCTAACAAACATGAATCGGCTACCGACATAATACAAGAAATCCCCGACATGATTGGCACCCATGCCGTGTTTAGCCAAGACCAGTTTGATACGTTTAATATTCAAGAAGTACATAGCTGGCGCTTATATAACGACGGCAGTATACTCGCCATGGCCATTGATGAAGAAGATGTGCAATGCACACCAGTATTAACCGGTGATGAATGTCTATACAGTGCGCAACACAAAAAAGATTTTCAATACTTTTTTCAGCACTCTATCGCTAATAAAATTAAAGCCAAAGATCCTGATGCATTAGCTGCCATGGCACATTTATCTAACTACTCACAAACCTAACGTGTTGTAATACTAATACCGCTAATAATCAATAAGCCTGAGCTGAATTCACTCAGGCTTTAAATGGACTTAAACCTTATGTTTCACATCAAGGAAAAATATACAAATGACCTTGAAGTAAACCCTTGGTTAAGATTTCGTAACCGCATTATCCGCATTATAATAAGTCCATATCGCTTAACTAAATCTTTGTTTTTAATTACTGGCGGATTAGTTTGGATTGGAATAATTGTACTGGCAATTACAACCTTTTCGCTATTAGACAGCCTACCCAAATTTGATCAAGACGGTTTTAATAAAGCTAAAATAGATACTCAAGCACGTATCGCGCTTAAACTAGAAAAAAAACCAATAGCAACCCCCTATTTATGGACACCAATAAAAGATATTAATCGAGAATTACTTTATGCCATTGTAATGAGCGAAGACGGTGACTTTTTTAACCACCAAGGCTTAGATTACGACGCGCTTATTAATGCCTTAGGAGAGAACATAAAGCGTAGAGAATGGAGCTTTGGTGCCAGTACTATTAGCCAACAAACCATTAAAAATATTTATTTAACCGAAAGCAAAAACCTATATCGAAAACTTAAAGAAGTCATTAGTGTACAAAGGTTAGAAGCATCGCTTAATAAAAATGAAATTTTAGAACTGTACTTAAACCTAATTGAATTTGGTCCTGATATATATGGCGTCAGTGCGGCGGCTAAATATTACTTTAACTCCACACCTAAAAAATTAAACGCGGCGCAAGGTGCTTTTTTAGCCCTATTAATGCCAAGCCCTAGAAAATACCACTTTACTATTTTTAAAAACAAATACTTAGCTAAGCGCCATAAAAGAAAGTACAAACGAATATTGCAAGACATGCGTTATAAAGAGTACATTAGTCCCAAGCAATACTATAATTATATTAAGTGGCCTTTCTTTAAATAAAAAACCTAAGCTTTAAATAAAAACCCTAGGCTTTAAATAAAAAAATAAGTAATTTCACGCCATATTGATAATTAATTATGTTTTATTGACATAGCTTCTTGCCCAACTGCATTTGATCAGTAAACTGCCTCGTAAATACCCTTAATTGAATACAAATAATTAAAACAGGGAATTAGGAGCTACAACAATGCGAACAATTAAACTTTTTATTCTCTCATGCACGCTAATTAATTTATGGGCTTGCTCTCCAGTCACACCATTTGTTGCAGCAGGTATTGGTAACCACGAATATGTAAAGTACAAACAAGACCAGCGTGTTATTGCGGCCGCCGCGTTAAATGAAGAACCCGACCTAATCACCTATTCAATTCAAGCCATTGTGAATAAAACCACAGACCAAGTAATTAATACTTATTTAACCGGATACGGAAAACAAGACTACAGCCAAGATATGAAAAGCATTGCGATTTATCAAATTGGCTTGGTATACATGAACCGCTTAAATGACAACCGTGATGATGAAAAAGCCAAGATGTATTTCCAGCGTCACTTAATTGAATTTCCATACAGTATTTTACATGCCCGTGTAGAAGACCGCTTAAAGAC
>JAWUVO010000041.1:0-10420 GCA_034112325.1 Bermanella sp. | reverse complement strand
GCTGTATTCATGTCCCAACCTTTCTTACCGGCATATTCTTCAACTTGAGTTTTATCTATCTTACCAAGTGCAAAATAACGGGCTTCAGGATGAGCAAAGTACCAACCGCTTACTGATGACGCAGGATACATTGCAAAGCTGTCGGTTAGCTGACAACCAATTTCTTTTTCTACATCAAGCATAGAGAACAACGTGGTTTTTTCACTGTGTTCTGGACATGCTGGGTAACCCGGTGCAGGACGAATACCTTGATACTTTTCTGAGATTAAATCTTTGTTAGTTAGATTTTCTTCAGACGTATAGCCCCAATAATCTTTACGCACTTCTTCATGTAAAAGTTCTGCAAAGGCTTCTGCAAAACGATCGGCTAACGCTTTAACCATAATCGCATTATAATCATCTAACTTGTCTTCGTATATTTTTGCCAAGTCGTCAGCGCCTTTACAAGTAACCACAAAGCCGCCCATGAAATCATTAACACCAGTTTCTTTTGGCGCAACAAAATCGGCAAGTGAACGATATGGTCGCCCTTCTGGTCGATCAGTTTGCTGACGCAAATGATTAAGTACCGCTTTAACTTCGCCTCGACCTTCATCGGTATAGACTTCAGTCTGATCACCCGGAATACCATTGGCCGGATACATTCCCAAAACCGCGTGACAGCTTAATAATTTTTCACTAATTATTTTATCTAACATTTCGTTAGCATCAGCAAACAACTTAGTGGCTTCTTCGCCCACCACATTGTCGGTTAAAATACCTGGATACTTACCGTGTAATTCCCAAGTTATAAAAAATGGTGTCCAATCAAAACGTTGTTTAATTTTTTCTAACGGATAATCGTTAATAGTTTTATTACCAATAAACGTTGGAGTAACTGGCTCGTAGCCTTGCCAGTTTATGCCAGCTGTATTAGCACGAATGGTTTCTAAACTGCTAAATGATTTCTGCCCACGTTTACGGGCATTCTTTTCACGGGCTTCTAAATACTCTTGGCGCAGGTCTTCTACGAAGGTATTTTCTGTCTCACTTAATAACGCACTGGCTGCCGGCACCGACTTAGAAGCGTCGAGCACGTGCACCGTAATACCATCAAACTGTGGTTCTATTTTAACCGCTGTGTGCACCTTAGATGTGGTTGCACCACCAATTAATAATGGCTGTGTCATACCGCGCTGCTGCATCATTTGCGCTATTGTAACCATTTCGTCTAATGACGGAGTAATCAACCCAGACAAGCCAATAATATCAGCGTTATGCTCAACCGCTTTATCCAGAATAACTTCTGGTGGAACCATTACGCCTAAATCAATAACTTCATAGTTATTACAAGACAGCACAACCCCCACAATATTTTTACCAATGTCGTGAACATCGCCTTTTACCGTGGCCATTATAATTACGCCATTACTGGTACTAACATCACCAGACAAGCGTTTTTCTTCTTCTATATAAGGCAATAAATATGCAACGGCTTTTTTCATTACACGGGCACTTTTTACCACTTGAGGTAAAAACATTTTACCGTCGCCGAATAAATCACCTACCACATTCATACCCACCATTAATGGGCCTTCAATAACTTCAATAGGCTTATTAGCAGCTAAACGTGCTTCTTCTGCATCGTCTTCAATAAATTCGGTCACACCTTTTACAAGTGCATGAGTAATACGCTCTTGTAATGAGCCTTCACGCCACTTTAATTTATCAGACTCTTTCTGCTCAATCGACTGACCCTTTAACGACTCGGCAAAGTCCACTAACCGTTCAGCACTATCACTACGACGATTCAATACAACGTCTTCAACCAGCTCTAACAAGTCTTTAGGAATGTCGTCATAAATGGTTAACATGCTGGCATTTACAATGCCCATATCCATGCCTTCTTTAATGGCATAATATAAAAATACTGAGTGCATGGCTTCACGCACAATATCATTACCGCGGAACGAGAAAGACATATTAGATACACCACCCGAAATTTTTGCCCCAGGTAGGTTTTGTTTTATCCATTTAGTAGTAGCAAAAAAGTCCACACAATAATTATCGTGCTCAGGTATACCAGTAGCTACTGGGAATATATTTGGGTCGAATACAATGTCTTGTGGTGGAAAACCCACTTTATCTACCAAAGTATCGTAAGAGCGTTTGCATATGTCTATACGACGCTGATAAGTATCTGCCTGCCCTTTTTCATCAAACGCCATTACGATAACAGCCGCTCCGTACATTTTACATTTACGGGCGTGCTCTAAAAATATCTCCTCACCTTCCTTCAAAGAAATTGAGTTGACAATGGCCTTACCTTGAACACATTTCAAACCTTCTTCGATAATTTCCCATTTAGAGGAATCAATCATAAAAGGTACACGAGCTACATCAGGCTCCGACGCAAGTAAGTTTAAATAACGCTTCATGGCGACAACACCATCAAGCATCGCGTCATCCATATTTATATCAATTATTTGAGCGCCGTCTTCGACTTGCACTCGTGCCACATCGACGGCTTCTTCGTACTTGTCGTCTTGAATTAAACGGGAGAACTTGCGCGAACCTGTTACATTTGACCGCTCACCTACGTTAACAAAACCCGTAGTTTCATTTACAACTAATGGCTCTAGGCCACTTAACACCATATCTGGAACAGTTTTAATTTTTTGATCACTCATTATTTAGCACCTTGTACTGACTGTACTAATTTTTTTGCATCGTCTGGAAAAGCACGCGGCGCGTATTCGTCGGCTAATTCCCTTAACGCCTTTATATGCTCTGGTGTTGTGCCACAGCAACCACCAATAATATTTACGTGGCCTTCTGATAAAAACGGTCTAACTAATTCAGCCATTTCAGCAGGTGTTTGATCATACTCACCAAATTCATTTGGTAGCCCCGCATTGGGATGAGCTGAAACTAAGCAAGTTGCGTGCTTATCTAGAATCTTAATGTGTGGCAGCATTTCGTCGGCACCCAAAGCACAGTTCAAACCAATACTCATTAATTCGCCATGCATTAACGACACCCAAAATGCTTCAGCCGTTTGGCCAGAAAGCGTGCGGCCCGAAGCGTCAGTAATAGTTCCAGAAACCATCACCGGCAAATCAGCAAGGTTACGTTCTTCTTTCACTTTTATAACAGCGAACAAAGCCGCTTTGGCATTTAACGTATCGAATACTGTTTCAATCATGATCATATCTGAACCACCATCAAGCAGCGCATTAGTGGCTTGATAATAAGCTTCAACCAATTGATCAAACGTTACCCAACGGGCACCAGGATCATTTACTTCTGGAGAAATAGACGCTGTACGGTTGGTTGGCCCAAGACAACCAACAACATAACGAGGCTTTTCAGGTGTTTTAGCGGTCCAACGGTCGGCACTACGACGGGCGCATTGCGCAGCGTGGTAATTAATTTTGTATACCGCGTCTTCAAGCCCATAATCAGCCTGAGCTATGGTAGTACCGCTAAATGCATTGGTGCTGGCAAAGTCGGCTCCAATGGCAAAAAAAGAATCATGGATCTCTTCGATCACATCTGGGCGGGTAATAGACAATAAATCGTTGTTGCCTTTAAGCGGGCTTGGATGATCGTCGAAATGACCGTTACGAAAATCTTCTTCTTCAAGCTTGTAAGTTTGAATGGACGTACCCATTGCACCGTCCAGCACCATAATTCGCTCAGAAAGCGTGGAATACAGCTGTTTTAGTGATGATTGGGCCATTATAAAATCCATAGTACGATAAAAGGCGCATATTATAGCAAGCCTATGAACCTACAGGAAGTTCATAGTATTCAGTCGGCAAATGAATCCTGCTCATATAGAGCACCGACTCTTAAACCTGTAAAAGCTCGCTTTCAATCAACCAGCGCTTATTAATTCAGTTAAAAATCAACGTACTACTTGAAGTTAGAGTCGCCATTAGTATAATGCGCGCCTCCTTAACGTAGAAACATGTTAGCGCAGAAATATGATCGACGGCTCATTAGTATATCTAGGTACATGAAGCCAGAGAGAGTGTCAGCTTTCTTAGTAAGTGCAATGACGTTATTGAGCACGACTATTTACCCAGTAAATGCCGGCGACTTGTTTGGGTAATGAACCAAGTATAAAAAATGTATTACTTACAATTTGGTGAGGTGTCCGAGTGGCCGAAGGAGCACGCCTGGAAAGCGTGTAAACGGAAACGTTTCGAGGGTTCGAATCCCTCTCTCACCGCCATTATTTTAAAACCTGAAACAGCGATGTTTCAGGTTTTTTTATGGGTATTAACAAGAAGTGTAAAGAATCGGTGTTATTTTAGCATAGGCTTAAATATTGAATTTATAGACCAAGCACCATCACAGAATGCGGTGTTATTAAGTTTATTATCAACCAAAATGCTCTCGGCTTCTGGTAATAGACTCGACTGTCTTGTTTCATTATTTTTATTCAATACTCTTAGCACTTCTAATTCCTGTTTAATGCCATCCACTTCCCTCTTAGTACGAGAACAAGTACTGGTATTATAATTCCCATTTTGGTCTGGACCAGAAAGGTATAAAAGGTAATTTATTCCTGCTTGAAAGTGATAACCACACTTACAACAGACTGTGACAATTTCTGTAAAAAATTCCTTACCGTGACTTCCTTTCCATGACTCAATAGCCTTAAACTTAGTACGTTGCGACATGTATTGGCCTGTAGATAATGGCTCGATGTCTTCAACCTGTTCTGCGGTGGCTAATACCACTGAAGATGCGTTATTAAAAGAAGTTTTAACATCGTCTTCCATTGGACCTTTTGGGCTTAAGCATTTACACGCCACGGCACTTCCTGTGACGGTCATTAACAATAATAAAAGTGCTATTTTTTTCATATCCTTCTCCTTCACCCGAAATTACATAACACCTATAGTGCTCTAACCATATATTAATAGCAGCCTGCAATCGCCACTGCTACCAGATGAATTTATTCAGGCTCAGAATACCCTGACCAGATATCTGTATTTATTCTAGTTTTATTTTTTCCTTTTTTCTTTCCGCGACCTTCTGGCGCAGCCATGGGCTTGCCTACTGCTACCGATTCATCAATAAGAGTTTCATCTACTTCAAAACCTTCTACTTGCTCACGGTCAAGCCAGACTTTGTTTTTCTTTTCGATTATTTTGAAATGATGATAATCTTCATAATCGATAAGTGATAACGCTAAACCCACTTCGCCCGCACGACCACTTCGACCAATACGGTGCATATAATCCGAGGGACTTCTTGGTAGGTCAAAATTAATTACCACTGGCAGTTTTTCAATATCTAAACCACGTGCGGCAATGTCAGTTGCAATTAATACTTCTATATCACCTTCTTTAAAGCCATTTAGCACTCGGCTACGCGCGCCCTGACCTTTATCTCCATGAAACACCTCTGCGACAATGCCACGCTTAGAAAGCTTATCGGCTAAGTGTTCACAACTATTTTTAGCGTTGACAAAAATAAGTACTTGTCGCCATTTATGCTGTTTAATTAAATGCGCCAGTACAGCTGTTTTTTCGCCTTTGTTGACGGTAAAAACACGCTGCACCAAAGTGCTGGCGTCGGCACTCTGCAGTTGAATTTCAACTGGCTCGGTTAACAATTCTTTTGTCAAAGATTGTACTTGCTCAGGAAAAGTGGCCGAGAATAATAAGGTTTGTTTATTGTTTGGTGTTAATGCTAACAGCGCCGTTAATTCGTCAGTAAAACCTAGGCTTAACATTCGATCGGCTTCATCAAGCACCAAGGTTTCAACTCTATCAAGCTTAATGGCATTACTTGAAATCAAGTCTAATAATCGACCTGGTGTTGCCACCAAAATATCTGTTCCACCGCGCAATGCCAACATTTGAGTATTAGCTGACACGCCGCCAAACACCGCAACCGTTTTAATTTCACCATTAAAATGCGCTGCGTATGAGCGAATACTATCGGCCACTTGCTTAGCCAGTTCGCGGGTTGGCACTAAAACTAGCCCCGCCACAAAATTACCCTTGTTGCTGGTGCTTTTGCTGCCCGATGTTTTTTTAGTACCCTGTAAATGTATTTTTTGTAATAAAGGCAACGCAAAGGTCGCTGTTTTACCAGAACCGGTATTGGCCCCTGCAATTAAATCACGCCCTGCCAATACACTGGGAATAGCTTGCATTTGAATAGGCGTAGGCTGCTGATATTCCAGCTCGGCTAATCTAGCTAACAAAGGGGCAATAAGGCCCAACTCATCAAACGAGGCCGTATTGCTTGAAGATGTTGTGGTGCTAGTATTGTTAGTTAAGTCAGCGGTCATGAAGGCAAAAGCTCAAATCTTAAATTATTTGCACTTATTTTAGCGTATTTATGCATTATTAAGTTAGTTGAATCGAGTTAACTTAGTTGAATCGAACTTTAGCTTTTTAACTGGCGACTAATTCCTCTGCAATTACTTTCAAAATAAAAGTTTCCCGCTCAATTGAAAGCCCTTTTTTATCGCTATTAGCCATCACAGCTTCATTGTGAGCAATAGCCTGGTAAATATTCATCCACAGCGGTGTCATACCATTATTAAGTTCATGGGGCTCAAAAGCCGTTTCTCCCAGAGTTTCATCAATTTCACAAACGTAACAATGAGATATCATATGGATTATGTCAGCATCTGACTTGTACCACGGGCGGTATTCGTCATAACGTGCAAACGCTGTTACATTCCGCACCCCTTTTGCGCCAGTTTCTTCGTTTAATTCACGAATCAAGCCTGCAATTTCATCCTCTCCATCGTCTATACCCCCACCTGGAAGGCTGTAGTCGTGATAACGCTGGGTATATAACAATAAGATATTCTCGCCTTTTACTATAATCCCCCGGGCAGCATGACGCTCGATGCACACAAGCTCGCTGGTGGGAAGTATGTCTTTAGGAGATAAATCGGCATGCAAGGCCGTTTTTAAAAGTCGCATGTATAAACACCTGGGTCACAATCTTGTTTATAGGCGTAAGTATTAGTAACCTATAAACGCTGGACTATACTATAAAGAAAGACTTAAAATTCAGTTTCTAAAGTTAAAAGTATGCAAACAAAAAGGCTACAATAACTCGTGAACTCTAAAGCAAAAAGTCATGACCAGCCTGGCTTTACATTTACAGGGAAGTACCAGCAGTGGTATATCCCGCTAATCGCGTCTCTTTGCCTTTTTCCGCTTAGCCAAGTCAACATGGCCCTCTTTCATACCTTTACCGAATTATTTGCAATTTGCATCGGCATCATGTGTTTTGTGGTAGCTTGGAATACATTCCAGTTTTCACGCAGCAGACTTTTACTTTTTTTAGGCTGTGGTTATTTTTGGGTAGGCATAATCGACTTAATGCATGCCCTAAGCTTTGATAACGTAAAATTGATTGAACAAATGTCGGTAGAAACCACTGTTCAATTTTGGATCGTTGCTCGTTATTTAGAGGCGCTTATCTTATTAGTCGCGCCTATTACGTTAAGCCATAAATTCAGTCATAAGCTAAGCCCTAATAAACTGTTCATATCTCTTGGTATTGTGTCTATTGCTGCCATTGCGGCTGTATTTAGTGGTGATATGCCATCCATGTATATTCCCGGAGAGGGACTAACTAAAGCTAAGGTAATCAGCGAATACGTTATTATCTCAATACTAGCTTTAGCTGCAATGGGGTTTGTACGTAAAGGTAAGTTAATTGGCAAAGGTACAAAAAATTTACTGCTAGTGTCTATTTTATTAACCATATTCGCAGAGTTATGTTTTACGCTTTATACCGGCTTTGATGGTCTACCAATGGTAATTGGTCATATATTTAAACTCCTATCATTTTGGACTATCTATTTCGCATTAATTGAATCTTCTTTATTAAAACCCTTTCAAAGTCTAACCCAAGTAGTAGATTCTTATGACGTCATAGCAGATGCCACCGTCATAATTAATGAGTTTGGCGAAATTCAAAGAGCTAATAAAGTGGTTCGCGAAATGAAAGGTGAAAGTGTTATAGGTTTAAATTGTCATGATGTTCTGCACCCCGCTTCGATTGATATTAGCCGTTGCATAATTTGCAAAGCTATCGCCGATAAAGTACCCATTCAAGGCTTTGAATTTGAAGACACAGCTAACAACCTCTGGTACGAAGCAAGTGTTTCAGGTATTCATTTTAGCGACCAACATACTGTGATGATTCATTCACTAAGAGAGATAACGTACCGAAAGCGCGCTGAACGCAAATTTATTGATCTAAATCGCTTATATCGTGTATTAACCCATACCAACCAAGCCATCACACGAATTCAGGATCGGGACTCCCTATTACAAAGAGTATGTAACATTGCCATTGAATACGGAGGATTTAAAATGGCTTGGGTAGGTTTTACTAAAGGGTCTGAAATTCAGGCAAATTTCATAGCAGGTGATGAAAATGGTTACCTACAACAAATGAAAATGCGTACGGACGATTCCGAATGGGCACAAGGACCAGTAGGAATGGCCGTAAAAACAGAAAAAGTTACATGCGTTAATAATGTAAAAACTGATGTAAATTTCTCCCCATGGAGTTCGGCTGCTGTAGCTCGCGACTATGCATCATTAGCAGCTGTGCCGTTAAAGCTTAACAATCAAGTTATTGGTGTTTTTACACTTTACTCGTCACAGGAAGATGTGTTCGATAACGATATGTTAGCGCTACTTTGCAGCCTAAGCGATGATATAAGCGCCGCTCTTTTCCACTTTGATCAAGCACAGCAAAAAGTACAGGCTGATTCCACTATACTTAAACTATCAAGCGCATTAGAGCAAAGTGCCGACGCTGTGATTATTGCTGACACTAAATTAGTGATTGAATATGTAAACCTAAGGTTTATAGATCTATCGGGTTATACCGAAAAAGAAATCTTAGGCCAGCATATTTCAATACTTAAGGCCGACAACAATGATAATAGTCCAGAGATACTTTGGAAAAAATTATTCTCTGGCATTTCTTGGCGTGGTGAAATTTTAAACCGGAAAAAAAATGGAGAAGTTTATTGGTCTATGCAATCTATTTCTCCTATCAAAAATCATCAAAATAAAATAACTCACTTTGTATCCACGTCTGTAGATAACTCTAAATTACATGAGGCCCAAGAAACCATCCAGAAACTTGCGCTTTACGACCCTCTAACCAAGTTAGCTAATCGTCGCCTGTTAATGGATCGACTTAAACAGAGCATCAATAGTGCTAAACGAAACAATGAATTAGTGGCGGTACTGCTTTGCGATCTAGATAATTTTAAAACAATTAATGACTCTCTAGGGCATGACAATGGCGACATACTATTACAACATGTGTCAAAAGTATTACAGAATAACGTACGAACTGAAGATACGGTTGCCCGATTTGGTGGTGACGAATTTACTCTAGTCATCACCAGTATTAAAAAAGAAAAGTCTATCGCTCATATTGCTAACAAAATACTAGCTGAATTAGAAACTCCTATCTTGCTTTGTAATAATCAAATTGCTACATCAATTAGTATCGGTATTGCAATATATCCTCAAGACGGTCACGAGCCAAAAGAACTACTTAGAAATGCAGACCTTGCTATGTACCACGCAAAAGATCATGGCAAAAATCGATTCCAATTTTATCAACATAAAATGAATGAAAAAGCGCAAATACGAATGTCGCTTGAAAATAAGTTAAGGCAAGCCATCGAAGAACAGCAGTTTGAGCTATTTTATCAACCTCAAGTTAATCTTTTGAATGGTAAAATAGTAGGCTTTGAAGCACTTATTCGTTGGCATGACAATGAATTTGGGATTATTCCACCAGACCAATTTATTCCATTAGCTGAAGAAAGCGGCCTTATAGGTACTATTGGCGACTGGGTTATTAAACAGGCATTTAGTGACTGGCAAAGCTTGCATGAGCAAGGTTTTACTGGAATGAGAATGGCGGTAAATGTTGCCGCGTATCAGTTTAAGCATACTCAACAGCTATGCAAAACAATCGAATATTCAATAAACAGTCACCCTAATTGTCCTGCTAATATGTTTACAGTTGAGCTCACCGAAAGTACTTTAATTGAAAATATTGAAAGTACAATAGCCACATTAAATACATTAAAAGGCTTAGGTATCAGTTTGTCTATAGATGACTTTGGTACTGGTTATTCGTCATTAAATTATCTAAAAAGCTTCCCCATCGATCAGCTTAAAATAGATAAAACTTTTGTGAACGATCTACTTATTGACCATAATGTTGAAGCTATTACCACTGCGATAATTGTTATGGCGCAAAAATTGGGCTTAAAAGTGATAGCCGAAGGTATTGAAGAACAAGAGCAGTCTAAATTTTTAGTTCAAAATGGCTGTGAATTCGCCCAAGGATTCCTTTATTACAGGCCGATGCCTATGAATGAACTGATAAAACTCAGTAAGAATAATTT
>JAWUVO010000040.1:0-19648 GCA_034112325.1 Bermanella sp. | reverse complement strand
GCATCAATTAAATAGTAATTAGCATTGATCTCTAACAACGTTGCAAAAACTAATGTAATTGAATGGCCAATAGTAAACGCTGTAATAAACTTTAATATATCTTTAAATCGAGTTAAAAAGAAAATCACCCCAAATAAAAATAAAAGATGGTCGTAACCCGATAACATATGAGTTGCGCCCAATGACATATACTCGAAATAACCAGCATTAAGAATGCGCGCCTGATCTTCGGCTGACATACCATGAGAGAACGCGACGCTACTCAAACATGATAACAAAAGTATTAAAACAAGCTTAAACATACAAACCTCTATTCTATAAAATTAACAGCCCAGATAATTCTGACTAAATGCCCCATTTGACCCCGTCTATATTACCTGTATTCAGAGAGTAATGGGATCTACATTATCAAATAATCTATCATTTTTCTTTGGATAGGAATACCTGAGATTAATGGGGATTTCAACCTGAATATTTTGTAACGTGATGACAAAGCGTGATTATAAAAAGTAAAGTTTATATGGGAATCACTGCACATTTAGGCTGTCATAATATAATATTAAACTAGATTGCCTAACTAACTAGATTCCTTAACTAAAGAGTTAATAATGGAAAAACGATTCCTAGACGAAGAAACATTGATACAAGACTCGTTTAAGCTAGCTGTGCAAGTTTTTGAAAGCGGTTTTCGACCAACTTTTACTGTAGGTTTATGGCGTGGTGGAAGTTCGGTGGGTATATATGTACAAGAATGCTTGCAGACTTTAGGGGTAAAAACAGATCATATTGCCCTTCGCACTTCATATAAGGGCCAACCAAGCTATAAAGATATGATTGATAAACCTGAAGATATCCGTGTTCATGGCACCCAGTATTTGATAGAGAATTTGAACGCCGATGATCAATTATTAATAGTTGATGATGCTTTTAGTTCAGGCCACAATATTCAAGCAGTTATAACTCGGTTAAAAAACAACTTGAAAGCTAATATGCCAAAAGAAGTTCGCGTAGCCACTATCTGGCGTAAACCAGGCCAAAACAAAGTATCAATAAAACCTGACTTCTTTTTACACGAAACAAATGACTGGCTAGTATTCCCTTACGAATTAAAAGGATTAACACTAGAAGAGATTAACGAGTATAAGCCATTTGTCAAAAAGTATATAAACTCAAAACTTATTAGCCTGTAAAATTAATATTTATTTAAAACTGAAGACTCTAGTTAAAAATATGATCTGTCATGTGATTGCCACGACAGATCATATTTAAAAAAGTGAACGTTATTTTTAATTAAATTAAGAAGACGCCGGCTTAACCCATACCATTAACAAACCCTTTTCTTGCCAAATTTGTACCTCGTAGCCATCTTTATACTGAATGACGCTTGCCTCTCCCTTATCAATATTTGGTATTTTTGCAAATGAATCTGACATACCCGCCTGAAATAACGTAGAAATACTGCCTTCGGATGACTGCATTCTTAATTGTGCCGCAGTATTGCCTTGAATAGAGCAGTAACGACCACCAATTAAACTATTTTTTAAAACACTGACCACATTCTCATATTTAGATGCATAGGGAGAAAAACTCAGTTGATTAAAATATTTTGAAACATCATTTAACTGGTTGGAGGTTACTTCCAATGGCTTTAAATAACGATGGTTATTCACAACTTCGGCAACTATAAGATTCACCATATTTTCTTTTTTATACAAACTGTTTTGATTAACTGAAAATACAGTGATAAATACTACTACAGCAAACAAAGCAACTACGCGTGTTATTATTGATACAGAGAATCTATTTTTTGATATCGTATTCTCTAGAGCTAATAATTCATTAATTTTTTTATCATCTAATTCAAATTCATTGAACAGATTTTTAGCCACATCTTTTAAAGAATCAGTCATGCCTCACCTCATTCGCTAACGCTGGTGATGGTTGTTGATGATATTTTTGTAACGCCGCTTTTAAGCGATGAATTTTTGACAAAACCGTTCCTCTTGGCAACTTTAACTCTATTGCTATTTCTGCTGCGGTCATACCTAAAATACACCATAAATATAGCAATTCACGCTGCTGATCACTTAATAATATCCAAATTCGTTGAAGCTGTATTTGTTGAATAGTAACATCATTAGAATCGGGTTCTAATAACGAGGTGGGATTAATCTCGACCTCGGAATTATCTTCTAAAAAGTCAGATGAGACTTCATTATGACTCTTTTTTTTGCGCAGTTCGTCGTACCAAGCATTTCTAATAATAGTCCTAACGTAGGCCATTTTATTATCTATAGTAGAAAGTTTTCCTGTTAACGCTCTCTCGATACCGGTATGCAGTAAATCCTCTGCAGTTTGGCTATTGGCAGTTAATGCAATAGCAAACCGGTAAAGCTGATTAAGATTGTCTTTATTAAAAAATGGCTTCACTGCATACAAACCCATTGTCGTTGAATTAATTTAGGCATGTTTACCTCTGAGTTGTAAATAGGATTTTCTGTTATATAAAGTAGAGTTTTAGACTCTCTTAGTTCAGATAATAGGCAATACATATCATTAGAAATTAGCTCATATTTAGCAATACCCAGCTCTCTATAGACTACGTAATAAAGCATGTTATAAGTTTTTTCAAGCGGCTCAATTGATTCCGAAATACTAACCATATCATGTTCAATTAGATCCCATTGGCTTGTTAGTAGGGAAATACTAGCAAGCCGCTGAAATTTTGCATTTAACTTGTCTGCGTCATTTAATGCTAAAAAGGCTTCGAGTAAAAAACTTTGGCTATTACTGGCGTAATAACATTGGTACAAAGCGTAATCTAGGGTGGCGAAATCAGCCGCTATTCTGATTTTTATATTTGCATATTCAATAGATTTTAACCAGCTAGAAAACCTAGCGCCATAGAGAGCTAAATTCGATTCAGTTGATGGATTTTCTTTGATATAACGATTGAATAAATATTTAATATCGTAATTATTATTTTCTAGGTATATAACCGTCTTATTGAACGTTTTACTTAATGTTGAGAATAAACATTGATGATAATTATTTTGATAAACATCTAACTGCCAAGTAAACGTATCGCCAATATAGTCAGCTACATTGAGTCTATCGTTATTAACCATCATATTATAAAATTCAGTCTGATAATTACTAAGGCTTTTATTAGACATTAGTAACCTCGTTATTAAAGGCGTGATGCATAGCTAAATTGTATTGCTGATATACAGACTTAACACGTTCGTATTCTGTTAATAGATCCTGATAATTTGGAATATTATTATCCCACTCAATTAAGGTAGGTTTAATGCCTATTTTCATTAACGCAGCCTCATAGAGTTTTAATACATCGTCATGAATATAGCTGTCATGTGCATCTAATAAATAGTTACCTTGGTTTTGAAATCCTGCTAAATGATATTGCGAAACATATAAAGGGTTTAACTCATATAAATAATTTAATGCACTATTATCAAAGTTTTTACTGTTTACATAAATATTATTTATATCTAATAAAATACCACATCCCGTTTGCCTAGCCACTTCATTTAAAAAGGCCGGTTCACTCATAGTGCTACCTAAGCAATTTACATAAGCAGTAATATTTTCTATTGAGATAGTCGTTTTTAGATATTCTTGAATTTTTAATATACGAGTAACAACATGATTTAACGTATCATTATTATATGGTATTGGAGCAAGGTCATGAATTGGCTTACCATCGACTTGGCTAAAGCATAAATGATCTGATATTAGTGTACTTTTTACACGGTTTGAAAGACGACTGATAGCTGAAAAATAATCATTATTTAATGCATCGCAACCAGCAATATTCATTGCAATTGAATGCAAGCTTACCGGATAGCGCTTACAAAACTCGTCGAGCAATAAACCGTCTACACCGCTGGCATCTAACCAGTTATCCGTTAATAGTTCGAACCAATCCACGTCACTGTTTAATTCTAATACTGGCTTTATATGGGCCGAGCGAAGACCCAGCCCTACACCTGAAATTACCATTATTAGCTTTTAGCAGGTTTAATTTTCGCTACTTGACCACCCGTTATTTTGTCGCAGGTCCCTTGGGGTACATAAACCCATTCTTCAGCTAGGTTATTACTTTTAGCTTGACCAGCACAGCCATGACTACCGTCTAATGCTCCACAGTCGTTATTACCAGCTTTTGCGATGCCAGCGCATTTTTCCCAATTTTTGGGTTGATCTGGTACAGCAAATGCCTGACCAGAAACCATTAACCCAAGTGATGCGATAGCTGCGACCGTTTTTATTGCACTCATAAACTTCTCTCTATTGATTAATAACAGCACGTAAATACGTGTATGCGTCTTATAAAAGACGTTTGAGTGATAGATTTGATTGCATAAAAATGATTAAGCCCTTAAATGAGTTGGAACAGGGAACACAGGTTGTTTAGGTTTTGGCCCTAGTCCTTTAAAGAATTGATCTAATTGATAAACATAGGCAAGTACCTGAGCGATGGCTATATACAAACCTTCAGGAATTTCTTTACCAATTGAGGTATAGGTATAAATTGATCGAGCCAAAGACGGAGACTCTATTACCGGAACCTTATGATGCTTAGCTATTTCACGTATCTTAAAGGCCATTTCGTCAAATCCTTTAGCCACTAAGATAGGAGCGCCCATAGAGTCACTGCTGTATTTTAACGCCACTGAATAGTGGGTAGGGTTAGTAATGACTACGTCGGCATCTTGCACATCTTCCATCATCCGACGCTGGCTCATTTCGTATTGTAATCGACGAATACGTTGCTTAACTTCTGGTTTGCCTTCCGTATCTTTATGTTCGTCTTTAACTTCTTGCAAGCTCATTTTCATTTTTTTTGTAAAGTCATAAATTTGAAATGGAACATCGATAATACTCACCAATAAGGTACTGACTGCTAAGACTAATGCCCCGGTCATGACTAGTTGAATGGCATGCATAATTGCTGGCTCAGTAGGCTCTCTATTTATATATAAAAGATCGTCTTTCAGCCAATAAAATAATCCAATGGTACAAAATGCAATAGTTAATACTTTGGCCCAACTTTTTAACAGCTCAACTAAAGCCTTCATTCCAAACATACGTTTAAAGCCTGCTATTGGGCTAATGCGACTTGCTTTTGGCATTAATGACTTGCCACTAAACATCCAGCCGCCTAGTGCCAAAGGCCCAAATATAGCGGCGACTACTAGTGCCGCCATAACTGGAGCAATACTTAAAATCCCCTCTAATGCTGAGGCAGAAAGATGTTTTATCATTTGTTTGTCGTCAAACATCTGCTCACGTTCGAGCATAAAATTATAGGTGATTATATTTTTAGCACCATCAAATATTACGTCGCCAAAACTCCATAGAGATATGGCACCAACAATTAAAACTAAACTGGTACTGAGTTCTTTGGAACGTGGAATTTGACCGTCTTCTCGCGCTTTCTCGAGTTTTCGGGCGGTGGGTTCCTCTGATTTTTCCTGACTACTATCGCCTTCAGCCATAATTTTTTAAGGTATTAACCTAGCCCCAGTATATTAATCAAATGATCGCATAAAATAAAAAGCTTCTAACATTAAGCCTTGAAATTGCACACCATAACCTCCAAACGTTATCCAAATAACAATTAATCCCAACATCATTGTTACCGGAAAACCTACAGCAAATATATTTAATTGTGGTGCTAGTCTGGCCATTGTACCAAACGCAATATTAACCACTAACATGGCAGCTAATGCTGGCAAAGCTAGCACAGTAGCAGCTGCAAACATCCACGTGGCTAATCTAGCTATCGCCATTAAAGTGTTGGTACTTAATGTTTCACCGCCTACCGGTATGGTAAAAAAACTATCCGCTAATATTTCTATTGCAACCAAGTGACCATTAAGAGAAATAAATAATAGATTTACAAAAATCATGAACCACTGAGCAACAACCGCGACGTTTACACCGTTAGATGGATCTACCATCATGGCCATACCTAAACCAGTTTGCATTGCCACCATTTGGCCAGATAGTATAAATATTTGCATTAATACTTCTAACGCAAAACCTAACGCAATACCAATTAGTAGCTGTTGAGCAATAATTATAAAGGTGGCTAAACCCACACTTTCGATAACCGGCATTGGAGGTAAAATTGGAGTTAATACGGCAGAGGTAAGTAGCGCTAACAATAGGCGAATACGCTGAGTCACTAACCTAGTACCAAACAGCGGCATTACCATAAAAAATCCAGCAACTCTAAAAAATGGCCACAACCATCGACTTACCCAGCTAGAAATCTCAGCATTATCAAGTTGTAATATAAACCCTAAAGCCGGATCCATGTCAGTTAATCAAGTACGGTATGTTCATATAAAGAGATTGTGAATACGTAACTAGCTTGCCAATAATCCAAGGACCAAAAAAAAGTATGCATAGTAATGTAATCACTAAGCGTGGTAAAAAACTTAATGTTTGTTCATTAATTTGTGTCGCCGCTTGAAACGTTGCAACAATTAATCCCATTATTAATCCTGGTATTAAAACAATTGCGACAATAGCGATAACAACAAATAGGCCTTCTTTTAAAAAGTCACCTATATTCTCTGGACTCATAATATAATACCTTTTTACCCTAAAACTTTAATTACTAATTAATTCGATTAGTTGATAATTTAAATTACTTTGGTCAAAAACCATAACTGGCGGCTAAAGTACCCACCACCAAAGCCCAACCATCAATTAATACAAACAACATAACTTTAAACGGTAAAGAAATAATTACTGGAGATAACATCATCATACCCATAGCCATTAATACACTAGCAATCACTAGATCAATTATTAAAAATGGAATAAATAACATAAAACCTATTTGAAATGCCGTTTTTAATTCACTGGTAACAAATGCAGGAATTAAAATATGTAATGGCGTATCCATTGGACCATTTATATCTGTTTGACCACTTAAACGTACAAATAGATTAAGATCGGTTTCTCGTACCTGTGCCAACATAAATTCTTTAATTGGAATAGTCGCTTGCTGCAATGCTTCTAGCGGCAGCAAATCTTCACTTATATAAGGTTGAATCGCTTTTTCATTTATTACGGTAAATACTGGCATCATAATAAAAAGTGTTAAAAATAATGCGAGTCCTAACATAACTTGGTTAGAAGGTGTTTGTTGTAAGCCAATAGCCTGTCTAAGAATGGCAAAAACGACAATGATACGAGTAAAGGATGTCATCATAATCAGTAGCGACGGAATAACCGTCAGCATGGTCATAATAGCCAGTATTTGAATAGTTACTGAATAGCGACCGTTTCCATCTGCTGTAGGTTGATAAGTGACGGCTGGAATACCAAAGTCGTTTTCAGCCCAAGTTGACAGGCTGAAAAAAGCTAAGGTGATAAATGCTATTAATAAACGCAGAATCATTCGTCATGCCCTTTTTCTTGCTTGTCCGCTTGATCTTTCTGCTTATTTTTTTGCTGAGTATTATTTAGCATTTCTTTTAAGCGATACGAGAATGGCTTATCGTTATTTAGCGAGGCATCAACAATAGGTTCGTCAAAGGTGGCTAGTGTATTAATTTGATGAGGTGTCATTCCAAGTAATAATTGTTTACCACCTACTTCGACTAAAATTATTTTTTCTTTTACACCCATTGGTAAAACAGACAATGTCCTCATTGGTATACCAGAAGATGGTGTAAGAACTTTAGAGCGTTTAAATAACCACGCAGCGCCATAAATTATCCCGACAACCAAAGCCAAGGCTAATGTTACCTGAATCAATTGGTCAGACGTATCTGGAAGTTGAGGCGAGGCTATTTTCTGTGAAGGAGCCAAAGTTGATGAAAGTGTTGAAGGCGATTGTCCATTAGCTTCAGTAGATAACTCACCAAAAGAATCACTAGAAATATCAGCTGTCGCCAGCATAGAAACCCAATACATGGTAATTACTCTTATTATTATTTTTTAAGAACGTAATGTTCTTTTATTTTAGTTTTTGAATTCGTTCTGATTGGCTAATAACGTCAGTTAAACGTATACCAAATTTATCATTTACCATAACTACTTCCCCATGAGCAATTAAAGTACCGTTAACCAATACATCTAATGGCTCACCCGCTAAACGATCAAGTTCAATCACTGACCCTTGATTTAATTGCAACAGATTACGGATAGGTATTTGTGTATTTCCCACTTCCATAGAGATAGAAACTGGAATATCTAAAATTACGTCTAATTCAGGAGTCGTACCATCTAACACTACCTCGTCTTCACCGCCTTCAAATGACTCCAAAGGTGCCGGCTGAACCGCATCTTCAGGCTCATCATCTGAATCACCGTCTCCAGATTCCTCCATGGCTGCAGCCCACTCATCGGCCAAAGCTTCTCCCTCTCCTTCGCCCTCTCCCTCTGTAGCACCCTCAACTCCGGCTGCCACCTCATCGGCTAGTGAATCAACGTCAGGTGTGGTTGTTTCTTCTTCTGGTGTTTGATCGTCATCACTCATACTGGCAGTCCCTCGTTACTTTTGGGGCCAAACTTTCGTTTTATTGGCTCTTTGATTTTTATCGCTAGGTTTTCATTTGAAACCCCTAACTGTCCACGGAAGATTGGCGTTCCATTCGCCTGTAAAATAAAGTCTTCTGGCATTTCAATAGGAATAACGTCTCCCGCTTTAAATGCAGCCACTTCACGTAAAGATATTTCTCTTTGAACCAGTGTTCCGTGTATCGGAACTTTGGCGCTTTGTATATCCTCTTGCAAAGATAGTACCCAGCGCTCATCCACATCATCAATATCACTTTGAACACCTGCATCTAATACTTCACGAATGGGTTCAATCATTGAGTACGGCATAGCCACATGAAGATCACCGCCGCCGCCATCTAGCTCAATATGAAAAGAGCTAACAACAACTACTTCGCTGGGGCTAACAATATTAGCCATTGCAGGGTTTACTTCTGAGCCATAATATTCAAAGTCTAAATCGAGCACGGCATGCCATGCTTCTTTCATATCTTTAAATACTTGAGCTAAAATTAGTTGCACAACACGAAGTTCAGTAGGCGTGAATTCGCGACCTTCAATCTTTGCATGGCGGCCGTCGCCACCAAAAAAATTGTCTACAAGTTTAAATACAAGTTTTGCATCAAGAATAAATAATGACGTTCCACGTAAAGGTCTGGCTTTTACCATATTCAATGAAGTAGGCACATAAAGTGTGTGAATATACTCACCAAACTTCATAATTTGAATGCCACCACTGGCTACATCCGCGCTTCTTCTTAAAAAATTGAACATGCTAATGCGAGTGTAACGCGCAAAACGCTCGTTAATCATTTCTAAGGTGGGCATGCGACCACGAACGATTCGATCTTGGCTGGAAAGGTCGTAGGACTTTACGCCTTGAGCATCAGCCGGATCTTCTTCATCAATGTCGCCATCATCTACCCCATGTAATAGGGCATCTATTTCGTCTTGGCTTAGTAAATCTTGCACTCGTTGACAGCCTTAATTATTTAAATTTATTATTGCATTACATAATTTGTAAATAGTATTTGCTCGAGTCCGGAAGATATACCCGTTTCTTGCTCTACTAGTCTTTGAACTTCATCTGTAACTAGTTGCCTTACGGCTGCTCGACCTTCTGCAGAACGTAAATACTCAAATTCTTGCTGACTCAGTAAAGATATAATTGAACTTCTTATCATTGGGCTATGTATTTCTAATGCTCCTGCAATAGCCGGGTCTCTAGTCATAGCTTCCATGTATACCTGTAAATACCTTTGACGCGGTCCCACTTGATAATTAACAATAAACTCAGGCTTTAATTTGATGTAAATGGCAGGTTCTTTTGCCACTGGTTCAGCATCTAATGATTCACCTTCTGCTGCTTCGCCTTCGGCTGTTTGGCCATCTGCGGCAACCTCTGCAACGGGGTCGTCACCGCCCAATAATAAAATAGCTGCCCCTACTCCACCGCCTACAATGATTAAAGCGGCTACAATAATGATAATCAGCTTTTTTTTACTTTTTGGTGGTTCTTCTACCGCGTCAAGTTGCAGTTCTTTTTCGTTAGCCATTTGTCACCTTCTTATATATTTATGAGTTGTGCAATCGTTATGCCATTGGGTTTGGGCTTCATAAACGTTTTTAAAAAATAATATGTAACGCCGATAATACCTAGCTTAAGTGTAGTCAAGATCATTTCTTATGAAGGATAAAGCGATAATTGATTATGTTTATGACAAAAAAAATCCGTCAGTAATATGACGGATTTGTTATCTGGTAAAGAGAATAAATTGGCACCCAAACTCAATACTTAAATAGGCATAGCTATTTCTGCTATTTGATAGATGGTGGGTGATTACTAAAGATAACTATGCAAAATCATCCACCAGAGAATCTGATCGAACAGTATTAATAACTGCTTCTTCCATCATTTCATCTTCAGCCCAGTCTCCAGAAGCATCTCCATTTGTTTCTCCTGACTGACCTTCACCTGCATTTTGTTGCTGTTGATCAGATACATTAACATCAGTTAATTCAACACCTTGTTGCTCTAACATTTCGCGTAATCTAGGCGACTGAGCTTCCAGCGCATCGCGTACAACTTGATGTCCACTTGAGAAAGACACACTAACTTGATCTTGTTGAACTTTTATTTTTATCTCAAGCGAGCCAAGTTCAGGAGGATCTAGTTGAATCCTGGCTGTTTGTAATTTGTCGGTATTCATAATACCTATACGCTGGGCAATTTGTTCTGTGAACTTGGGACTACTAGGCGGCACATCAATTTTTGCTTGGCCTGCTAATACTTTGTCCGCCGTTGAGGTTACCGAACTTTCCATTTTTGAAGTAGCTGACTGCACATCTTTGGCAGCTTGTTGCGTAAGGCCTTCAATACTATCTAAACTCTCTGCCATATTAGGCAATGTGGCATCCGTTAAAGGTGTAGTTTGGGTATTTGCAGCTGCGGCTATTGATTCCTGAGGAGCTAGCGTAATTGGTTTCTCATGAATGTTGATTGTCTCTTTGGATAATAATGATTCATCTAATTTGAAGTCACCGCCCGACTCTGACTTGTCAGTTAAACCATTGGCGACAGGCCCATCTTTACCATTAGCCAAAGCTAACGCCCCTAGTGCGGGGTTGATAGCTTTTGATGCCTCATCTTCAGTTAATGGCAAGACTGTTTCTGTCATTAACGGGGCCGTAGTCTGACCGTCTAGTCTGAGTGCGTAAGGACTTAAAACACCAGCATGATCTGTTTGCACTTGCAGCTTAGCAAAGCGCTGTGATTCGATTTGGTCCATTGCAAAATTATTGGTTGTTTCTTGTCCTTCACCAGTCTGATTTATTGACCTTTGCATGGCTGCCATACTCCAAGGAGAAAGCACTGGAATTTCAGTTGATATTGACTGCTGATTAACCGTTTGAATATCGGATTGGTCCACTAAATTTAAAGTGTTTTCAAGGTCAAGATCTGGCTCTGGCTCTGACTGTTGGTCTTGCTGACTCATTAAAGCGGAAATTTGTTGCCCTAATGATGGGTCAGACGATGCCGCTTGTTCCTGCAGAGTGTCCCAAAAAGAAAGTGGTAATGGCTCACTATTATTTGCATTAGGATCTAGCTGATCGGCCGCCAATGGAGTTTTATGATTGTTATCTGCTGGCTGCGAGGCCAGTGGTGACGCAGGTTTATACGATGCTAGAGTGCCTGACGAGGGTGGTGTTGCAGTTGCATTTGGTGTAGCTAAAAAAGTAAGTGCGGACATATTTTACCTATCGCATATAAACTATTTAATTTCTGTAAATAGGTAATTGCAATGGACAGGCCAAGATGAATAATTAAAGGGTATTTGTTGATCCTAATTCTACTTTAACAGCATCAAATTCTGACATCGCTTGAAGTCGCAAAGGTTCAATAGAAGATAGGTCATTGATACGACTTGAGTCTTCGATTTGTTTGAAGATAAGCGCTAAGTTTTCAGCACAAATATTTAAACTGGATCCTTTCAAGCTATGGGCAAGCATACAAATTGCTTGGTGATCAGCGTTTTCTACCTCTTTTTTCAATAGCTTTAATTTATCTTCACTATCTTGTACATAGGTAGCCACTAAGTCATCGAAGGCATCCTCCATAATTTCCTTCAATTCCTGGACTTGAGCTATATTCAGAGTACTCATTATTTGTTATGCCTCTTCTGCTTGCCAAGCCAAGACTACTTCAACTGTATTGCCATTACCAGAATATTTAAGACTTTCACTGATACTTCTAATCAAGGGAATTCCTCGGCCACAATACGTATCGGCCTTAAAATTTGACGATTTAATCGACTTATAATCAAACCCTTTACCAGTATCAATTACTTTAATGGTTAACTGACCGCCCGACTTAGTTGGAATATGGTCAAAAATAAAACAAACTGTATGTTTACCAATATTATCCATTCGTTCTGATCGAAGTTGATAATACTTCGCAAAGCCGTCAGTGCTAGATTTTAAGTCTGAACTTAAACCTAATACTCCATGTTCAAAAGCATTACTAAATAGTTCAGACATTAGTGTATACAACTGACCACTTAACCTTCTCAGTGACGGTACATCGTTTAATATGTTTAACATGACAGGCAGTGGATTAAAGCTTTTTAGGGTTTCTCCTCGTAGCGTATACTCCATTTTCCAGTCAGTAGGTCCACTTACTGACCCGCCTGAAAGGTCTATGTTAACTTTTCCTAGTTCTGATTCTTCTAGCATGCCGACTTCTAGAATAGTGGTATCGTCATCTTTGCCACTTTCGCCAGTAAAGTCATTAACTTTACTGACTATTTCGTCGAATAAGGATTCTCTATTTTTATTATTATAAAATATTTGCTTAAGTCTTTCTTCACCAAATAGATCGCCATCATCGTTTCTTGATTCTACTATTCCATCTGACCACATATAGAATTTATCACCCACATCGAATGCAATATTTTGAGTAGTTGCATCAAATGCCTGGCTAGACAATACACCAAGTGGTAAGTGGGTAGAAACTATATGCTCAACTTCATCTTGATCTTTTCTTAATACGTAATAATCAGGCAAGCCTCCCATCCAAACTTCAATATTTTTCTTTCTAAAGCTTAATGTTGCCATACAAGCACAACAAAAATAGCCGATTGGTAATATTGTTTTTAGCTTACTATTAATTTCTCTAAGGATATCCTCCATCAAAAAACCTTTAGCAGTCATACCATAAAAAATTTCTGCTAAAGGCATAGCACCAATTGCTGCGGGTAATCCATGTCCCGTAAAATCGCCTAGAAGAATATGTACACTGCCAGATGGCCTACGAGCAGCCAATAAAACATCGCCATTAAATACTGAAAATGGCGATAATAAGAATTTTAAATTAGGTAAATCAAGACAGCCACTATGAGCAACATTGTCATAAACCGCTTTGGCTACTTGCTGTTCGTTGAGTAAATGATCTGCATTTTTACTGATTAAGTTTTTTTGTTGTTGAAGTATATTATGCATAGTAAGCATACGACTAAATGCGTTGATCTTAGCCGTTAAAATAATCGGGTTATAAGGTTTTGAAAGGAAGTCATCACCACCACTTTCTAAACATTTAGCTAAGTCATTGGCATCTTGTAATGAAGTAAGGAATATAATAGGAACCATATCTTCACCTGCAATCTTTTTAATTTCAATTGCAGCCTGCAGACCGTTCATATTCGGCATCATGACATCAAGTAGAATAATGTCTGGCTTTTTTTCGGTGTACTGCTGGACAGCTTCTAAACCATCTGCAGCTGATAATACGGTATGTCCCATTTTTTTGACAATAGCAGTCAAGATCATACGATCTGACATATTATCGTCGGCAATGAGAATTGTGTAGCTAGAACCTTCCATGGGCTATGCCTGTTATCAGGTGATTACACTAGTCAATTTTGAATAACTGCTCAAAATTAGAAATCGTCAGGATTTTTTTCACATCCTGATTGCACTTGGTAATCTGAACATTAGCACTGTCACCACCCGCATGGTCTCTTAGTAACAACAACATACCCAAAGCCGAGCTATCTAAATAAAGAGCTTTAGCCATATTAATGACATAGCTATTAATATTCGTTTCCGCTTTTTCGTACGCGTCTCGAAATTCTTGATGGGCACTAAAATCAAAACGCCCTTCTATGTTAATAACTAATTCGTTACCGTTGCTTGTCGAGTTTACTGACATAAATACCTCTTTTTCATCCCTTAACATTACATCCCGTATTCTGAGCTTAGTACAGTTTTTTGAAGATGGTAATGGTTTAATTAATTATATTATAAGTTATGGATTTTTAAGTTTACTAATTACATGATCGGCTATTTTATTTAAAGGTAAAATTTTGTCACCTGCCCCAAGAGCTGCTGCTGCACCAGGCATACCCCAGACTACCGAAGATTCTTCATCTTGAATAATGTTATAACTACCTGCGTTTTTCATTTCTAGCATGGCTTGAGCACCGTCAGCACCCATGCCAGTTAGCATTATACAGATAGTTTTTTTGGCACATTGACGAGTAATAGATTTGAACAGAACCTCTACAGAAGGCTTATGTAAATTAACCCGATGGCCGTCATAAACCTTGCAATAATAATTCCCACCCCTTACCTGAAGCTCCATTTGACGATCTCCAGGGGCCACGTATATATGCCCTGGCATAATTTTGTCGCCGTCACTTGCTTCATGGACATCGTGAGGTAATAAACTGTCTAGACGCTTAGCGAATGATGCGCTAAAAACTGGGGGAATATGCTGGGTAATCATGATAGGCGGACTATCGCTTGGCATCATCATCAATAACTCTCGAATGGCCTCAGTTCCGCCAGTTGAAGCGCCAATGGCAATAAGTGTATTGCCAAAACCAATACCTATTCTCTCAGGTTTTATTATTGCTAACGGAGCTCGATTAGCTTGGCTTTCTAGCCTTCTAATATTAGCCACAGATGCCGCTTTCACTTTATTGATTATTTCGACTGCATACTCGGCAAGTAGCTCTGGATTGTCTGCACTGGGCTTACCTACATATTCTACCGCACCCAACTCTAGGGCTTCTAGTGTAGAAGGCGCACCTTTTTGAGTAAGAGTAGAAATCATTACTACCGGCATTGGTCGTAACCGCATAATATTTTTTAAAAAAGTAATGCCATCCATTTTTGGCATTTCAATATCTAGGGTTAATACATCTGGTTTTAATAGCTTAATTTTCTCTCTTGCATCATAAGGATCATCAGCTACTCCCACTACTTTAATTAATGGATCTTGAGAAAAAATTTGCGTAAGTACTCTTTGTACTAAAACAGAATCATCGACTATTAATACTCTAATCATTAAAATAATCCATTAATCAAACAACTCAATATCCGAGCTACTACCTTGCTCACGAATACTATCCATATAGCCTTTTTCGCGGTTAATAATTGTATCGTTCTTAGTGGTAGTTATTCGTCTTACTTTTACCGCACCAGTATCTGGAAAATATAAAATTTTACGTGAATATATATCACCTACATCTGATGCAACAATATCCAGGCCTTCCTTTCTTAAAAAATCATAAACAAATATAATATTACGCTGTCCAATATCTGTCATGTTAGCTAACACCTGACCACCACCAAATAGTTTTACTTCTAGATTATGCTTACTAGCACCCAGTTTATAAAGGGTGTTAAGCAAATACTCCATCGCCCAGTTACCATAACGTGTCGCTGACGTATTGGCATCGCTGCCCCATTGAGGAGTACTGTGTTCGGTTTGCTCTGGTAGCATAAAATGATTCATCCCTCCTATACCAAGTTTTACATCTCGAATACAAGCGCTGATACACGAGCCTAGAATAGTGCCTATCATTTCACCTTGAGTGGTCACATAAAATTCACCAGGCAAAATTTTTGACGACCAAACTTGATGCTTATTATCATAGTATCGGTTAACGTGCTCAAAGCCTCTTTCGGCTTTAGGCTGATCAAGCTCATGCTTCAATATATCAGCTCACTTTTCGATAAATTGTACGACCAATAGATTCAAAACGCTTACTTACTCCGTGTAACGTTTCACTGTGACCTATAAATAAATAGCCACCGTCTACTAACGAGTCGGCTAAGCGATCAAATAATTCCTTTTGGGTTTCTTTGTCAAAATAAATTACTACGTTGCGACAAAATATCACATCAAATGAATTTTTCATGGGCCAAGGACCCAGTAGATTAAGCCGATTAAATTTAATTAATTCTTTTAATTCGGGTTTTATCATGCCCATATTTGTGCTTTTGTTTTTAATAAAACTAGATAAATAATCCCTTGGTAATTGCTCAATATCATCAAGCGAGTACGCTCCCGCCCTACCCTTTTCTAACACATCACTGTCTAGATCGGTAGCTAATATTTTTATATCAAAACTTTTTACTGCCATGTTTTTATTGAGTGTAATAGCAATACTGTAAGGTTCAGGTCCGGTTGAACAGGCTGAAGACCAAATACGTATAGGTTTTCCAATCTTGGTTTTTTTCCATTCTGGAATAACCGTTTTTGCTAAATACTCAAAATGATGAGACTCCCTAAAAAAGGAGGTTAAGTTGGTAGTGATAGAATTAATAAATTCAGTGGTTTCAGTACCTTTATGAGCCAAAAGGTACTGACAATATTGATCAAAGTTTTCTAAGTATAATTTTCGTATACGCCGAGCAATTCGGCTATATACTAATTCCTTTTTATGATCCCCAAGCACAATACCACTAATGTCAAAGGCAAAGCCGGCGAGAAATAAAAAATTCTCGTCCGTCATTGGGAATTCCTTAGTTGTAAAATCCATTCATCTAATCCAACAGTCTGTATTGCTTAAAATTCTTGCCAGTCATCATCGTCACCTTTTACAACTGGTCGGCTGGCTGCTTTAGGTTTAGGTTTAGCTGAATTAGCCGCACCTCTTGCTGCTGGAGCCGGCTCTCGTAGTGGTGGTGCTCTACGTGCTGGTGCTGAACCATTGGCCGTTTGGAAAAAGTCCATTAAGCTCATCATGCTGGCAGCTTGCTCTGTCATGGTCTCGCTAGCGGCGGAGGCTTCTTCTACCAGTGCAGCATTTTGCTGGGTCATTTCGTCCATCTGACTGATGGCTGTGTTGACCTGCTCAATACCTGAGGCCTGCTCTTCTGATGCCGAGCTTATCTCTTTAATCATGGTATTCACTTTTTCTACCGCTTCTACGATCTCACTCAGGGTTTTTCCTGACTCATTCACAAGCTCGGTACCGTTATCGACTTTTTCTACACTGTCGCGGATTAGGTCCTTAATTTCTTTGGCGGCTCCAGCACTGCGCTGGGCCAGGTTACGTACTTCGCCGGCCACAACAGCAAAGCCTTTACCTTGCTCACCTGCCCTTGCAGCTTCTACTGCGGCGTTTAATGCCAGTAGATTGGTTTGGAAAGCGATTTCGTCAATCACCCCAATGATGTCGGCAATTTTTTTGCTTGAGGTGTTGATTTCTTCCATGGCGGTCACCGCACGGCCTACCACTTCTCCGCCTTTCTTGGCTCGCTCTTGTGCGTCTCCTGCAAGTTGATTGGCGTGGACCGCATTTTCGCTGGTTTGCTTAACCGAACTTGTCATTTCTTCCATACTTGAAGCAGTTTCTTCAAGGCTAGATGCCTGTTCTTCGGTGCGTTGGCTTAGGTCGGTATTGCCTTCGGCAATTTCGGTTGATCCGGTTTGTACCGTTTGTGCGGCTTCGCGGATACTGCCAATAACCTCGGTTAACTTAGTGCCGGTGGTATTAGCGTCATCTTTTAGCTGTCCAAATATTCCCTCGTAATCGGCATCAATACGTTCGTCTAACTTGCCTTGCGCCATAGCAGCAAGTACTCGAGCAGTGTCATTGATCACATTTTCTGAGATGCTCATTAAGCTGTTAAGACCCATGGCCAGTTCTTTGAAGAAACCGGTTTTACCAGTAATTTCTGCTCGCTGGGTTAGATCACCCTTGCCTGCGGCTTCAATGATGTTGTCTACCTCTTCTTCTACTGCCACTTCTTGGGTGCGGTCATTCCATTCCACCACAGTACCGATGCGCTCGCCTGCATCATTGCTAATTGGCGTTGCAATCAGTGCAAATTTGCGACCTCCAACTGTTATTTGGGTGCGATAGGTACTTTCTAGTGCCCCCAGCATGTTGCGCTGGTGACTAGGATTTTTATGGAAGATATCGATGTTACTGCCAAGCACTTCTCGGGTTGCAAAGTTAGGAAGTTGCTTACGAATGTCTGACTCGGCCGCGCTTAACATGTCTAATACTGCTTGGTTGGCATAGATTACGTTTAGGTCATTATCGGCCACCATAGTATTAGCAGTACAAGCATCTAACGCACGACGTACTCTAATATTTTCGTCGCCGATGCGTTTTTCTTCCGCTTCACGCGCCAATTGAGTGGTCATATCTTTCCATTCAACCACCGTGCCTAGGCGTGTGCCGTCATCCCAAACTGGTGTCGCCACTAGGTCAAAGGTACGACCGCCTACTGAAATCTGAGTTTTATATACAGTTTTAAGTTCGGCCAGCATGTTGCGCTGATGATTCGGGTTTTTATGGAAACCGTCTACGTTAAAGCCCATTAAGCTATTAACAGAAAAGTTTGGTAAATCTTTTTTGATATCTGATTCAGCAGTCTGCATCATGTCTTTTACTGATTCATTTAAGTAAACGATATTAAGGTCGGCATCGGCCATCATCACGTTGGCCTGGCAAACGTCTAATGCCATTTTTATCCTTAAGGTTTCTGTCGCTTTTAGAGACTGATTGTCCTCGTCTAATTTTTTCTTATTTTTCATATCTAACAACGATTGAGTTAATTTACCTATTTCATCTACTCGGGACACTTCAAAATTAACATCTTTTCCTTGGCCATACTTAGACACTTTATTAGATAAAGACACAAGTGGAGACACCACTAAATACAAAAGTCCATGATACATTGCAAAGCAATATATAATAATTAATGTAATAATAACCGCAACACTAATGTATTCAGTCTTTTTCATTTCAGATATAGATTCTTGCTCTGTTAATTTTACTTCTTGTAAAATAATCGAATTTATTTTTGAAATCAGTTCGGTAGGGGTTCTATCGATACCCCTTACAGTTGAATCAGCCTGTTGAATATCAAACCCTGATTCGATATATAGCTTAAATCCTTCTCTATATTTTACTCCAAGGGCTGTTAAGCTTCTCTCAAAATCTACTATATTTTCTTTAAGAACTTGAGACTCATCTAGCAATTTTAGTTTATCAATAGTAGAGAAGTTAAGTTGCTCTTGTTTAACAAAATTATCCCAATAGGTTTTTCTATCAGATTCACCTTTACCCCTCAACAATACATTTTTCCACTCTTGAATTTGGGATTTTAAACCCACATTTAACACAACAGCGGTTTGATTCAGATCAAATTTCTGATGTATTTTATCTCGATAATAACTAGCTTCTTCAATTAAGTTATTTTCAGAATAAATAACACAGCCTGCCAGTATTGTCATACCTACAACAATGCCTGATAACACTTTTCTACTGAGTTTTTGTTTTATCCAGTTCATCATGTATAT
>JAWUVO010000039.1:0-35526 GCA_034112325.1 Bermanella sp. | reverse complement strand
AACCTGGGAGGGAACGCATGTCGTGTATATGTGCTGAATTATGGTACTTACGCTGGCATCGTCAAGTCTTACGCGCCTATTACTGGAATAAGGCCCTTTGTGGGGTGGGGCTATCTACCCTGTCATGCAAACTCTAGAAGTGACCTTTCGTAATGCTTTAAACGCAGCTGTTAAATGCGATCACCAAGGCAAGTATCAGAATCAGGACTGGTGGTTTGAACATATTGCTATTGATATTCAGAATAAAAAAATTAAAAAGATGTCTTCTTCAAAAAGGGATAAGTGGGTAAATTCTGTCGCAAAGCGCAGAAAGCAAAGTTATGCAGAGCAAACAGTTCTGGGGATTCAAAGTGAGTTAAAGAAAGAGGGTCGTTTTCCTATATTGCATGACGATGTCATTAGCCGTACAACATTTGGTTATTGGACAGCATTCTTAGGTACAGATTATGAAGATGTGACACATTATTTTATTTTTGCTTTCTCCTATATACGCTTTATTTTTTTTCTATGATTAAAAGTAATGGAGTTAGTGAGCGCGAAGTTAAAAGGGAGTTGAAACATAATTCACACTACTACCGTGCAGAATACAGTGATTCGAACTTTCGTGTTATAGCCAGAAACGGCGTGAGACTACGAACAGAGCCCAAGCGAATAGAAGAAACCATATTATTTGAGCTACCTGCATTTACAAGGGTGACTATTATTGAGCGGCCATCAAGGCGTAGTTCTTGGGTTAAGGTTTCGTTAATGCTTGATGGAATACCTTTAGAAGGTTGGGTCGCAAGTCGTTATTTGCAGAAAATTCGGTGAGTTAAGAGATGTGTTTACTCGGAAGTTGAAGCCATTTAAAAGCTCGGGGTTTGGTACCGTAATTGATTACGGTACCAAATAAGTATCCATGGCTAGTTAGTAGCTTGCCAATCCACTATTTTAGTTGCTACTCTGTCCGAAATAACTACGCCTTTTTCGGACAGGATCTAGCCTATGAATATGCCTGCAGTCCTTGAAAATACTATGCTTAGCCGGATATATGGTCGCGGTAGGGGGTGGGTGTTTTCAAAAAAAGATTTTAGCGCCATTGGCGAGTCTGGCAGCATTGATCGGACGTTAAGCCGTATGGCTGAAAAAGGGGTGGTTCGCCGTGTAATGCGGGGGTTATATGATTATCCCGCATACAGTAAATTATTGAAAAAAAACCTAAGCCCGGATATTGATCAGGTGGCTCAGGCGTTGGCCCGTAAGTTTGGCTGGCAGATTCAAATATCGGGCAATGCGGCGCTAAATGTAATGGGGTTATCCACACAAGTGCCCACGCAATATCTGTATTTAAGCGACGGCCCTAGCAAAAGCTATGAAGTGGGCAATATTGTCATTGAGTTCAAAAAAACGCGGTTTACCCAGCTGGGCTTAAAATACTCGGCCAATGAAATACTGGTACAAGCCATTCAAGCGTTAGGTGAGCGCACGTTAAGCTCAGATGAAAAACAAAAAATTATTCAATATTTGGCCAGTACCAGTGGCTTAAAAGATGTGGTTGAAAGCGGCCAGTTGAACGAGGTGTTGGTCAACCGGATTTTAAAAGACACGCAATATGTCACCAGCTGGATAGCGAGTAATATTCGTCAGGTGTTGATAAACAAGGAGGTACCATGAAAGCCGTTTCCCAATTAAGCGAACAAGAGCGAAAAGAGCTATTTAGTGAAACGGCTACCGCCATGGGCGTGACCGCCGCTGCGGCTGAAAAAGACTTTTGGATATGCTGGGTGCTTCTGCATGTTTTTGAAGATGCGCAGTTAAACCAATATTTACGTTTTAAAGGCGGCACCAGTTTATCTAAATGTTACAACGTCATTGAGCGCTTCTCTGAAGACATTGATTTAATTTTAGACTGGACGCAACTTACTCAGGAAGACCCAACCGATACACGCAGTAAAACCAAGCAAGGTAAGTTAAATCAATCGATTAATGAGCAAGCCCAGAATTATATAGCCGATACACTGTTACCGCGTTTAATTGAATTGATGGCTGATACTTGTGAGTTGGTGATTGACTCTGAAGACCCTCATACTATTAATATTACTTATCCCAAAGCCTTTTCTTCTGAATATTTACGACCACAAGTTCGCTTAGAAATTGGGCCGTTGGCGGCCATGTTACCTATGGAGTGGTGTGAGGTGCAGCCTTTTGCCGTAGAGTATTTTCCTGATGTGTTTGAGCAAACTAATGTGTCTGTGCCCACTATTGTGGTAGCCCGAACCTTTTGGGAAAAGCTAACCATTCTACACGCTGAAGCACATCGACCTTCGGATAAAACACTTCCTAGTCGTTATGCCCGCCATTATTACGATGTGTATCGGTTGATTGAGGCTGGCTTTGCCGCCAGTGCTTTAGAGCAAGAGGGTTTATTGGCCGAGGTTGTTACTTTTAAACAAAAGTTCTACCCCAGTGGTTGGGCCCATTATGCCAGTGCAACGTTTTCCGATTTGGTATTGCAACCATCAGCGCATCACATAGATGCATTAAAAGCAGATTATGAACAGATGCAAGAAATGCTGTTTGGCGATAAACCTAGTTTTGACGATATTCTTGCAGCACTCATTAAGTTAGAGAATGAAGTACACGCACTTAAATAAAAACAAGGAAGTGCCATGGCCTATTACGGCGGCGATAATTCCACAGAGTATGTATTTCAAAACGACATGATCAAGCAGTTATTAGCTAACGGCTGGCATTTAACGAAAGGATAATTTCTTTCCGTTAGGTTTGTGTCTGCAGTCATACTTCTTACAGGCACAAAAAAGCCCAGACTTTTGCAAACAAAGCTGGGCTTTTTGATGGTCTCCGATGTTCTGAAAACATGATTAGGATGGTCAGCGCTTCCGCTGGTCCACAAATTTTTACTTAACTAAAAGTAGAATTTGGTGGAGATGGCGGGGTTCGAACCCGCGTCCATCGTCACTCCCCTATCGGCTCTACATGTTTATTCTCTCTACTAGATTAACCCATCACCGCCCAAGAGACAGGGTGTTTAGGGTGAGCCAAATACTTATTTAACGGTTCCACCTTTGGCAAGCTTCCCGCGCGAGCTTATGCTGCGTGCCCTTGTCATCTGTCCATAAGCATCCAGAATCAAAGGTTAGCGGGCAATTAAGCCGCTAGTGCGTAGTTTTCGTCGTTTGCGACTAAAATATGTATAACGGGGATTTAGGTGATCGCTATACCCTCACCACATGCACCTCAAGCTTCATCAACGATGTCGAATCCAAAATCATCCCCAAAAGCTTTTTGGTTAACCGGATTGTAGGCCCGCGAGGTTTGTTTTACAAGAGTTGTTTGTGTTATTCGTTGGGCTTGTTGGTGCTTTATAGTTCATTTTACTGGCATAAATGTGGGCCTGCAATACAAGGCTATAGATTCCCGCTTTCGCGGGAAATACTGATATTGGTAGAAAGACCAATAAAAGTAAAAACACCGATATTAGTAAAAACACGAATATTGTCAAAAGATCAATACATAAGAAAAACTGGCCACAAAAAAAGGCTCATAAGAGCCTCTTGTAACCGCTTTAAAATCAGCGTGTCGCGTGTTTCATTATGCGTTCTTTCTGTTTATTCCAATCTTTTTCTTTGCTGGCTTCACGTTTGTCGTGGGCTTGCTTGCCTTTACCTAAGGCCATGTTGATTTTTACGCGTGGGCCTTTCCAGTACATTTCTAACGCGACCATGGTGTAGCCTTTTTGGTCAGCGTTAACTTGGTACTTGTTAATTTCTTTGCGATTCAGCAGTAGCTTACGATCACGACGAGGTGTGCAAAGTACGTGGGTACTGGCTTCATTCAAGGGGGTTATATTACAACCCGTTAGCCAAGCTTCGCCCTTGTGAATAATCACAAACGAATCGGTTAGGTGGCATTTGCCCGCACGTATACTTTTTACTTCCCAGCCTTCTAAAACTAAGCCTGCTTCGGTGAAGTTCTCTAGCGAAAAGTCGTGTCTAGCGCGCTTGTTTTGGCAGATGGTAGAGCTACTGCTTTTTGATTTTTTCTTCGAATTTCCCATGACCGGAATTATAGGGCCACTTTTAATAAAAAGATATGCCTTAGAAGCCGTTTATGCACCTTGAGATAATAGCCAAAAGTACGGACAATAGGCTCAACATCAAATTAGTAAAGGTCAACCCCATGGCAGCAGAGCAAAATAGCATTCACGGCTTATGGCGTAATAGGTGGTTATTCATTCTAGCGGCCACTGGTTCTGCGGTTGGTCTTGGAAATATCTGGAAATTTCCGTACATTACCGGTGAAAATGGTGGTGGAGCATTTGTACTTGTCTACCTGATTTGTATTTGTCTTATAGGCCTGCCGGTGATGCTAGCCGAGGTTATGTTGGGACGCATGGGCAGGCAGAGCCCTATAAACACTATGCGAGCAATTGCTAAAGACGCAGGCGCTAATCGCTTATGGAGCGGTATCGGTTGGATGGGGGCTTTAGCCGGGTTTTTAATATTATCTTTTTATTCCGTCATTGCTGGTTGGGCACTAGCCTATATTTTTAGAATGGCAGGTGGTGTATTTGAAGGTGCATCAGCTGAATTTGCTGCTGAGGCCTTTAACAGTTTAACGGCTAACCCTGAAGTTTTACTGGCATGGCACACAATATTTATGGTGTTAACGATTGCGGTGGTGGCTAGGGGTGTTAATCAGGGTCTAGAAAAAGCCATTAAATTTTTAATGCCAATGTTATTTATTTTACTATTTTTATTATTAGGTTACGCATTAAGCAGCGATGGCTTTGCTGAAGGTTTTTCATTTTTATTCAGTTTTGATGTCAGCAAGCTTACTGGCGAAAGTGTGGTAGTTGCGTTAGGGCATGCCTTTTTCACACTTAGTTTAGGATTGGGTGCGATTATGGCTTACGGCGCTTATATGCCGCCAGATGTTAGCTTAGGCAAAACAGTTGTGATGGTGGCTTTGCTAGATACTTTAGTGGCGTTAGCGGCTGGCCTAGCTATTTTTCCTATTGTATTTGCTAACGGGTTAGAGCCTACAGCAGGTCCGGGTTTGTTGTTTCAAACCTTACCGATCGCCTTTGGCCAGATGCCAGCGGGCGAATTATTTGGTACTTTATTTTTTATATTAATTGCGTTTGCAGCCTGGAGCTCGTCTATTTCACTGGCTGAACCTATCGTGGCGTGGGCTGTTGAATCAAAAGGTATGTCGCGAACTAGTGCAGCTACTTGGGTAGGTGTTTTAGCTTGGTTGTTAGGTTTAGGAACGGTGTTTTCGTTTAACCTTTGGTCTGATGTAACACTATTTGATAAAACAATATTTAGTACCTTAGATTTTCTAACCACTAATATAATGCTGCCGTTAGGTGGTTTATTTATGGCGATATTTGTAGGTTGGATAATGCATAAATCAGATGTAGCAAACGAAGTACAAATGTCTAACCCTGTTGTATATAAAGTTTGGTTGTTTACACTTAAGTTTATTGCACCGTTAGCTGTTGCCGTTGTATTAATTAACGGATTAATTTAGTTTTTAAAGAGTAGTGTCATGCCCCGTATAGAACGCTCTGCGTTGGTAATGCATACAGCAGAGCAAATGTTTGATCTAGTATGTGATGTTAAATCGTATCCCGAGTTTTTACCTTGGTGTGTCGAGTCGCACGTCGAGTTAGAAACCGCAGAAGAGTTGGTGGCAGGTATGACCATTAGCAAAGCAGGTTTGAGCCAGAAATTCACCACCAAAAATGTTAAGCGTCGTGGTGAGTATATGACAATGGAATTAATAGATGGCCCGTTTTCAAAGCTGTATGGTAAGTTTACGTTTCAGCCATTGTCAGCCGAGGCATGCAAGGTATTGTTAGAATTAGAGTTTGAAGTTGCGGGAAAAATGATCTCCTTAACATTAAGTCCTGTATTTAAGCAGGCGGCTAATACTATGGTAGATGCATTTGTACAGCGAGCCGACGTAATATATGCCGATCACCGAACATATTGATAAAAATAGAGATTAACAATGGCTAAAATCATAGTAGAAGTTGCTTATGCAACACCGCAAAAGCAAAAGATATTAGCGTTTCAGGTAGAAGAGGGCACTACGGTTTTTCAGGGAGCCGAGCAATCGGGTATTGTGGCCGAATTTCCTGAAATTAATTTAGCTGAAAGCAAGATGGGAATTTTTGGTAAGGGGGTGCGCAATCCAAAAGAAGAACTATTGCGAGAAAGTGATAGGGTAGAAATTTACCGCCCTTTAACAATAGATCCTAAAGTAGCCCGAGCCAATCGTGCGGCCAAAACAGCAGGCAAGGTAAAGGCTGAAAAAATAGTAGAAAAAGCTGACAGAGCCGTAGAGAAAGCAGCCGAAAAAGCCGAGAGATTCGCAGAGAAATCTAATAAACCTGATTAACGGCATTGTTAGTGTTTTAGATTGACCAAAAAAAACCAGCGACCTTTTGGGTCGCTGGTTTTTTATTATTCATAACAAAGACTAGATAATGCCTTTGTCCTGAATTTCTGCAATAGCGGCTTCAATGCTAGTTGTATCGGCATTAATCACCAAGTCAACTTCACCTTTAGTTTCAAAGGTACAAAGGGCAATTAAGCCAGCTTGTTTAATAATGGTAGCAATGTCTTCAGGGCTATTATCGCCAATATCATCTTTACTTACCAAGGCGGCTGCTTTTCCTAATGCAAATAACTTGCGATCAATGGCGCCTGCTAATACGTGTTTATTACTACCTGTTAACACGATAGAAGCTGCCTTTTGATCAAAGCGATCGGCTTTTTCTTTTGAAGAAACAGCGGTAAGCTGACCAGATCCACTTTCGTCTGCTGCACCAACAATCATGCCTGCACCAACGGTTACATTAGTTAAGCGATCAATAATAATAAAGGCACCACTGGCGCGATTCTTTTTATACGGATCAAATGCAACTGTTTTGTTTAAGGTAACTTCACACAAGCCAATTTCATTTAGTTTCAAATTATCAGCATCAAATTTTTCCATAGTGTTTACATCAATACGATGATGAACATTAGAAATAGAACCTGTATTTTGCGCTGAAGCAAACTTCATGTTGTATTGCTTGCCTGGCTTCATGTCGTCTTCGGCCATCCAGACAATGTCGGCATTAATGGTATTAGACGTTAACGGTTGATCGTCAGATTTAACAATCATATCGCCACGGCTAATATCAATTTCGTCTTCAAGTGTCAGTGTTACAGCTTGACCAGAAAAAGCTTCTTGCTGATTACCTTCAGCTGTCACAATCGCCTTAATAGTGCTTTCTTTTCCAGAAGGCAGCGCTGTAACTTTATCACCTGGACGCACGATGCCTGAAGCAACGGTACCGCAAAATCCGCGGAAGTCTAAGTTAGGACGGTTAACGTACTGAACAGGGAAACGGAAGTTAACTAGGTTACGGTTCGCATTAATTTCTACCGTTTCTAGCATCTCCATTAACGTCTTACCTTTATACCAAAGGGAGCGTTCACTTCTATTAACTACGTTGTCGCCGTCTAAAGCTGACAACGGAACAAATTGAATATTTTCTAATTCAAGTTCTTTAGCAAACTCAAGGTAGTCGGATTGTATTTGTTCGAATTTATTTTCATCGAACCCTAATAAATCCATTTTATTTACGGCAACTATAACGTTTTTAATGCCCAGTAAAGAAGCAATAAAGCTGTGACGTTTGGTTTGTGTTTGCACACCGTAGCGGGCATCTACTAATATAATGGCAAGGTCACATAAAGACGCACCTGTAGCCATGTTACGGGTGTATTGCTCATGCCCAGGAGTGTCGGCAATAATGAACTTACGTTTCTCGGTAGAAAAATAACGGTAAGCTACGTCAATGGTAATACCTTGCTCGCGCTCAGCGGCAAGACCATCAACTAATAACGCTAAGTCAATTTTGTCACCTGTAGTGCCGTGTTTAACGCTGTCGCTTTCAATTGCAGCAAGTTGGTCTTCAAAAATCATTTTTGAATCGTATAACAAGCGCCCAATTAACGTCGACTTACCATCGTCAACATTACCACAGGTTAAAAAGCGCAATAGCTCTTTGTTTTCGTGTTGCTTAAGATAAGCAAGAATATCTTCGCTGATCAGTTCCGATTGATGAGACATTAGAAGTACCCCTCCTGCTTTTTCTTCTCCATAGACCCAGATGAATCGTGGTCAATGGCACGTCCTTGACGTTCAGACGTTGTGGTTAATAACATTTCTTGAATAATTTCTGGCAAGGTGGTCGCTTCCGATTCAACTGCACCAGTAAGTGGGTAGCAGCCTAGTGTGCGAAAACGTACCATTTTTTCTTCAGGCACTTCATTTTCTTTTAATGGCATGCGCTCATCGTCAACCATTATTAGCATGCCGTCACGTTCTACAACAGGGCGCTTTTTAGACAGGTAAAGATCTGGAATTTCGATATTTTCTAGGTAGATATATTGCCAAATATCAAGTTCAGTCCAGTTAGAGATTGGAAAAACACGAATGCTTTCGTCTTGATTTACTTTGCCATTATAGATGTTCCAAAGTTCCGGACGCTGGCTTTTTGGATCCCAACGATGGTTTTTATCACGGAAGGAATAAACACGCTCTTTTGCCCGTGACTTTTCTTCGTCACGACGGGCGCCACCAAATGCTGCATCAAATTTATATTTGTTTAACGCTTGTTTTAGTCCGACGGTTTTCATTATGTCAGTATGCTGGCTCGAACCATGAGTAAATGGGCCAACACCAGCGTCAACGCCATCTTGGTTAATATGAACTAGTAACTCCATGCCTGACGATTTAGCCATATAGTCGCGGAATTGAATCATCTCTTTAAATTTCCACGTGGTGTCTATGTGCAGTAGTGGAAATGGAGGCACGCCTGGTGCAAATGCTTTGCGCGCTAAGTGCAGCATCACTGCGCTGTCTTTACCCACGGAGTACATCATGACAGGATTATCAAATTCTGCCGCGACCTCGCGAATAATGTGAATACTTTCAGCTTCGAGTTGCTTCAAGTGAGTGAGATTGTAATCCGACATATCATGCTCTCAGTGAATACGCTGCGGTTTTAGAAAAAACAACAGAGGTTATTTAATGGAGCCACTATACCAGTGTAATCGGGGTATAAAAAGCATCTGTTCTATAACAAAAAGCAATAGATATATAGCTATTCTGTTAACAAAAGTATTAAAGCAATGGGGGGCTTTTGAATAGTGCAGAAAATTAGCGAGCGAGTCAGTGAATAAGAAGCTTACAAAAAAGCCGACTGTATAAAGTCGGCCTAAACAATTCGCTTTCCTTTATTAGGATTGAGCGGTTTGTTCTTTAGTTTGCTTGTCAGCAATTTTATTCTCACTAGCGGCGTAATCTTTTGGCGCTTGGCTTGATTCTGTTGCTTGGTATTCGTCGTCTATTGAGTAATCTTCTACGTTTTCGTATGGCAGAGCATCGCTAGAGGCTTGTTCAAGAGCGTGCTTTAAATCGGCCAGTGGCTTCTCGGTAAATTCAGACGCGCCAGTTGCCAAGTGTTCGTATAAAGCTTTGTAGCTTTTAGTTAAATCTTGAGTAAGTCCTGCGGTTTGAATAAAGTGTTGCTGTAGCGAGTCTTTTGCCTGAAGTTGCTGGCCTTTTAGCATGTCTAATTCTTTTTGAAGGTTGGCCATATTGGTGCCACGGCTCAGTACGTACCTTTGCAACAAAACACCCAGACCGATGCCAACAGCAAGTATTAGTAGACTAGAAATAATTTGAGCGCTCATAGACAATCCTTGGAAAACCGATGGTTGGTTGAAAGCAAAACTATATGCCTTTAGTTTAGCCAGTAACGTTTAGGAATCATAGGGTAATTAAAGCGATATCATGGAAAAAATAACCGTTCAAGGCCCGTCAGGCTCACTGCAGGCCGCGCTGCATATGGCCAAAATAGAAAGCACGGACTTTTTAATTATTTGTCATCCACACCCTCAATTCGGTGGGACAATGGACAATAAGGTGGTCACCACCGTGGCTAAAACCTATTTAGATTTAGGAATGAATGTTATTCGCTTTAATTACCGTGGTGTGGGTGAAAGCCAAGGCGAGTATGGCGAAGTAGCAGGCGAGGTAGAGGATGCTTTGGCGGTGCTATCTTGGCTTCAGGTTAATCACGCTGTTTCTAGGGTGTTTTTAGCGGGTTTTAGCTTTGGTGCTTACATAGCCGCTAAGGTCGCTTTTGTCATAAACGCAGATATTAACAATAAGGTTAGAGTGCCTCACTTATTGCTAATAGCGCCATCTGTTGAAAATTCACCTTTTGAACTGGCTACTCCAGTGGCAGCACCTTGCAGCGTGTTAATGGGCAAACAAGACGAGGTCGTGCCATTTGCTTCGGTAGAAGCATGGGTGCTTAGCCAAATACCCGCTGTAGAGTTTATTGTTTTACCTGACGCTACGCATTTTTTTCATGGTCAATTGGTCACAATAAAGCAGCGCTTAAATAGCATTTTAACTGACTATATAGGCTAAATATTAGATGCCAAGCTGGCCTGTTTCAGTATGTTCGCTAAACTGTTTATATAGTGAGTCAGTTAATTTGAGTGATAGAGAGGGCTGATGGGTTTTAGTAACAGAATTCGCGTCGCCACCTTTATGTTAGTGATAGCATTTTCGACAGTGTCGTTCTCGCAACCCGCGCAACAGAAGATCGTTGTAGTTTCGGATGAATGGTGCCCTTATAACTGCGCGCCAAGGTCTGACATTCCAGGCTATATTGTTGAAATAGTTAAAGCTATTTTCGCCGAACACAATATAGGCGTTGAGTACGTTAAAATACCTTGGACTCAAGCCATAAAAGGGGTTGAGTCTGGCGAGTATAATGCTGCGCTGGCAGCCACTAAAACTACTATCCCCAATGCAGTCTTTCCTAAGGAAGAAGTGGGTTACTACTCTAATAACTTTATTGTTCTAAAAGAAAACAGCTGGCGTTTTTCAGGTATTGATAGTTTGAAATCGGTAAAACTGGGTGTCATTCGAGACTATGTCTACGGGCCTGCCTTAGATGCTTATGTTTGGAGGCCAAATAACCCTTTGGTAGAAGTTTTAGCTGGTGCCAACGCATCTCAGTTAAATATCACTAAGCTGCATAAAAAGCGCATAGACGTTTACCTAGAAGACGCCAATGTGGCCTATTATGAGGCGCGTAAGTTAAGGCTTGATAAAAATATTCAGCTTGCAGGTTCTGAAGGCCAGCCAGCGGCTTTGTATGTGGCTTTTTCACCTAGTTTACCATCGTCAAAAAAGTATGCTGAAATGTTCTCTACAGGCATTCAAAATATGCGCAGCTCAGGTAAGTTGCTATATATTTTAAATAAATATGGCGTTAAAGATTGGAAATAAATCTTGCTGAATATAAGGTAACTAATTGCCTTTATGGCGTTAGATATGTAAAGTTCTGCCAAATTTTGAATACTATTACACTGCGAAATCATGACCCCAATAGAACTTTATCGTAAAGACCTAGAAAGAGACGATTTCTCTTACGACGCAGCTCAAGAAATGGCTGTTACCCACCTACAAAGACTGTACGACGACCTAGTTGCCGAATGGCAGTCGGCTAAGAATAAGTCGGCTATAGGCAAGATGTTTTCAGGCTTAAGCAATAAACCAAAAATCCCTGTGCAAGGGGTATATTTTTGGGGTGGTGTTGGCCGTGGTAAAACCTACTTAGTTGATACCTTTTACGATGCTTTACCGTTTGAACGTAAAATGCGTACGCACTTTCATCGCTTTATGCAGCGTGTCCATAACGATCTAACAAAGTTAGGAGGCACTAAAAACCCATTAGAATCGGTAGCCGATCAAATTGCAGAAGAAGCTGTGGTGATTTGCTTTGATGAATTTTTTGTTGTCGATATAGGTGACGCCATGATTCTAGGTGGGCTTATGCAGGCTTTGTTTGCCCGCGGCGTAACATTGGTATCAACCTCTAACATTATTCCTGACGGGTTATATGAAAATGGCTTGCAGCGTGATCGATTTATCCCGGCTATTAAGCTGCTTAATAAATACACCGACGTTGTTAACGTAGACAGCGGAGTTGATTATCGTTTACGCACATTAGAGCAAGCCGAGCTATATCACTTTCCATTAGACGACGGCGCTGAAGCCAGTCTTCAGAAGAGTTTTGATAGCTTGGTTCCAGATTCTGCTCATATTGAAAAAAATGTAAACGTAGAAATACTGGGTCGTAGTATTCCCGCTAAAGCCATTTGTGATGACGTGGCCTGGTTTGAATTTGATGCATTATGCGACGGCCCTCGTTCGCAAAACGATTACATTGAATTGGGGCGAATATTCCACGCAGTACTTATTTCAAATGTGCCACAAATGGGCGCCCATAACGATGACGTTGGCCGTAGATATATTAATTTAATTGATGAGTTTTATGATCGCAGCGTAAAAGTAATTATGTCGGCAAACGCACCCATCCATGAAATATATACGGGTGTAAATTTAGATTTTCCATTCCAGCGCACCACATCTCGTATGTTAGAAATGCAATCCCATGATTACCTAGCCCGTGAGCATAAAGCCTAGTTTCTGCGCCACTGATACCCTGTGATCTTATTAATTTAAGCTTAGGGGGTATTAGAGCTCTGCAAGAACGCAGAATACATCATCCTCTATATTCGCTTTTTAACAGGCAATAAAAAAGGCGATCATAAGATCACCTTTGGGCTTAAACTGACAAACCAATTATCGTCTACGTCTCGCGGGTCTGCGAGCTGTGACTTGCTGTTCTTCAGCCTTTATACGAATAGGCTGTAACGTTTGAGGTTCAGAAATTTGTTGTAAAAACACTCGAACCGACTCTAACCAAGACTGCAACATATTAAACTCCCATTTACAGATAACTTTAGTATAGCTAGTTAATGGGGCTTTTTCCTAGCTTTGCAATCAAAAAAGCAATAAAAAAGGCCCTCATTTACATGAGAGCCTTTCAAAAGCTAACAAAATACGTCTTAAATTGAAGATTTAATGACAGATTTCAATAGCTTAGGGTTAGCAGCAATTACATCGCCTTCGGCAGCGTAATCAGGGCCACCACTGAAGTCAGATAATAATGCGCCTGCTTCTTTAGCGATCAATGCACCCGCTTTAAGCGTAATACTGTCTACATTGCCTAACCAAACCGCGTCTAAATGACCTGCGGCTAGGTGAGCAAGGCTTAATGCGTCGTCGCCTAGAGCACGGATCATACGAGTTTCGCAGCTTAATTTATTCAAACGAGCACGAATACGATCATTGCGATCGTTTTGAGCCATTCCTGGAAACTTAACGCCTAATAAAGACTGGTTAAGCTTGGCTTTAGTATTGGTACGCATGCGGCGACCACTTAATTCAGCTCCACGACCTCGGCTAGCGGTAAATTCTTGACCGTTAGTGGGGTTCATAATAACGGCGTGCTCAGCTTTACCGTTAAGCTCGCAGACTAAAACGATGCTATATAGCGGTAAGCCACTGCGGAAGTTCTCTTCGCCTTCTAATGGGTTGATGCTCCAAACTGTTCCAGATGGCGCTTCAGGGTCTTGACGTCCAGTTTCACGACCAGCAAAGCTGTCGTTAGTGAAATGCTTGCGCATTTTGAATATAACTTGTTTTTCTGTGCTAATGGCACAGTCCGCGATGAACTGGCTGATCTCTTGATCAGATGCACGCTCAAAATCGAAACGATCGACTGCGTGTACAAGTTCTTCTCCGGCTTCCCGCAGTACGCGCAGGGCTAGATTTACCATGGGTTGCATATGGGCAAATACACTCAGTGATTTATTGGTCGCGTATTCTAGCAAAAACTTTTCGAGACTCGAAGCAAAAGTAGGTACACTTAGGGTAATTTCTTAGTGTTTTTATGTATATGCTGCAAAATATCCGAATTATCCTTATAAATACCAGTCATCCTGGCAATATTGGCAGCGCCGCGCGCGCAATGAAAACCATGGGGCTCACCGATCTTGTATTGGTCAACCCGGTGAAATTCACGCCAGGTATACCAGATGAACATGCCGATGCCATGTCAAGTGGTGCAACTGACGTGCTTCATGGGGCAAGAGTTGTGTCCTCATTAGAAGAGGCGGTAGAGGATATTGCCGTAGTTATGGGTGCAAGTGCCCGTTCCAGGCATTTGCCTTGGCCACTAATGCATCCAAGAAAAGCAGCCGGTAAAGCCCTTGAGGTACTACCTAACAATCAAAAGGTAGCGTTGGTATTTGGTCGCGAACGCACGGGCTTGACCAATGAAGAGTTGGCGCAGTGCCAAGTACACATACATATTCCGGCTAATGAAGAATATGGCTCATTGAATGTAGCCAGCGCGGTGCAAGTGCTTGCTTATGAGATGCGCATGGCGGTATTGTCTCATGAAGGCAAGTTAGATGCTGATTATTCAGGCACATGGGGTGTAGAATGGGACAATGATTTAGCCAACCAAGGTGAGATTACTGGCTTTATTCAGCATTTAGAGCAAACCTTGATTGAAGTAGGCTTTTTGGACCCCAATAATCCAAAGCAACTGATATCTAGATTAAGAAGGCTTTTTCAGCGAGCCATGCCTGATAAGGTAGAAATCAACATACTGCGTGGTATTTTGAAGATGATAAGTCGAAATAACTCAAAATAAAGCAAGCTCGTCACCTCGAATGTATTTGTCGGGGACTAACAAGTAAGCTCGTTTCCCTTGAATGTATTAATCGAGGGTTAGCAGTTTGCTAGGTTTTAAAGAGTCTCGTATTCGACTCTGCCGCATAAGCGTTAAATTGAATATGCCATAAAGCTAGGAAAAAAAGTGTTTAAAAACATCCGTGCAGACATTCGTTGCGTGTTCGACCGAGATCCCGCAGCGCGAAATACCTTTGAAGTGTTAACCACTTACCCAGGGCTGCATGCGCTTATGCATTATCGTGTGGCGCACTGGTGTTGGACTCATGGATTAAAGTATCTGGCTCGCCTAATAAGTTTTATTAGTCGCTGGTTTACCGGTATCGAAATTCATCCGGGTGCCACCATAGGAACTGGTTTTTTCATTGATCATGGTATGGGTGTAGTTATTGGTGAAACCGCCGAAATTGGCAATAATGTAACCCTATATCACGGTGTTACATTGGGCGGAACCTCTTGGAATAAAGGCAAGCGCCACCCGACTTTAAAAGACGGAGTGGTAATTGGTGCGGGTGCTAAAGTGCTTGGCCCTATCGAAATTGGTGAAAATGGCCGCGTTGGTAGTAACGCGGTAGTTACCAAGTCGGTGCCTGCAGGCGCAACTGCGGTGGGAATTCCGGGGCGTATCATTGTTAAAAATAAAGAGGAAAGCGAAGAGCTGGGGCGTATACGTAAAGCCATTGCCGATAAAATTGGTTTTGATGCATATGGTATGACCGATGAGATGCCCGATCCAATTGCTCGTTCTATTCATAATTTACTGGATCATATGCATGCAGTAGATGCAAAAATAGAAAGAATGAGCTGCGCATTGGGCGAGCTTGGGCACGAAGAGTGTACTGGCGAGCTGCCTAAATTAAAGACTGATCTAGAAGGTATTGATAGGCATCAGGCTAATAAGTAATCGTGCTGTTCACACCCTTAATTAAGCCCAGCATTAGCTGGGTTTTTTATTACGTGCGGACAAAGAATCGAAGGATATCAGGTAAGTATTGTACCTTTCTGATAGTATTTAGCCCTTATTATTGAATGGTTATTAAGTGCCCCGGTGAATATCTCAAGTTAATAGTTGACTAAAATGGTCGGGTTTACGATAATTTGCGTATTCTAATCTGTACAAACTAGGGGTACAGCAATGAGATTAACTACTAAAGGCCGCTATGCGGTAACAGCCATGCTGGATCTAGCGATCCACGGATTAAAAAAACCAGTCAGTTTAAACGATATTTCAGGGCGCCAAGGCATTAGCTTGTCGTACCTAGAGCAATTATTTGCCAAATTACGCCGTAATGATCTAGTCAGTTCGGTACGTGGCCCAGGTGGTGGTTACCGCTTGTCTCGTGACGGTAAAGAAATAAGCATCGCCCAAGTAGTTGATGCAGTGAATGAGTCAATGGATGCTACTCGATGCAATCGTAAAGGCGACTGCCAAGACGGCAATCAATGCCTGACGCACAATTTATGGATGGACTTAAGCGATCAAATTCATGAGTTTTTGAATGACATTTCTATTGGTGATTTGATTGAGAAGAAAGAGATTAGGGATGTAGCGCAGCGCCAAGATGAAGACGCTCAGAAAGCTGTCTCAAGTTCCAGCAGCGAAGCAATTAATGATAATGAAGTCGCAGATCTTATTAAATTAACATCTGCGTAAAAACGAATACAAGAGTTTGAGTAGTAACGTTATGAGTCCCATCTATCTGGATTATGCAGCCACCACACCAGTGGACCCACAAGTAGCTGAAAAAATGGCCGCCTGCTTAACCATAGATGGTAACTTTGCTAACCCTGCTTCTCGTTCACATCGATTTGGTTGGATGGCAGAAGAAGCCGTAGAAACAGCGCGCCGCCAACTAGCACAATTAATTAATGCCGATGCTCGGGAAATTGTTTGGACATCAGGCGCAACCGAAGCTAATAACTTAGCGATTAAGGGTGTTGCTGAACAGCACAAGCAAAAAGGTAAGCATTTAATTACCTCTGTTATTGAGCACAAGGCGGTTTTGGATTGCTTTGCTTACTTAGAAAAGCAAGGTTTTGAAATTACCTATCTCAAGCCACAGGCCGATGGAATAATAACCGCCAAGCAAGTTCAGCAAGCAATTAAAGCAGACACAATTTTAGTCTCGATCATGCATGTTAATAATGAATTGGGCTGTATTTATCCTATCGCAGATATAGCGGCGGTCTGCCATCAGTCTAATGTTTTACTGCATGTTGATGCAGCTCAAGCGTTAGGTAAAGTAACAGTTGATGTGAAAGCAAGTGGCGTTGACTTAATGTCCATGAGCGCTCATAAATTTTATGGTCCAAAAGGCATGGGCGCGCTTTACGTAAAGCGCGGCGTAAAAATAGCAGAACAAATTCATGGTGGTGGCCACGAGCGCGGCATGCGCAGCGGCACATTGGCAACTCATCAAATAGTGGGTATGGGCGAAGCTGCTCAAATTGCCCAGCAACATATTCAACAAGAAGAGGCACGTTTAAGTGCACTTAAAAAAACGCTGTTAAGCGGATTAATGTCTCTACAAGGCGTTACTTTAAATGGCAGTAAAAAAGGTGTGGCAAACATTCTAAATATAAGTTTTGCCAATGTAGATGGCGAGTCTTTGTTGCTTTCGCTACCGACTTTAGCTGTAAGTTCAGGCAGTGCCTGTAACTCGGCAACAATGGCGCCATCTTATGTGTTAAAAGCAATTGGTTTAGACGATGACTTAGCGCATGCGTCTATTCGCTTTTCACTTGGCCGCTACACTACCGAACAAGATATTAACCAGGTTGTAGAAAGTGTTACAACAGCCGTGAATCGACTCAGAGGAATGGCGGCATAACAGCGCCGTCTAGGGGAATATTATGAGTGAAGAAATTAATCAATACATCAAGTCCGAATATGAAGCTGGCTTTATAACGGATATTGAAGCCGATACATTACCACCCGGTTTGAACGAAGATGTTGTTCGTTTTATCAGTGCTAAAAAAGGCGAGCCAGAATGGCTGCTTGAATGGCGCTTAAAAGCTTACGCTGCCTGGAAAGAAATGGTTGAGCCAGAATGGGCTCATGTTAAATATGCAAAGCCTAAGTTTGACGAAATATCATACTACAGCGCACCAAAAAGTATGGAAGACGGTCCGCAGTCGTTAGATGACGTTGACCCTGAGCTATTAAAAACCTATGAAAAACTAGGTATCCCTTTACACGAGCAAGCTGTACTTGCGGGCGTGCGTAATGTGGCGGTAGACGTTGTATTTGACTCGGTATCGGTTGCCACAACGTTCCGTGCAAAATTAAAAGAATCGGGTGTTATCTTTATGCCAATCTCTGAGGCTGTGCACGAGTACCCAGAGTTGATTAAAAAATATATGGGCTCAGTGGTTCCGCAAAAAGATAACTTTTATGCTGCACTAAACAGTGCGGTATTTTCTGATGGCAGTTTTGTATACATCCCAAAAGGTGTGCGCTGCCCAATGGAGTTATCAACTTACTTCCGTATTAACGAACAAAATACTGGTCAGTTTGAACGTACCTTAATAGTGGCTGACGAAGGTTCACATGTAAGCTATTTGGAAGGCTGTACTGCACCAATGCGCGACGAGAATCAGTTGCACGCGGCGGTAGTAGAACTAGTGGTTCTTGATAATGCTGAAGTAAAATACAGCACTGTTCAAAACTGGTACCCAGGTGACGAAAACGGTAAAGGCGGCATTTTTAACTTTGTAACTAAACGAGCGGTTGCCCATACCAATGCAAAAGTTTCTTGGACTCAAGTAGAAACCGGTTCTGCGGTTACTTGGAAGTACCCAAGCTGTATTTTGAAAGGTGATAACTCTATTGGTGAATTTTATTCGGTGGCACTGACCAATAATCATCAGCAAGCTGATACTGGAACAAAAATGATTCACTTAGGTAAAAATACCAAGTCGACTATTATTGCAAAGGGTATTAGTGCTGGTAAGAGCCAAAACGCTTATCGCGGCTTGGTACGTATGAACCCAAGTGCAGCTGGCGCCCGTAACTTTACCCAGTGTGACTCGTTATTAATTGGCGATAAATGTGGCGCGCATACGTTCCCGTATATTGAAAGCAAGCATCCAAGTGCAATCATCGAGCATGAGGCCACAACATCTACAGTAAGTGATGACCAAATGTTTTTGTGTCAGCAGCGTGGACTAGATCCTGAAAAAGCGGTATCGATGATTGTTAATGGGTTCTGTAAAGAAGTTTTTAAAGAGCTGCCGATGGAATTTGCGGTAGAGGCTGGCAAGCTTTTAGAAGTTTCTTTGGAAGGCGCGGTTGGTTAACACGTTATGACATGATTATTGTGCAGCTAGTTTGCACGTTTAACGTCATGTGGTTTTAACGTCATTCCCGCGAAGGCGGGAATCTACATCAAAGAATTAAATTATATGAGCGAGCATCGCTCGCAAAAAATGGTTGAAGCATTATGTTAAGCATTAAGAATTTACAAGCCAAGGTTGAAGAGACAGATATTTTAAAAGGTTTAAGCCTTGAGATTAAACCTGGTGAAGTTCACGCGATTATGGGACCAAACGGTGCCGGTAAAAGTACTTTAGGCAATGTATTGTCTGGCCGTGCAGATTATGAAGTAACTGGTGGAACCGTAAGCTTTGATGGTAAAAATTTATTGGATATGGACACTGAAGAGCGAGCTCGCGAAGGGTTGTTTTTAGCGTTTCAGTATCCTGTTGAAATTCCTGGTGTTAGTAATCTTGAATTTTTAAAAGCATCAGTGGATTCAATACGAGCACATCGCGGCGAAGACCCAATAGACAGTGTTACGTTTTTAAAACTTGCCCGTGAAAAATGTAAAGCGATTGACCTTGACCAAAGTTTTTTAAAGCGTGGTGTTAACGAAGGTTTTAGTGGTGGTGAGAAAAAGCGCAACGAGATAATGCAAATGATGATGTTGCAACCTAAGTTATGCATTCTAGATGAAACCGATTCAGGCCTAGATATCGATGCGCTTCAGGTAGTGGCTGAAGGTGTAAACTCTCTGCGTGATCCTAACCGTTCATTTATTGTAGTAACACATTATCAGCGCTTATTAGATTATATTGTTCCTGACTTTGTTCATGTATTAGCTGACGGTAAGATTGTTAAATCAGGTGGTAAAGAGCTGGCCTTAGAGCTTGAAGAAAAAGGCTACGGCTGGATTGAAGAATCTGCTGCTAAGGGTGTTTAATCATGGCTGTTGTTGATTTTAATCAGCAAGCTGTGGCATTTGCTGCACAAGCTGACAAACAAACATTTTTAAAGTCGCTGAACCAAACTGGTTTAGATCAGTTTAAAGCGTTGCCATTTCCAACTCGTAAAACCGAAGATTGGAAGTACACCAGTTTAGTGGCTTTAACTAAACACAATTATAATCAAGCGGTACAAACTTCTGATGTTGAAGGTTGTGAATCGCTTTATGACATTATCGATCTAAACGCCAACCGTTTAGTATTTGTTAATGGTGTATATAAGCAGGCACTTTCAAACATTGAAACGCAGCAAGGTGTGACATTAGTGACATTCGCTAATGCCTCGCCAGCACAGCAGGCTGAAATTTCTACAAAGGTTGGTCAAATAGCCGAAACAGATCGTAACTTATTTACTGCGTTAAATAATGCTCAGGCCAGCGACGGTGTTTATTTAAATGTGGCTAAAGATGTACAGGTTTTAAAACCAATACACGTAGTTCATGTGACAACCGCGCAAACGAATGCCGCAAGTGCATTTTCTCGTTGTCTAGTTGAATTAGGTGTTCATGCAAATGCGACGTTAATTGAGCAGTTTGTATCTACCGATGAAGAGCAGAATGTATTACTTAACCAAACTACAGAAGCAGTAGTGGGTGACGGTGCAAAATTGAATCATTATCGTCTAAACAGCGAGCATGAATCTAGCCTGCACTTTGGTGGTGTTTATGTTGAACTTAAGCGTGATAGTCAATTTGAAAGCTATCAGGTTTTATTGGGCGGAAAAGTAAAACGTTTAGATGTATTGGTTAATCACAGTGTTGGTGGCAGTCATTGCGAAATGAAAGGTGTTTATTTACCTAAGAACAAACAACAGGTTGATATTCATAGTTATATTGAACATAAAGCCCCTAATTGCACCACCAATGAAGTGTATCGCGGTATTATGGCTGATCAGTCTAAGGCTGTGTTTAATGGCCGAATTCATATTCATCCAGATGCACAAAAAACGTTAGCTGAATTAAGTAACAAAAATTTATTATTAAGTGATAAAGCTCAAATAAATACCAAGCCAGAGCTAGAAATTTATGCAGACGACGTGCGCTGTGCTCATGGCGCAACCGTGGCTCAGCTAAACGAGACTGCAAAATTTTATCTACGCAGTCGTGGCATTAGTGCACAAGAAGCCGACATAATGCTTAGCTTTGGTTTTATTAATGAGTTATTAGACAGCATACCACTAGACGCGCTACGTACTAAAATGCGCCCGTTAATGGCTGAGCAGTTTACCAGTGATCGTGAGCTTACTAAGCACATAATCATTGATGGAGAAGACGCCTAATGGCTTTTGATGTTTTAAGTGTTCGTAAAGATTTTCCAATATTAACCCAGATGGTGCACGACAAGCCTTTGGTATATTTGGACAACGGTGCCACGACACATAAACCATTAGCGGTGATTGAAGCAATAGAGCATTTTTACAAGGTAGATAACTCTAACGTGCACCGTGGCGCGCATACGTTAAGTGATCGTGCTACTACTGCATTCGAAAATGCGCGTAAAACGGTACAAACTTTTATAAATGCCGAGTTACCTGAAGAAATCATTTGGACCCGCGGCACTACAGAAAGTATTAACCTTGTGGCGCAGTCTTATGGTTCAGCTTTTATTAAAAAAGATGATGTGATTTTAGTATCAGCTATGGAACATCATGCCAACATAGTACCTTGGCAAATGCTATGTGAGCGTAGCGGTGCAATTTTAAAAGTGATTCCCGTATTTGAAAACGGTGAGTTGGATATGCAAGGGTTTGATGAGCTATTAACTGAAAATGTTAAGTTTGTAAGTCTAGTGCATATTAGTAATGCGCTGGGTACCGTTAACCCTGTCGAAGAAGTTATTAAAAAAGCCCATGCTGTTGGCGCTAAAGTTTTAATTGATGGTGCTCAGGCTGTTGCTCATTTTATTGTTGATGTGCAAGCGCTTGACGCAGATTTCTATGTGTTCTCTGGGCACAAGGCTTTCGGTCCAACAGGCATCGGCTGCCTATATGGCAAAAAAGAAATTATGGACGCAATGCCGCCTGTACAAGGTGGTGGTGAAATGATTGAAAAAGTGAGCTTTAGTGGCACTACCTATCAAGGTTTACCATTTAAATTTGAATCGGGTACTCCCAATATTGCTGGGGCTATTGGCTTAGATGCAGGATTACAGTATTTAATGAATCTAGATCGCGAGGCAATGGCGATTTACGAGCAAGATTTACTGAACTACGCGCATCAGAAAGCGTCTGAATGTGAAGGCTTAAGAGTAGTAGGCACCGCCAGTAAAAAAGCAGGTGTGTTGAGCTTCTTAATTGAAGGTACTCACCCAGCTGATGTTGGTGCGTTATTAGACCAGCAGGGCATTGCTGTAAGAACGGGGGCTCATTGCGCTATGCCGATCATGGAGCAGTTTTGTATTTCGGGAACTGCCAGGGCTTCATTTTCAATTTATAACACCAAGCAAGAGGTAGATGCATTATTTACCGCTCTTGAAAAAGTAAAAATGTTCTTACTGTAATTCAGAAATTAAATACAAAGTGAATTAGCTTTGAAAGGAGAAAAATATGACACAAGTCGCTACATTTTCCCTAGATGACATTTCTGTATCAATGACAGAAAAAGCCATAGGCTACGTGCGTAAACAGCTCACCACAGACGTCACTGCAAAAGGCATTGTACTAGGTGTTAAAAAAAGTGGTTGCTCGGGTTTTAAATATGACCTGCAATTAATGCGTGAAGTAATTGGAAATGAAAAAACGTTTCAAGTAGCAGACGACGTTACTTTATTTGTAACATCAGAAGCACTGCCATACGTGAATGGAACAGAGATTGATTATGCAACGCAGGGCTTGAATAGCACCATGGTTTTTAATAACCCCAATGCTAAAGACGAGTGCGGTTGCGGTGAAAGCTTTAACGTCTAATCAGTTTCGATATTTATTAAGCAATAGAAACAAGCAGTTGAGATTTTCCTAAATGGAAAGAAGAATGGTAGTGGCGGAACGTGATGTTCCGGCTCGCTTAGTGCCTGTAGGTACAAAGATTATAATTCCGTCAGGTAGTTTTGTCACATTGACACAAGCTCTGGGCGGTAATTATACAGTTATTCATAATGGTAATATGGCGCGCGTAGATGGCACCGATGCAGGGGCTCTAGGGTTGCAAGCAGAAGTGTTAGAGTTTCCAGCAGCTGACGGCGAGCGTATTCGCGAAGATGATATTTGGGCGGCACTTAAAACTATTTATGACCCAGAAATCCCTGTTAATCTTGTGGACTTAGGTTTGATCTATAAAGTAAATGTGGATCAAGCAGCGCAAACGGTTCGAGTAGATATGACATTAACCGCACCTGCTTGTGGTATGGGTCCGGTGTTAGTTAGCGATGTTAAGTATCGTGCAGCGCTGGTGCCTAATGTAAAAGACGTTCAGGTTGAGCTAGTCTTTGACCCACCTTGGTCACGTGAAATGATGAGCGAAGAAGCTCAGCTTGAAACCGGCATGTTTTTTTAATCTTAGTTAATCAAACATAAGCGTTTTATTTAAAATCTATATTGGCATTATCGTGTCATAAAATTATATATCCTGTTTGTTCATAGATATTTCATTTCACGTATTTATTTGTTATTTTTTTTTGAAATTGGCTTATAAAGCAAGCAATATGTACTCCAGGGTACTTTTCATTGTTGTAATATTAAGCCATAGTTGTGCCTCACTATTTAATAAAAAAAATAAATAACAGATATAGTGTATCGACTTCACACTATAACCTGTTGTTCTTATGAATTAGGAGAACAATATGGAAGCATCATTCTGGGACGGCAAGCGTGCAAGTGGCATAGCTGACACCATCGACGTTACCCAATACAACTCAGTAGTTGAAGTAATCGAACAGTCATTCAAAAAATATGCTGACAGACCTGCGTTTACTAGCATTGGTCTAACCATGACCTTTAAGCAAATTGATGAGTACAGCGCTGCTTTTGCCAGCTATCTACAAAATCATACCAATTTAAAGCCTGGCGATACTATTGCTATACAAATGCCGAATACACTGCAGTATCCAATTGTAATGTATGCCGCTTTGCGCTGTGGATTTCGAGTAACTAACGTAAACCCACTTTACACAGAGCGTGAAATGGAGCATCAGTTTAATGATGCTGGCGCGAAAGCACTTGTATGTATGGAAATGTTTGCTCGCTCTGTACAAAATGTCGTTGAGAATACAGGTGTAGAAACTGTAATTGTTACTAGTCTGGCCGATATGCTTCCTACAGTTAAGCGCACCTTAATTAACTTTGCGGTTAAGTACGTGAAAAAAATGGTACCGGCTTATTCTTTACCTAACGCCGTTTCTTTTCGCCAAGCGCTTAAACTAGGTGCAGGAAAAGGCTTTACAGCTAATCATTTTAAAGATCCGCAAGACACTATTATTCTTCAGTATACCGGTGGTACAACGGGTGTTGCGAAGGGTGCAGAGCTTACTAACCAAAATATTGTGGCCAACATGCTGCAATCTAAAAATGGTTTAGCGCAACTTGGAGAAGACGGTTTACCGCTTAAAGGCGAGGGTCAGGCAATTGTTGTAGCGCCGCTTCCTCTTTACCATATATATGCTTTTACAGTGCATTTGATGGCCTTGTTTGAGCAGGGAGATCATAGTGTATTAATCGCCAACCCTCGCGATACCGAAACGTTTATTAAATTCATGAAGCCTTTCAAGCTAAATGCAGTGGTTGGCCTAAATACGCTGTTTGTTTCTTTAATGGCTAGCCCAAGCTTTCGCGAGCTAGACTTTAGCGAACTTAAGCTAACAATTTCTGGTGGTACTGCGTTAATGGAAGATACAGCCAAGCGCTGGAAAGAAATTACTGGTGTCGGTATCTCTGAAGCTTACGGGCTAACAGAATGCTCTCCGGCGGTAACAATGAATCCAGGTGGTGGTCTAGAGCGCATGGGTACAATTGGCCAGGCGGTTCCTGGTACTGCTCTTAAGTGTATCGATGATCAAGGTAATGAAGTGGCACTTGGTGAGCGCGGCGAACTATGTGTGAAAGGTCCGCAAGTCATGAAAGGTTACTGGAAACGTCCTGACGCAAGTGAGCATGCATTTACTGAAGATGGCGAGTGGTTCCGTACAGGTGATGTGGCCACTATAGATGAAGATGGCTTTGTAAAAATAGTCGATCGCATTAAAGACATGATCATTGTATCTGGGTTTAATGTTTTCCCTAACGAGATTGAAGGCGTTGTTGCTGAGCATCCACAGGTTGAAAACTGTGCTGTAATTGGCGTGCCAGATGATAAGTCAGGTGAAGCTGTTAAGTTGTTTGTAGTGGCGTCGGATCCAAGCCTAACGGCAGAAGAGCTTAAAGCGTACTGCAAGTTAAAACTGACAGGTTATAAGATGCCTCGTCATATTGAATTCCGTAGCGAGCTGCCAATGACGCCTGTTGGTAAGATTCTTCGTCGTGAATTGAAAGACGAAGAAGAAGCTAAGCGAGAAGCCACAGCGGCGTAATTGCTACTAGCTATACGGTTTTACCTATAAAGACTCCATTGTATTAATTTGCAATGGAGTTTTTTATTACATGCTAAAAAGCTATTAACTTTGCATCTAGTCTGGCTTCTACGTAAAATATGCACGATTGAATTTATAGAGCGAATGCCATGACTGTTAAGGTACCTGAACACGTTATATCTAGCCCATTTGGCAACTCGATTAACCCTGAAGAAATTGTTGATACTTTAAGTTTTTTTGATAACTGGGAAGAGCGCTATAAATACATCATAGATTTAGGCAAGCAATTGCCAGCTATGGACGATGCACTAAAGACTGACCTGCGGTTAATTGCAGGTTGCCAAAGCCAAGTATGGATCGAGACCTACAACGAAGAGGGCATGTTGTACTTTGATATGGCCAGCGATGCCTTTATTGTCTCAGGCCTACTGGCGATTGTATTGGCTGCATATAACGGTAAAACTCCAGCTGAAGTATTAGCCTTTAATATTGCAGGGTATTTTGAAGAGATAGACCTTGTTAAGCACCTTAGCCCAACCCGTGGGAACGGCTTGAAGGCCATGGTCGCACGAATTAGGGCTGTGGCCGAAGCCGCTTAAATAACGGTTAAAATAGGCGGTGAGATCGAGGGTATGATTGCATTACACGATCAAAAAACAACCAGTAGTAATTTAGCGCAGATACCGTATAATACGCGCACCTTTTTTTGTACATTAATATTCCAATAGGAAAACATCATGGCCGTAGAACGCGCATTATCAATCATCAAGCCTGACGCAGTTGCTAAAAACGTAATTGGTAAAATTTACAGCCGTTTTGAAGAAGCTGGCTTACAAGTTATTGCTTCTAAAATGGTTCACCTTTCTGACGAATTGGCTGGCGGTTTTTACGCTGAGCACTCAGAACGTCCTTTCTACAAAGATCTAGTAGGCTTCATGACTTCTGGTCCTGTAATGATTCAAGTTTTAGAAGGCGAAGGCGCAATTCTTAAGCACCGTGACCTAATGGGCGCAACTAACCCTAAAGAAGCTGAAGCCGGAACTATCCGTGCTGACTTCGCTGAAAGCATCGATGCAAACGCTGTTCACGGTTCTGATTCTGTTGAATCTGCTGCCCGTGAAGTTAGCTATTTCTTCAAAGCTGAAGAAATCTGCGCACGTTAATTTAAACGTATCGCAAACAGCGTAAGGTGAAAGCCTTGCGCCAAAGGGGCGGAAAGGGAATAAATACCCTCCGCCCTTTTTCCGTATTTAAGATGGTCATGTTTTAGTAGGTAATGCCATGAGTGAAGAACAAAAAAAGGTCAATTTATTGGGCCTAAGCCCCCAGAAAATGAAAGACTTTTTTGTCGAGTTAGGCGAAAAGCCTTTCCGTGCTCAGCAACTATTGAAATGGATTCATCAAGTGGGCATTGAAGACTTTGATGACATGACAAATGTCAGCAAGCCTATGCGCGAAAAGCTTAAACAAGTGGCTTGTGTCGAATACCCAGAGATTGTTTATCACGACACGTCAAAAGACGGCACCCAAAAATGGGTTATGCGTATGCCGGGCGGTTCTAGTATCGAAACCGTATATATTCCTGAAGGTGAGCGCGGAACACTGTGCGTATCTTCTCAAATTGGCTGCTCATTAGATTGCAGCTTTTGCTCCACTGGCAAGCAAGGCTTTAACCGAGACTTATCGGTAGCTGAAATTATTGGTCAGGTTTATGTAGCTGCCAAAAGCTTTGATAAACCAGGTGAAAAACGTGAACGCAGAATTACTAACGTAGTGATGATGGGCATGGGCGAACCGCTTATGAACTTTGATAACGTAGTTGACGCCATGGACTTAATGATGGATGACTTCTCTTATGGCATATCCAAGCGCCGAGTGACGTTAAGTACATCGGGTGTAGTCCCTAGATTGTATGATTTAGCGGGTGTAAGCGATGTATCTTTGGCTGTTTCTTTACATGCGCCAAACGATGCATTACGTGATCAGTTGGTGCCAATTAACAAAAAATACCCAATTAAAGAGTTAATGAAAGCGTGTCAGCATTACATGGCATCACTGCCTGACAGGCGTAAGCTAACCATCGAATATACTATGATGGATAAGATTAACGACGAAATGGTACACGCGGAAGAATTAGCTGTTTTGCTAAAAGATACACCGTGTAAAATTAACTTAATTCCATTTAATCCGTTTCCAAACTCTGGTTACGAACGTCCAAGTAATAACCGTGTGTACAAGTTCCGAGATTATCTGCACCAACAAGGTTATATTGTTACTATTCGCTCAACTCGTGGCGATGACATTGATGCGGCCTGTGGTCAATTGGTAGGTAATGTAGAAGACCGCACCAAGCGAAGTGCCCGTTACATCAAAATGAATGACATCACCAACGCTGCAGACACGACTCAGTCGTAAATTGGATATATGAAATTAATTAAGTTAACCATCACATTATTATTGGCTCTAACACTAACAGCTTGTATTACTGTGACTGATAGCCGCTTTTCAAAAAATGCCGATCCAGAAAAAGCCGCACAAACTTATGTTGCTCTTGGAGTAGGTTATTTAGCGGCAGGTGAATTAATTTTAGCTCGTAAAAAAATTGATCGTGCGTTAAAAATCGCCCCTAACAACCCTGCTGCGCACAGTGCAATGGGTATGTATTGGGAAGAGCGAGGAGAGGATAATTTAGCCCAGCAGGAATTTGAGTTAGCGCTAGATCTAGACGACCAGCACAGCCCAACCAATTATCATTATGGTCGCTTTTTACTTCAAAAGAAGCGTGAACGCAGAGCGTGTGATCTATTAAATGCAGCGGCCGCCGATGTTGATTTTAATGCACGCGCAGGCGCTTACGAAGACTTAGGTTTTTGCTACATAGCATTTAACGACAACAGCAAAGCCATTGATGCATTTGAAAAGGCTTGGAGCCTTGATTTAACCAGCACCATTTCGACATTGCATTTAACTGAATTATATTTACAGCGTCATAGTCTGCGTCCGGCTAATCGCTGGTTTGATCGCTTTACCTACATACTTGAACAGAAAGATATTCCCCATTCTTCTGCTAGCTTATATTTGGGTTATCGTTTAGCCAAAGCGGGTCGTGATAAAAATGGGCAGCATAATTATGGGTTTAAATTAAAAAAACTTTTCCCAGAATCTGAAGAATATAAGCGCTTTCAGCGCAAGCGATAACTTTATATATGAATAAACAAGGCGAATCGCCCATTATCCGTCGTAAGTCTCGCCAAATAATGGTGGGTAATGTACCTGTTGGTGGCGACGCACCAATAGCAGTGCAAAGCATGACAAACACGGAAACATGCGATGTGGCGGCTACGGTTGCACAAATTAAAGCCTTAGAAGATGTAGGTGCTGACATAGTGCGCGTGAGCGTGCCTTCTATGGAAGCGGCAGAAGCGTTTGGTAAAATTAAAAAACTAGTGAATGTTCCGCTTGTTACCGATATACATTTTGATTATAAAATTGCATTACGAGTTGCCGAATTAGGCGCCGATTGCCTGCGTATTAACCCAGGTAATATTGGCCGTGAAGATCGTGTACGCGCGGTGGTTGATGCAGCTCGTCATAACGGTATTCCAATTCGTATTGGGGTTAATGCTGGTTCTTTAGAAAAAGATTTACAAAAGAAATACGGCGAACCAACACCAGACGCCTTAGTTGAAAGTGCTATGCGTCATATTGATATTTTAGACCGCCTTAATTTTCCAGACTTTAAGTTAAGTCTAAAAGCCTCTGATGTATTTATGACGGTTGCGGCCTACCGTAAAATAGCCTCTCAAATTGAACAGCCGCTACACTTAGGTATTACCGAAGCTGGTGGACTGCGTAGCGGAACGGTTAAAAGTTCAGTTGGATTGGGTATGTTGTTAATGGACGGTATTGGCGACACATTAAGGGTGTCGTTAGCGGCTGACCCTATACAAGAAATTAAAGTAGGCTTTGATATTTTAAAAAGCTTAAAGCTGCGCAGTAAAGGCATTAACTTTATTGCCTGCCCTAGCTGTTCTCGTCAGAATTTTGATGTGGTTAAAACCATGAACGAGCTTGAAACTCGTGTGGAAGATATTTTAACGCCGCTTGATGTTTCCGTTATTGGTTGTGTAGTAAACGGCCCAGGCGAAGCCAAAGAAACCGATCTAGGTTTGACGGGTGGCTCACCTAATAATTTAATGTACGAAGACGGTGTACCGTCTGGAAAACTAGGTAACGACAACTTAGTCGATAATTTAGAAAAAATGATTCGTAGAAAGGTTGCTGAAAAAGAAGCAGCCGAAGCCGCTTTAATAATTAAAGCGTAACTGGTTAAAATTGTAGTAACCGCACCTTAATAAGTGCGTAAAAGGATAACAGTGGCACAAGATCAAATTAAAGCACTTATCGGCATGAACGATATTCTTCCTGGCCAAACTCAAGTATGGCGTTATTTGGAAGACCAAGTAAAAGCGACACTTGATGCATTTGGCTATCAAGAAATTCGTATGCCGATTGTAGAAGAAACCCGTTTATTTAAACGCTCTATTGGTGAAGTTACCGATATTGTAGAAAAGGAAATGTACACCTTTACTCGCAGCGAGCGCAGCTTAACGCTTCGCCCTGAAGGTACAGCAAGTTGTGTACGTGCGTGTGAAGAGCATCAGTTAATAGCAAACAATAAGCGTCAGCGTCTGTGGTACATGGGCCCAATGTTTCGTTACGAACGTCCACAAAAAGGTCGCTACCGTCAATTTAATCAAATTGGTGTAGAAACATTTGGTATGGCTACGCCAGATATAGATGCTGAGTTAATTATCATGACGCATCAGTTGTGGCAGCGCTTAAACATTCGTGACAAGGTCAGCTTGCAGTTGAATACTATTGGCAGCAACCAAGCTCGTACAAACTATAAAGCCGCATTAGTTGATTATTTGTCAGATATTAAAGATCAATTAGATGAAGACAGTCAGCGTCGATTAGAGACTAATCCACTGCGTATTTTAGACAGTAAAAATCAGCAAACTCAAACATTGTTAGACGGTGCTCCAAATTTCCATGATTATTTAGATGACGATTCTAAGCAGCATTTTGAAACTCTAAGGGCACTTTTAGATGCGGTTGGCGTCTCATACGAGATCAACCCTAGATTGGTACGTGGTTTAGATTATTACAGCAAAACCGTATTTGAATGGGTAACCACAGAGCTTGGTGCTCAGGGCACAATCTGTGCTGGTGGGCGTTACGATGGCTTGGTAGAACAACTAGGTGGCAAGCCTACACCCGCGGTTGGTTTTGCTATGGGCATCGAAAGACTTATACTGATGCTTGAAGCGCTTAATGTGATTCCTGAAAAAGTAAACAATCATTTAGATGTGTACTTGGTATCCATGGGTAATGTAACAACAGCAGCCATGCAGTTAGCTACCAAGCTGCGGGAAGCTTTGCCACAGCTAAGGCTGCAAATGCATCTTGGCGGTGGTAACTTTAAGAAACAAATGAAAAAAGCTAACGAAAGTGGAGCTCACTTTGCTTTAATAGTTGGTGAAGATGAAGTGGCAGAAGGTAAGGCCAGTATTAAAGAGCTGCGTGAAAGCGGCGAACAAATTACGTTAGAACAAGGTCAAATAGCCGCTTGGCTAGCTGAGCAGTTACGATAATATTTATACACCAGACAATTAATCATTATTTAAGAATAAAAATGGGAACATACTCATGAGTGAAATGCGTACAGAAGAAGAACAAATCGAGGCCATGAAAAAGTGGTGGGAAGAAAATGGCAAGCAAACTCTTGTGGCGGTGGTATTAGTTGCAGGTGGTTGGTTAGGCTTTAACAGCTATGAAAATAGTCAGCAAGAAAGTGCAGCAGCAGCTTCTGCAGTTTATCAACAAGTTTTAGTTTTATCGGCCAGTGAAACTGATGCCGACAAAGGGCAACGGGCTGTTTTGTTAGACCAGTTGCAAAAAGACTATTCAAGTACTGTTTATGCCCAGTTTGCTGGTTTATTTAAAGCCAAAGATGCCGTAGTAGCGGGTGATCTTGAAGCGGCTGAAGCAGAACTAACAGCGGTAGTAAGCAATACTAAAGACGAGGCTATTCAACACACCGCCACAGTTCGTTTAGCGCGCGTAATGATTGCAGCCAATAAAGCTGACGACGCGTTGGCGTTACTAGCCAATGTAAAAGCAGGAGCTTTTGAAGCTGAATATCAAGAAGCTACTGGCGATGCGCAGTTAGCCAAAGGCGATAAAGACGCGGCTCGCGATGCTTATAGTAAAGCTGTTGTTGCAGCTGAGCGCATTGGTGCCAACAACCCAATTTTAAAAATGAAACTTGATGATTTGGCGGTGGCTAACTAATGCGCGTTTTACTTGCTGTACTGTTGGTAAGTTTGGCGGCTTGTTCTAGTAACGATAAAAAAGATAAAGATACTGGACCAGCCGAACTAACAAGCTTTGATCAAGAAATTAGTCTTGTTACTGAATGGCATCGTCAAGTTGGCAATGGCATGGGTAAAGCGTTTGCGCGTTTACAGCCGGCGTTACAAGATAGTATTTTATATACAGCAAGTGCTAACGGTAAGGTTCAGGCGTTAGCAATAGAAAACGGCCGAGTTGTTTGGCAGCAAGATTTTGAACAGCCGATATTATCGGGTGTAGGCGTTGGTAAAGTTCATGGTTATATCGTCAATGAAAATGGCGAACTTGTGGCTTTCTCATTAAACGACGGCTCTGAAGTATGGCGCACCAATGTTAAGTCTGAAGTTTTAGCTACGGCGGTTGAGGAAAATGGTTTGGTAGCAGTGCAAACCATTGACGGACACTTATACGTTATAGATTCCGAAAGCGGTGTGATTAAATGGGGGTTTGACAGTAACTTACCCACGTTATCGTTACGCGGAACGTCTGCACCTGTATTTAAAGACGATATGATCTTAGCTGGTTTTGCTAATGGTAAAGTAGTTGGTTTAAACCTAGAGAATGGTGCTTTGTTATGGCAAGAGCGTATTGGAATTCCAGCAGGTCGCAGCGAATTAGAACGTCTGGTTGATATTGATGGCCGTTTATTAGTCGAAGATAACTTATTGTACGTTGTGGGCTTTCAAGGGCATTTAGTCGCCATCGATTTAACCAGCGGTAAAACAGTTTGGAAGCTTGAAGCATCCTCTTACCACGGCCCAGTAGCTGGCTTAGGTAATGTATATATTGTAAATGAAAATGACCATATTCAAGCGTTAGATGACAGAAGTGCATCTAACGTTTGGGAACAGGTCGCGCTTAAAGGTCGTCAACTGAGTGAGCCAGTGTTATTTGCTAATCATATAGCAGTTGCAGACCTTGAAGGTTATATCCATTTAATTAAGCAGTTAGATGGCTCCATAGTTGGTCGAGATAAAGTGACACGCCCCGCACTTGATTGGGTTCGCACTGGCAGCTATGGAATGAAACATCCTTCTCGACACTTCTCTCATGATCCAGGTGTACGTACCCGTTTATTGGTAAGCAATGATTTGCTAATTGCCATTAATAACTCAGGTTATGTTTCGGTGTATAGCTTAGATCGTTAATACGACTACACTATTTTAGTAGTTGTGATTTTTTTCATGGGTCTTAACTGAGTTAAGGCCCGTGTTTGTTTTTAGAAAGAATATATAATGAATCCAGTAATCGCTTTAGTAGGCCGTCCTAATGTGGGCAAATCTACTTTATTTAATCGCCTTACTCGCACCCGTGATGCTTTGGTTGCAGACCTTTCAGGTCTAACACGTGACCGTAAATACGGCGCGGGCAAAGTAGGCGAGCGCGACTATATTGTCATTGATACCGGCGGTATCAGTGGCATGGAAGAAGGTCTAGACGAAAAAATGGCTGAGCAAAGCTTTCAGGCCATGGACGAAGCCGACATCGTGTTATTTTTAGTAGATGGTCGCGCTGGCCTAATGGGTGCCGATCAAATGATTGCCAATCATTTGCGCACATTAGAAAAACCTATCTATCTTGTAGTAAATAAAATTGATGGCCTAAATCCAGACATGGCCACATTAGATTTCCATGAGTTAGGCATGGGTCAGGTATTAAGTATTGCTGCTACGCAAAACCGTGGCATAAATATTTTAATGGAACAGGTACTTAACGAGCTACCAGAAAGATTTCATATTGACCCAGATGCAGAAGCAGCTGAAAAAATTAAAGGTGTTAAACTTGCTGTAATAGGTCGACCAAACGTAGGTAAATCTACTTTGGTTAATCGCTTACTAGGTGAAGAGCGTGTGGTGGTTTACGATCAGCCTGGTACCACTATGGACAGTATTTATATTCCTTATAAGCGTCATGAAAAAGATTACGTACTGATTGATACCGCGGGTGTTCGTCGCCGTAAGAATATTTCAGAAGCGTCAGAAAAATTCTCAATTGTAAAAACCTTACAAGCGATACAAGACAGTAATGTTTGTATTGCGGTAATCGATGCTCGCGATGGTATTGTAGAGCAAGACCTGACCATGCTGAGCTTTGTTATGAACGCTGGTAAAGCCTTAGTAATAGCGCTTAACAAGTGGGATGGTATGGACTCTGACCAAAAAGATTTTGTTAAAAAAGAACTTGAACGTCGTTTAAGTTTTGCCGACTGGGCAGACACACATTTTATCTCAGCTTTGCATGGCACAGGTGTTGGTCACTTATACGACTCAGTGGACGAAGCTTATGCGTCGGCTCACTTAGATATGTCCACTAGCCAGTTAACACGCATTCTTGAAGATGCGGTAATGGATCACCAGCCGCCAATGTCGGGTGCAGCACGTACTAAGCTTCGATATGCCCACCAAGGTGGTATGAACCCGCCTACTATTGTTGTGCATGGAAATCGAGTTACATCGTTACCCGACAGCTACAAGCGCTACTTAGCAAATACTTTTCGTCGTGTATTAAATATTAGTGGTACTCCTATTCGTTTTGAATTTAGATCAGGTGAAAACCCGTTTGATGGACTAAAAGAAGATCGACTGTTTAATAAATCTAAACGCGGTGAGCGAGTTAAGCAAACTAAAGATATTCGTGCTGCTAAGCGCGATAAAGTAGCTGCCCGTAAACGTAAATCTAACAATAAAAATAATTAATCAATTAATGTTGTTTTATATAAATTTAAAAAAGCGCATTTAGCGCTTTTTTTATGGCAATTATGTCGCTATCAATAGATCGACAGGTAAAGGAAATCGCATGACTAATAAATTATATGGCAGCGAAGATGCAACCTATAAAGCGGCAGGAGAGTTTGAAGGTATAAAACAACTGGTTGATGATTTTTACGAGATAATGTCTGAACTAAAAGAATCAAAAAAAATACGCGATATGCATCCTTCTGATCTAGAAGTATCACGAGACAAGCTAACTCGATTTTTATGCGCCTGGACAGGTGGTCCACGATTATATAAAGAGAAGTACGGAGCTATTTCAATTCCACAGGTACATAGTCATTTAACCATTGGCAGCGAAGAGAAAACGGCTTGGTTAAACTGCATGACAAAAGCACTAGCTAAGCAAAACTATCCTATAGATTTTCAGGAATACATGATTACCCAGTTAAGTGTGCCTGCTGAACGTTGTCGAAATGCCGACTAATATTAGAAGTTATACTGCTACCACTTAGGTTTTAAATAGTAGGAACTTTATATTCTGGCTTTATCTCTAGGGTTTATCTTTAGGCTTTATAAAAGATAAATAGAATCTTCTTTAACTATAATCTCCATAGCTTCTAACGACCTATCAAAGCATGGACCACTAATACACAAGCCATCTTCAATAGTAAACAAAGCACCATGCATGGAGCACTGGATAAGGCTATGGGTGCTATCCAAAAATTGATTCGGTACCATTTCTAACTGTATACCTAGATGTGGACAAGAATTTTTATAGGCACTAAATTTACCATACTTATTAACAATAAAAATTAGCTGGCCATCAATATTAAAGCCTTTACTTTGATTGTCTGGTATATGAAGCGTATTACAGATTAAGTTCACAGTGAGCACATGTATTAGAAAAATTATTAGTAAGTTATATTGTACGTTAATAGCG
>JAWUVO010000038.1:0-77672 GCA_034112325.1 Bermanella sp. | reverse complement strand
CTATTGGGCTTTTTCTCGCCCACTTCAGGCTGATACAAGTCAAAATCGTTACCCGTGTAGTCAATCACTAGGCAATCTTTTTTGTTATCGCTTAAACGCAAACCTCGACCTACTATTTGCTGGTAAAGACTGACCGATTGTGTGGGTCTTAATATAGCAATCATATCTACATGGGGCGCATCAAATCCCGTTGTTAACACAGAGACGTTAACTAAATATTTTATCTTTTTTTGTTTAAAACCTGTTATTAAATTATCTCGTTCGGCGCTATCGGTTGCGCCTATAAGTAGAGCGCTTTGATCAATGGGTAAATAACTAAAAATCTCCTTTGCGTGGTCAACAGTGGCAGCAAATATCATAACCCCTTTACGCTTTTCAGCTAGTTCAATCACTTGCTCAATAATGCCTTTAGTCACCCTATGATTTTTAGTTAATAGGCTATTAACATCAGACGAGTTATATTCGCCAGATGCATTACCTCGAAGTTGACTAAAGTCATAATGTTCAATAGTGGCATCTACAAGTGTGGGTTGTGTTAAATACTTACGTTTAATTAAATAACGCAACGGCAACTCATAAATACAGTGCTCAAAAGGACGGGGTTGTTCACTGCGCATAATGCCATGGTAGTGTTTACGATAAATCCAACCCATACCTAATCGATAAGGGGTTGCGGTTAAACCTAATAACTTTGCCGTGGGATTAACCGACATTATTTTTTCAATCACTTGCTGATATTGATTACTGCTTGATTGCTCTTTTGAATCGTCTTTAGATTTGTCATTCGACTCATCATTTAATGACTCTTGGCTAAGCAAATTAACTCGATGGCATTCATCAATAATAATCAATGAATAAGATTCACTAAAATCATCTAGGTTACGGGCAGCTGACTGAATACTAGCAAAGGTCACTTGGTGTTGCGTTTGCTTGAGCTTTAACCCTGCTGAATAAATGCCTGCTGTTAAACCATAGCTTTCATATTTTTGATGATTTTGCTCTACCAGTTCTTTCACGTGGGTGAGTATTAATATTTTTCGCTTAGCTAGGCGTGCAAGTTCTGCGATTACTAAGCTTTTTCCTGACCCTGTGGGTAAAACAATGACGGCGGATTTGTTGGTTTTACGAAAGTGCTTAATTGTCGCTGAAACGGCTTCCTGCTGATAATCTCTAAGTTGAAAGCTTGCCACTAATTGAAGCGCCTATTGTTGGTTTAATATAATGATAATAACAAAGGATGAAGTGAATTAATAACTTATGGATACCCGCTGTTAGCGGTTAGGCAGAGGGGACGCGAGTATGGCCCCCCATTTACTGTAATCTCCTAATTAGCTGCGAATGCGAGCTACCGCTTTTTTCCAACCATTATAAAGTTTTTCCCGCTTAACCTGATTCATGCTAGGTTCAAAACGTCGCTCGCACTGCCAAAGATTTGCGATCTCTTCTAGTGAGCTAAAAATACCTACATGTAAACCGGCTAAATAGGCAACACCTAAGGCCGTGGTTTCAGGCACCACTGCTCTGTCTACTTTTACATCCATAATGTCGGACAAAAATTGCACCACCCAGCTATTCACCACCATGCCGCCATCAACGCGTAACGTTTTAGAACCTTGCATGTGCGCCGCTTCACTGTCGCCTACCATTGCTTCAACCAACTCAGCAGTTTGGTAACAAACCGATTGTAAGCCAGCCGTAACAACCTGCTCGTCGGTGGTATCTCGGGTAATACCAAGCAACGCACCGCGTGCATCGGGGTCCCAATAGGGGGCGCCCAAACCAGTAAACGCAGGTACAAAATATACACCTGGGTCGTCACCAACACGTTCAGCCATGGCTTCAGATTCAGATGCATCTTTCACTAACTTCAAACCATCTCGTAACCATTGAATGGCCGCACCTGCGACAAAAATACTGCCTTCTATGGCATAAGTAACTTTGCCATTTAGTCGGTAGGCCACTGTGGTTAACAGCCTGTTTTCACTTTTAAGGGCTTTTTCTCCGGTATTTAACATTAAAAAACAGCCAGTACCATAAGTGCTTTTGGCCATACCCGCTTCAAAGCAAGCCTGTCCAAATAGCGCCGCCTGCTGATCTCCAGCTATACCTGTAATAGGTATGGGCGCACCAAATAACTCGGCTTCGGTTTCACCAAAATAAGCACTGCTGTCTTCTACTGTCGGTAATAATGATGCCGGAACATTAAGCATTTCTAATAATTCTTGATCCCACTGCTGGCTATGAATATTAAACAGTAAAGTTCGTGAAGCATTGGTGGCATCGGTTTTATGGGATTTACCACCAGTTAAACGCCATAATAAAAAACTGTCTATAGTGCCAAACGCTAGCTCATTGTTATTGGCCTTTTCTCTGGCTTCGGCAACATTATCTAATATCCAGTTTATTTTGGTGCCTGAGAAATACGGATCAATTAGTAAACCTGTTTTTTCTTGCACCACAGTTTCAAGCGAATTATTTTTTAATTGGCGACAATATTCAGCGGTACGACGATCCTGCCAAACAATGGCATTATAAATCGCCTTGCCCGAGGCTCGATCCCAAATAACTGTGGTTTCACGCTGATTGGTAATACCAATACTTGCAATGTCAGTAGCTGACAAACCTGCATTTTTTAATGCCTGGCGACAAGTAGCCAGTACACTGTCCCATATTTCTTCAGGGTCGTGTTCAACCCAGCCGTCAGCAGGAAAAAACTGATTAAACTCTTGCTGACCTTGGCCTATATTATTGCCCAACTGATCAAATACAATGGCACGGCTACTTGTAGTACCTTGATCAATAGACAGTAGATACTTGCTCATTAACTTACGCCTTACAAAATTTTTATTATTAGTGAGAGTATTTTAACGTTTATTGCGCCCACAAACTTGCAATTTCTTACTGTTAATCAAATATTGTTATACTCTTATGGGGCTGTGGCAAATAAAATACGCTATTTATGCTGCTAATGACGAAATTAACCACCTGACCTAAGAATATTTATGGCCCAACAAATTCGGCACGAAGACATAATAAAACTCATAACCGAACAAGGCTTTGTTTCTATTGATGAGCTAGTGGCACTTTTCGGAGTAACACCACAAACCATTCGCCGAGATTTAAACCTACTGGCCCAAGATAATAGAATTCGTCGTTATCATGGTGGTGCTGCCATTGAATCCAGTACGGTTAATACCGAATACAGCAAACGTAAAGCGCAACAGCTAGATCAGAAAAAAAGAATTGCTAAGGCAGTAGCCGCTTTAATCCCTGATAATGCCTCAATTTTCATTAATATTGGCACCACCAACGAAGCCATCGCTCGTGAGTTACTTCAGCGCAATGGTCTTAAGGTAATTACCAATAATTTAAACGTAGCCTCAATTTTAAGCAGCAAAGAAGACTTTCAAATTACCATCACCGGCGGCCAAGTTCGTAGTCGTGATGGCGGTATTATTGGTGAAGCCACCATCGATTTCATTAAGCAATTTAGAGTAGACTTTGGCATTATTGGCATTAGTGGTATTGAAGAAGATGGCTCGTTAATGGATTTTGACTACCAAGAAGTCCGTGTAGCCCAAGCCATAATTGAACACTCGCGGTTAGTAATATTAGCGGCCGATAGTAGTAAGTTTGGGCGTCGTACCGTTAATTATCTAGGAGATCTATCTCTTATAGATACCTTGGTAACCGATCAAGCACCGCCTAAAAAAATTAGCCAATTAATGAAACAGTTTAAACGCAAATTAATTGTAGCTAGTTAATTTTTCCTTTCTTAAGCCATTCTTTAAATTCACTGCATAAAGCCACTGCTTAAAGACACTATTTAAAGTCGCCCCACACCAAAAAAGGTACGATAGTACCATTTTACTCATCGGTCCTCTGTTATATTTTATTATCTATAGTTAAAACATATGGAGCGGCTTAATCAAAACGAACATTAGCGAACAAATTAAGCACTTGATTCGAAAATACTCTATTACTAAGTATAAATACCTAATAACGTCTATTAAAAGCCAAAAACCCTTATCCTGCCTAGCTAAAATATTTTTTAACTGGAAAATCTTATATTCCATTTGATTATAATTGAATAAAACGAGCTTAAAACATCAATATACAGCCCTAAAGCTCCGTTTAAATATTCGTTTGCGAAAATATAATTTGGATTATAAACTTAAGTTCATAAAATTCTAATCAGAGTTCGGTGGAATCAGTTACTTTTCCGCTAACTTTAAAAGCATTAATAAGGGCAAACCAATCTAATGAACAATGAACTCTCCAGCAAAATACTAGACCTATTAATTATTGGCGGTGGTATTAATGGCGCAGGTATTGCGGCCGACGCGGCTGGGCGTGGTTTGAAAGTAGCATTATGTGAGCAAAACGATTTTGCTTCAGCCACGTCCTCAGCTAGTAGCAAACTTATTCATGGTGGTTTACGTTATCTTGAGCATTATGAATTTCGCCTGGTGAAAGAAGCGTTAACCGAAAGAGAAATATTATTAGACAAGGCACCCCACCTAATTACACCACTAAGGTTTGTATTGCCTCACCAAAAGCATTTACGTCCGGCTTGGATGATTCGCTTGGGCTTATTTCTTTATGACAACCTAGGTGGTCGTAAGCAGTTAGCAAAATCTAAAAGTATTAAATTTGATGAAAATAGCCCACTTAAAACTGAGATTAAAAAAGGCTTTGATTATTCAGATTGCTGGGTTGATGACGCTCGCTTAGTTATAAGCAATGTAATTGCGGCGCAAGAAAATGGCGCCCAAATTAACTGTTATACAAAATGTATCTCTGCGGTTCAACATTCCGATCACTGGCAAGCCGAGCTACAAAACACCATCACTGGCGAAGTTAACACTGTAAAAGCGAAAGCGTTAGTCAACGCATGTGGCCCCTGGGCTCAGTCGTTTTTAGAAGATCACATAAAAATACCTTCACCTCGCACTGTCCGCCTTATTAAAGGCAGTCATATTATTGTGCCTAAACTTTATGAAGGTGATCACGCCTTCATTTTACAAAATGAAGATAAACGAGTTATTTTTGCTATTCCTTATTTAGGTGAGTTTACTTTAATTGGCACCACAGATAAGGCCTGGGATGCTAGCCCAGAAAAAATTGTGATTGATGACGAAGAAAAACAATATTTAATAAATGTTATTAACCATCACTTTAAAAAACAAATTTCAACGGCTGATATTTTGCATCATTATGCTGGTGTAAGACCATTGTGTGACGATGAGTCATCGGACCCATCGGCAATGACACGAGACTACACTTTAGAAGTTCAAGATAATAATGGTAAAGCACCACTATTGAGTATTTTTGGGGGAAAAATCACGACTTACCGTCGTCTGGCAGAGGCCGCTCTGACAAAACTGCAGCCTTATTTTGCCGACACTGACGCGCCTAAAAAGCACGCTCTTGCTGGTTGGACCAAAAATGCGCCGCTGCCTGGGGGCGAAATTCATCCTAAGCAATTACAACAAATATTAACTGAAAAATATAACTGGCTAGAAAGTGGGTTAAAAGATCGTTTGATTAATACCTATGGCAGCCGCTGCTTAACCTTACTGGGTAATGCACAATCAATATTAGACTTAGGCCAATGCTTAGGCTGTAATCTTTACGAGCGCGAAGTCATATACTTAATCAAACATGAATGGGCCCGTAACAGTGAAGACATACTTTTACGCAGAACTAAGCTGGGATTGTTTTTATCTAAGCAACAGCAGCTTAAAGTCGAGCAGGTAATTCAAGCCTACCTTTCTGCCGATGACTTACAATTAAAAATTGCTTAGTGATAAAATTAAAAGAGCCAGTAATAGTACTGTGCTCTTTTTTTAATAGTCACTGACACATATTGTTAAATCCCTATAAACCTAACCTCTTCGCGAAGCCAAAATTTCATCTATATCTGACGATTCACGATACAGACTTAATCCTTGTTGTTTTGCTTCAATTGCAATAATCGACATGCGGTCGGCTAATTCATTACCCTCAATACCCACATGACCATTCACATGATAAATTTTTATATTTTTTTCAATTTCTTGATATAGGGCATACATCGGTTTAATTATTTCTAGATTTTTAATTTCACCTCCAGATTTTTTCCAGCCTTTGGCAGCCCAACCTTTGGCCCAAGTGGTGATACTTTGAATTGAATAGGTAGAATCGCAATAAATAGCTACGGTAAGATCCTCTGCCAATTTTTCTTTGGCAAGAATCAATGCTTGATATAAGCCATTTAATTCTGCTGTATTATTTGTGCCCATTGACTGGTAAATGCCGTACCATAATTCAGTTAAATTATTATTTTGATATACCGCAATACCTGTTCCTGCTTCTCCTGGATTAGGTTCGCATGCACCATCGGTGAAGATTTTAATGTCGTATGACATCTGGGTAACTTGTTCTTGGGTGAGAGCAGCCGCTTTTACCTTAATTGTTTTTTTAGCAGCATTAGAGCTGTTTAATTTTAAGCTTTTGTTATCTCCAAAAGCCGCTTCAGCTTCTGCTAACGTAGGGAAAGACTTAAACTTAGCATCAGCAAACTTAACAACCTGAGCTTGGCATTGATCCCAGCTATTAAAAATCCCTGTTTGGCGCCCCTGCCAAACTACATAATATTTTTTCGCCAACTTAATACCCTTCAGTTAAAAATTTTTCAATCACTGCATTAACCTGTATTGGCTGTTCAGCAAATACCATATGTGAACCACCATCAATAATAGATAATTGAGAAGACTGAGTATTTGTGTGTATAAACTCAGCGTATTTCGGTGGTGTCATAACGTCTTTTGAGCCAGCTATTATTTGCATAGGCACATTTATCGCGCTTAATTTTTCTATTACATCAAACTTATTACATGCATTAAAGTCGTTAAGTAGTGTCGCTACACCATTACTTTTAATCGCTTGGTTAATCTCAGTGCGCAACGGCTCTGCAATACCTTGATTTGCTGCCAGTATTATATCGGGAACATCAGCATTACTTTCAATTAGTTTACCTAACATATCCAAAATCATTGGCATAACTTTTAGCCGAGCTCCGGTGCCAATTAACACCAATCCCTTGATAGAGTTGTGACCATTAATAGCAGCCTGTAATGCCACAGCGCTGCCAAGAGAATGCCCAACTAAAATTACTTGTTGGCATTCCAGCTTATTAAGATAGTCAGTTAACCAATCGGCCATTGCCGACACACTGTCTAAAGGCATGCCGTCTGGATGTCCGGGCAAGTTTAATGCAATGCCGTTGTCAAACTTGGCTATTTGATGATTCCATACATTTGCACTGCACCCCGAACCTGGTAAAAAAAGTAATTTCATTATTCAACCTAGATATTTATCCATATAGTTTCTTAACATATCTAGATAACAGTATTCAGTCTAGTTAAAACAATTTACCTTACACTGCATAAAATAACTGTTTAAAAAACACACTATCAATATTAGATACACTTGATTTCACTTATCGGCACAAATACTAAGGGATTACGGTTGTCATTTATGCTAAATTAGCCGCAAAATTCAACGGCGACTTTCCGCTAGGTTGCACCAAAACACCAACCTTTAAATAGGGATCACTTAATGAAGTTACTAGTTACCGTTCTATCCTTCTTTTTTTGTTTGTCGGCTAATGCATCAGAGGCAAATACAAACCTACAGATTTTAGATTTAACCAATAGCTGGGTTGGCATAACCGCTTTAATTATTTTTGGTCTTGCCTATGTGGTGGTTATTTTTGAAGAAAAAATTCATATTAGAAAGTCTAAACCGGTTTTATTAGCCGCTGGGCTAATATGGGTGATCATCGCTATCGCCTATTCTACTGCCGGTATAGATCACTCTGTGGAAGTGAATATTCGTCACAACTTTCTTGAGTATTCAGAGTTATTTTTCTTTTTGCTGGTCGCCATGACCTACATTGATGCCATGCTAGAACGCGGTGTGTTTGATGAACTAAGAGATAAACTGGTTGCTAAAGGTTACAGCTATAAGAGTTTGTTCTGGATTACAGGCCTATTAGCATTTTTTATCTCACCAATTGCCGACAACTTAACAACGGCACTTATTATGTGTGCGGTAGTTATGACTGTGGGTAAGGATGAGCCTAAGTTTATTGCTTTAGCCTGTATTAATATTGTTGTAGCGGCAAACGCGGGCGGAGCTTTTAGCCCGTTTGGGGACATTACTACTTTAATGGTTTGGCAGAAAGGCATTCTAGGGTTTAGTGACTTTTTTGTATTATTTATTCCTGCGTTAGTAAACTTTTTAGTACCCGCCTTTATCATGCAATTTACCTTGCCTGATGGGCAGCCATCAGCACCTACTGCTACAGACACAATTAGTCTTAAAAAAGGTGGCTTAGTCATTGCTGGTTTATTTTTAGTAACCATTATCACTGCAGTATGTGTTCATACCTTCTTACACATCCCGCCGGTATTTTGCTTGATGCTAGTCCTTGCATTCCTAAAACTATATGTTTTTTACTTACTCCGTACCGCCGCTGTTGAAAACAAGTTTTCAGATACCCCACATAAAAACCAAGCGCACGACTCTAAGGTGAACAACGAAGAATTTGACGTGTTTGATCGTATTGCACATGCCGAGTGGGACACCCTATTCTTTTTCTACGGTGTAATTATGGCCGTAGGCGGCTTGGGCTTTATTGGCTACCTAAGCATGACCTCAACACTTATGTACGGCGAACTAGGCGCAACTAATGCAAATATTTTAGTAGGGCTTTTATCGGCCATTGTAGATAACATTCCAGTGATGTTTGCAGTACTAACCATGAACCCTAATATGTCTGAGGTTCAATGGTTACTGGTAACACTAACCGCCGGTGTGGGTGGTAGCTTACTGTCCATTGGCTCAGCGGCGGGTGTTGCATTAATGGGGCAGGCCAAAGGTCATTACACCTTTTTCTCTCATCTAAAATGGACACCGGTGATTGCGCTTGGTTACGCAGCAAGTATCTGGACTCACTTTTTAATTAATGGCTAGTTAAGTCACTAGCCCCGTGTATGAGTTAATGCAATTGACAACAAACCAATATTCACAGTTAATTGCATAATAAAATATAACTAGCCAATACAAGGACTACCCATGATTAAAGTTAATGACACTATACCTGAAAGCAATTTACAGTATTTTGAAAACGGTAAAATGATTACCGCCTCAACTACCGATTTATTCTCTGGCAAAAAAGTTGTGCTATTCGCCTTACCGGGTGCATTTACACCGACTTGTTCTAATACTCATCTACCAGGCTATGTGGTCAATGCTGACGCTTTTACTGAAAAAGGCGTGGATTCAATTATTTGTCTATCGGTAAATGATGCATTTGTTATGGATGCGTGGGGTAAATCACAAAATGCTGAACACATTATAATGGCCGCAGATGGCAACGCAGACTTCAGCCAAAAGCTAGGTTTGAGCGCTGACACAGGTTCGTTTGGTGGTATCCGCTCACTTCGCTATGCCATGATTGTAGACAATGGTGTTGTTACTACTCTGAATGTTGAAGCTCCTCAAGAGTTTTTAGTAAGTGATGCAGACACCATGCTTGAAGCAGTTAGCTAATAAACTTGATCATGAAAAAAAATAAAAAACAAAATAAAACCGAAACTGTAATTCAGGTAAGTGATGCAGGGCCATTAGTAAGATTAGCGGCCATGCTTTACGACGCCTTACTTATGCTAGCCATGTGGCTGGTTGCAGGTGGTATTGCGGTAGCCATAAATGGCGGCGAACAAATAAGTACCAACAATCCTTTTTTACCCAGTATTATGTTTATTGTTTGGATTTGGTTTAATTTGCACTTTTGGCGTCGTGGCGGACAAACTCTGGGAATGCGCTCTTGGCGTTTACGGATATTAAGTACAACCGGTAAACCGCTCACGTACACACAATGCTTATTAAGACTTGCGGTAGCGGTTCCCTCTTGTGCATTATTCTATCTAGGTTATTTGTGGATATTAGTTGATAAAGACGGTTTAGCTTGGCACGACCGATACAGCGAGACTAGAATAATTAGAGAGCCAAAGTCAGCTAAGTGATTTAAGCACAGCTAGTTGAAGTTGAAAAAACGTTTTAACTTACAGCTAATAGTCTTTTTCATGCGGCGCACTATTAGCGCGCATGCCAAGCATGGGCGACCTAAAATGAAGCATAGGGATTGTGAATGTCACCGCTTTGATCGCTAACAGCGCCTAATGATGGCGATATTAAAACTGGCACTCTACTTGCTAAATATTCATTAGAAAGTAATCTTGGCATTAGCCAAATTTAGGTGAGTAATCACAAGCCTAAAAAAATTTGCAATGGTATAGCTAGGGTTCCGGCTTTTAAGTAAGTGTCTGGTCCAAGAGCTATCGACCTTTCCTGATATTTTCAGTGAAGGTTACACGGAGGGATAAAAGCCCGGGAGAATCGAATGGCGCAAGCCAAGATTACTCATGTGTAACTATCAATCACTGGAAAACTCCTATGAAAACTTTTACTACTAGCGCTTTATTAAGCGTATCTCTAGCATTTGGGGCATTAGCTGCACCTGCTGTTCAAGCAAAAGAAGATTTTAAAGTTTGCTGGTCTATCTATGTAGGTTGGATGCCTTGGGAATACGGCGATCAATCTGGCATTGTAAAAAAATGGGCTGACAAATACGACATCAATATAGATGTAGTCCAGTTCAACGATTACGTTGAGTCTATGAACCAATATACCGCTGGCGAATTCGATGCCTGCACCATGGCTAACGTAGATGCCCTGACTATTCCTGCTGCTGGCGGTGTTGACTCAACTGCTCTTATTGTTGGCGATTTCTCAAACGGTAACGACGCCGTTATTCTTAAAAATGGAACATCAATCAAAGACGTAAAAGGCCAAAATATTAATTTGGTAGAATTAAGTGTGTCTCACTACTTACTAGCCCGCGGATTAGAAAGTGTTGGCCTTTCAGAAAAAGATGTAAAAGTTGTTAATACTTCTGATGCCGACTTGGTAGCAGCGTTTACAACTGATGGTGTAACAGCGGTAGCTACATGGAATCCTCTGGTTAGCGAAATTTTAGCTATGCCTAAAGCGACTAACGTTTTTGATAGCTCTAACATTCCTGGTGAAATTATTGATACATTAATTGTGAATACTAAAACTCTAGAAGAAAACCCTAAACTGGGTAAAGCTCTAGTGGGTGCTTGGTATGAGATTATGGCTGAAATGGAAAAAAGTGCAGCGGTTCGTGAACAAATGGGAATTGCATCTGGTACCGATCTAGCTGGATTTGAAGCTCAGCTTGCATCTACTAAAATGTTTTACAAGCCAGCCGACGCAGTTAAGTTTGTAAAAAGTGCTGACCTAAAAGCAACTATGCAATATGTTGCTGAATTCTCTTTTGAGCACGGCCTTCTTGGCGATGGCGCTCCTAACGCAGGCGTAATTGGTATTGAGACACCAGCCGGTATCTTTGGTAACAAAGACAATGTTAAATTACGTTTTGACGCAACCTATATGGAAATGGCAGCTGAAGGTAAGCTGTAATTTATAACTCGCAAAGATAAAATAAAAAATGAAAACAACACGGATGTTGTTTTCATACCTACTTAAACAGCTTCTATTTATTACCTATTCAATTGCGAGCGAATAATGAAACGTTGGATCAACATAACACCTTCAAAGCCACTGGCTATTGCGTTGGGCATTATTCCTTTTTTCTTATTAATGATTTTATATCAAGTAGCCTCCGAAACTCGAAAGGCAGAAAACCCACAAGACAAATTATTACCCAGTGTCAGTCAATTTCAAGCAGCCATTGACCGCTTAGCATTTAAACCAAGTAAACGCAGTGGTGAATATGTATTTTGGAGAGACACAGAAAGTAGCTTAAAAAGATTATTAACAGGTGTTGCATGTGCCGCCTTTATTGGATTAGTCGTAGGATTAATCACTGGAGCCATTCCATTAATTGGCGCGAATTTAAATCCAGTTATTACTGCCATATCATTGATACCACCCATGGCTGTTTTACCTCTAATATTTATTGTATTTGGACTAGGTGAATTATCTAAAGTCATGCTGATAATTATTGGCATAACGCCATTTTTAATTCGCGACTTATATCAGCGCACAAAAGATATCCCATCTGAACAATTGGTAAAAGCACAAACTCTAGGTGCAAACTCATTTCAATTAATTAGCCGTATATTGTTGCCACAAGTATTACCAAGGTTAATAGATGCATTACGCTTAAGCCTAGGATCAGCTTGGCTATTTTTAATTGCGGCCGAAGCAATCGCAGCAACTGATGGCTTAGGCTATCGGATATTTTTAGTACGCCGATACTTATCTATGGATATTATTTTACCCTACGTTGCATGGATAACATTTTTAGCATTTTTATTAGACTGGTCTTTGGCTAAAACCAGTAAAAAAATATTCCCTTGGTATCACGCGGCGAAATAGAGATCATTATGGAAACTGAAAATAATCAAATTGAGTTTAGCCACGTTGAAAAATCTTATGGTGACAACGTAGTATTAGAAAATATTAATTGCCAAGTTAAAAAAGGCGAGTTTATTACCATGGTGGGAACATCTGGTTGTGGAAAAAGTACTTTTTTAAAAATGCTACTTGGAATTGAATCACATTCTAAGGGACGCATTCTATTAGATGGCGAACCAATAATAGCTGAACCTAGTCCAGAACGAGGCATTGTATTTCAAAAGTACTCGGTATTCCCTCACTTAACTGTTAGAGAAAATGTTGCTATTGCTAAAGAGTTTGAAAAAAGTCCAATAATTGGCCGTCTATTTGGTTCATCACGAAAACTGGCTTTAGATGAAGCTGACAAATGGCTAGATGCTGTTGGCTTACTACCGGCAAAACAAAAATACCCACATGAACTATCTGGTGGTATGCAGCAACGTTTAGCCATTGCACAAGCATTAATTAAACACCCAAAAGTTTTACTTTTGGATGAGCCTTTTGGAGCTTTGGACCCAGGCATACGCAAAGATATGCATAAACTGGTGATAGAGCTATGGAAGAAATATGAGCTTACCGTTTTCATGGTGACTCATGACTTAGACGAAGGTTTTTATTTAGGTACTCGTTTATGGGTATTTGATAAGACTAGACATGATCCACACGCACCTCATCGATATGGCAGTACCATTACCTTTGATTTACCAGTGGGTCAAACCGATAAAGAAAGCTTACAAGAAATTGAAAATTCATTAACGCCTGAACAAAAAATAGCGTAATGAGGAGCCCCATGAGCACAGTCAACAATAGTCCAAACAGTCATTCAAACGTATTAAACCGCATCACACAGGATAAGGTTTACCAAACCACTATTCCTGGTGCCAGTCATTGGTCCACTATTATCCGCAAGGGTACCCAGCTGAGCCTTAAAGATATAGAAGGCGGTGCTAACGTTGGTATGTTGTTTTTTAATCCTTCTCAGTTAACTGAGAAATATAACGCGCCTGATACTTTAAAATGTCAGCACACATTTAAGTTAACCGCAGGCCATTGTCTTTATAGCGAGATGGGACGGATTTTTTGTTCTATAACAGCAGATAATTTTGGCTGGCATGAAACTATCTGTGGCACCTCACACCCAGAGCATGTATCTGCACAATGGGGAGATCGAGATTATCAAGGTGACCACAATAAGTGGAAGCAGAATGGCTTTGATGCATTTTTAGTTGAACTGGCTAAGTACGATATGTTTAAACAAGATCTTTGTTCAAATGTAAATTGGTTTAGTGAAGTCTCAGCTGACACAGAAGGCAAGCTAGCATTAACGCGTACCAGTAAAGCAGGTGACGAAGTGGTGTTACGTTTTGAAATGGATACCTTAGTGGTACTGCATACTTGTCCTCACCCTTTAAGCACCGAAACCGAATATCCTAACAAGCCTATATTGTTAACCCTCACTCAAGCCGAAGAAATGCAGCAAGATGATATTTGTTTGAATCATTGCGATGAAAACCGTCGCGGCTTTGAAAATAATGCTTTGTACCATTTTGGTTTGTAAGGAATTCACATGATTAAAGAAAGCCAATTAAAGGCACAAGACGCGTATTTTTCTGAGTCAGTTGATGCTGGTGACTACTTCATTTGTCAAATTAACGAAGGTGATACCATTCGTATAGTTGATACTGAAGGTAACCAAGCAGCTGATACCTTATTTTATAATTCAGATGACGTAAGTGAACGTTATAGCGCAATGGATACTGTGCGTGAGCAACGAGCCCTGTATTTAACCAGCGGATCAATGTTAAAGACAAATCTAAATCGTGACATGCTAGAAATTGTCGCTGACACATGCGGACGCCACGATACTGTAGGCGGTGCTTGTGCCACAGAATCAAATACGGTTCGATATGACTTAGAAAAACGCTGTATGCATGCTTGCCGAGATAGCTGGATGCTGGCCATTCAAGAGAATGAAATATACGGATTAACAAAATCTGACATCACCCATAACATTAACTTTTTTATGAACGTACCAGTAACTAAAGACGGTAAGTTAACGTTTGAAGATGGTATATCGGCGCCTGGAAAGTACGTTGAGTTAAAAGCAAAAATGAACACTCTAGTATTAATTTCTAACTGCCCACAATTAAACAACCCGTGTAATGGTTACAACCCTACACCTGTTGAAATATTAGTTTGGTCATAACTGACCAGGCCAAATTAAAAGTTAGAAGTTAGAAGTTAGAAATAAAAAGTCGGTAATACTTATTTATCTTCACCTAAATTAACTAGGTGCTTGCATTCCTAATCAGGACGACCTGATTAGTATCAAAAAACGGGACGACCCGAAAAGCAAGGATTAAACGATGTTTAATACGATTTTAATTGCTAATCGCGGCGCTATTGCCACACGTATTATTCGAACACTTAAAAAGCTAGGAATTAAATCTATAGCGGTGTATCACCAAGCAGACAAAGACTCTCTTCACGTGCAGCAGGCTGATATAGCCGTTTGCCTTGGAGAAGGAACTGTAGCCGAAACCTACCTAAATATTGAAGCCATTGTAAAAATTGCCAAGCAATACAACGCCGATGCTATTCATCCTGGTTATGGATTTTTAAGCGAGAATACAGAATTTGTCAGTGCCTGTGAAAAAAATGGCCTAGTATTTATTGGCCCAACCACGGCACAAATGGAATTATTTGGTTTAAAGCATTTAGCCAGAGAAGCGGCTGAAAAAGCGGGCGTGCCTTTAGTTCCTGGCACCCCATTATTAACCGAGCAACAAGACGCCATTCAGTGGGCTAATAAAATTGGTTATCCAATTATGCTTAAAAGTACCGCGGGTGGTGGTGGTATTGGTATGCAAGCTTGCCATAATGACAACGACCTTAATAATGCGTGGGATAGTGTTAAGCGCTTGGGTGCCAGCTACTTCTCTAACGACGGTGTATTTTTAGAAAAACTTATTCAACACGCACGCCATATAGAAGTACAAATTTTTGCTGATGGTAAAGGTAAAGCCATAAGCTTAGGAGAGCGCGACTGCTCTGCCCAACGACGTAACCAAAAAGTAGTTGAAGAAACTCCTGCCCATAATATTAGCGAAGATATTCGCCAACAACTGCACTTAACTGCAGAACAACTAATGGCGTCTGTGCAGTATAGAAATGCTGGAACCGTTGAATTTATTTACGATGATACTGATAATCAATTTTATTTTTTAGAAGTAAATACTCGATTACAAGTAGAACACGGTATTACCGAGCAGGTTTGGGGAATTGATCTAGTTGAATGCATGGTTAAACAAGCCAGTGGCGATCTAGGAGATTTAGATGAAATTAAAAATTCGCTAACCCCCAAAGGTCACAGTGTTCAGGCAAGAATATATGCCGAAAATCCTGCTCAAGATTTTATGCCAAGCAGCGGTTTATTATCAAGTGTTAGCTGGCCAGTTAACGATGCCTACCGAATAGACACTTGGATTGAATCTGGATTAGAAGTGCCTGCACTGTTCGACCCTATGATCGCTAAAGTAATTGCCACCGCTGATGATCGTCAAACGGCCATTAAAAACTTAGAGCAAGCGCTAAACGACAGCGTGATTTATGGTATTCAAACCAATAAATCTTATGTTCAAGGAATATTAAATGGCCCAATGGCAAATGATGGTCAGTTGTTTACCAACGACCTTGCAAGCTTTCAAGTAGAGAGCAAAAGCTTTTCGGTAATTAATGGTGGCACGCAAACCACTATTCAAGACTTTCCTGGTCGCCAGCATCATTGGAATGTGGGTGTACCGCCTTCAGGACCAATGGACGCGTTAAGTTTTCGTTTAGCTAATCAGTTACTTGGAAATACTATTGACGCTGCTGCGTTAGAAATAACGCTAAACGGACCTACTTTAAAATTTAACACAGCTTGTCATATTGCGATTGTGGGTGCTGACTTTAATACCACCCTTGACGGCAAATCCGTGGCTATGAATCAAGTCATTGAAGTGACCGCTAATCAAGTATTATCTATTGGTAAAGTAACGGAACAAGGTGCTCGTTGCTATTTAGCGGTTGCTGGTGGAATTCAATGCCCTGATTATTTGGGGTCTAAATCTACCTTCACTTTAGGTCAATTTGGTGGCCATGTAGGCCGCGCCCTACGCTCAGGGGATGTAATTGAATTAGACCCTCAATTAATAACAGCCAATACCACGCCAAGTAAAATTTCGTCGTTAACAGATATAGTGACACCAGAGATTACTCAACTTAGAGTAATTTATGGACCCCACGGTGCGCCAGATTTTTTCACCGAACAAGATATTAAAATATTTTTCGAACATACATGGGAAGTACACTACAACTCCTCTCGTACCGGTGTGCGTTTAATTGGCCCCAAACCAACTTGGGCAAGAGAAAGTGGTGGTGAGGCTGGTATGCATCCGTCTAATATTCACGATAATGCTTATGCCTTTGGTACTGTAGATTTTACTGGTGACATGCCTGTTATTCTTGGGCCAGATGGACCATCACTAGGTGGGTTTGTTTGCCCTGCTACAGTGATAACCGCCGACCTATTTAAACTTGGTCAATTAAAAGCTGGTAGTAAAATTCAATTTGTTGCGGTCACTCATGCACAAGCCGTTGAATTAGAAAAAATACAAAAACAAAACATAGAAACCTTAACGGTAGAGCCATCGGTAACGGCGGCTATTAATATTACTGAATTACCCGATCCAAAAGTACACCAAACATCAATCGGCGAAGACGACGTGATTTGTCGTTTAGCTGGCGACCACTTTTTATTGGTTGAGCTAGGTCCTTTAGAGTTAGATATTCCAAGACGTTTTAAGGTTCACGCCCTGATGTTATGGCTAGAGCAATACAAACTAGACAACCACCTAGAAGGAATTCGAGAGCTAACACCAGGAATTCGGTCGCTGCAAATTCACTTTGACTCACAGCAAGTAACCTTAAATACATTAACTAAACTAATTGATAAAGCCTGTGAATATGTGGCTACTACAGAAAACCTAACGGTTCCTTCTCGTACTGTTTACTTGCCACTTAGCTGGGACGACGAAGCCTGTCAGCTAGCCATTGAAAAATATATACAGTCAGTACGTTCTGATGCACCTTGGTGCCCAAGTAACTTAGAGTTTATTCGTCGCATAAATGGCCTAAAAGATATTCAAGCCGTTAAAGACACTGTGTTTGATGCTAACTATTTAGTAATGGGATTAGGCGATGTTTACTTAGGTGCGCCCGTGGCCACGCCACTAGATCCAAGGCACAGATTAGTCACCACTAAATATAACCCAGCGAGAACCTGGACCGCCGAAAACTCGGTGGGAATTGGCGGTGCATATATGTGTGTTTACGGAATGGAAGGCCCTGGTGGATATCAATTTGTTGGTCGTACTTCACAAGTATGGAACCGTTATCATAAAACAGAAAACTTTACTCAACCTTGGTTATTACGTTTCTTTGACCAAATTAAGTTTTATGAAGTTAGCCCTGAAGAACTATTAGATATTCGTGAAAAACTACCCAAGGGCCAAACGACTATTCGAATTGAAGAAACTGAGTTCAGTTTAGATGAATATCAAGGATTCTTAGATAAAAACACATCTGATATTAATGAATTTGTTGATGCTAGAGAACAGGCTTTTGATGAAGAACTAGCCATGTGGAAAAGAGCAGGCCTACTTACTTATGAACAAGTCGATGAATTACTTTCTGATGAAGACGAGCTAGTCATTCCAGATAACTGCGATCTTGTAGACAGTCCAGTTTCAGGCAGTGTATGGCAATGCAAGGTAAAGCCAGGCGATACAGTGAAGGCTGGCGATGTACTGATGATTTTAGAATCTATGAAAATGGAAATTGAAATCCACGCACTTACAAACGGTACTGTTCATAGCGTATTGAAACAACAGGGCCAATCAATTCAGTCTGGACAAACATTAGTTTTAATTGAGCACTAGTTAAAGTCATGTTAGGCACTAGGCAGATACAAACCATTTTATTGACATCAGAATTTAGATTAGGAATACAACATGTTTAACTTAAATATTAGCGCAGTTAAAACCGCCTATAAAAATAACGAGACCACACCTAAAGAATTAATTCATAAATTACGTAATCAAGCCGTAACCCAAAAAGATTACAACGCATGGATTACTCTGTTAGAGCCAGCGCAATTAGATAGCTACCTTGCTTACTTAGATGGTAAATCGATAGATGATTTACCACTATACGGTGTGCCATTTGCCATTAAAGATAATATAGATTTAGCGGGTGTTCCGACCACAGCCGCTTGTCCCGACTTTGCTTACACTCCAACAAAAAATGCATTTGTCGTCGAACAGCTAATTAAAGCGGGAGCCATTCCATTAGGTAAAACTAACCTAGACCAATTTGCTACCGGTTTGGTTGGCATGCGTAGCCCTTATGGCGAAGGTAAAAATGCATTTAATAGCGATTATGTATCAGGTGGTTCTAGTGCTGGTTCGGCTATAAGTACTGCGCTTAGCCAAGTGAGCTTTGCACTGGGTACAGACACCGCTGGCAGCGGTCGTATACCTGCCGCATTTAATAATCTAATTGGTCATAAGCCTACCAAGGGCTTGTTCAGTAACACAGGCTTAGTGCCTGCATGCCTGAGCTTAGATTGTATTACTGTATTTGCAGTGAATACCCACGACGCTGCTTTAGTAACTTCGGTAGCCGCTCAGTATGATATTGAAGACAGTTATGCGCGCGAAAATTTACATGGAAATTTAATTCGTTACTTCGAACCTAAGCTGCCTAACATGTTTACTTTTGGTGTACCGATTGAACTAGAGTTTCATGGTAATAAAGAAACTGAAGCTATGTTTAACGCCACTATTGATCGATTAGAAAAAATGGGTGGCACAAAAGTTAACATCGATTTTGAACCGTTTGTTAAAGCCGCTAAATTATTATACGAAGGCCCTTGGGTTGCTGAGCGCTGGATTGCCACCAAAGACGTTAAGCGTGAATCTATGCTGCCTGTTATTCAAACTATTATTAGCGGAGCCGAAGGACGTACAGCGGCCGATGCTTTCTCTGCACAATACCAATTACAGGCTTACAAAAAAATATGTGATGCGCAAGTTAACGCGGTAGATTTTATCTTAACTCCAACCTGCCCGACACAATTTACCCGCGAAGAATTACGCCAAGAACCTATTAAGTACAATTCTATTTTAGGTACTTATACTAACTTCATGAACCTATTAGATTATACCGCCACTAATATTCCTGTGGGCTGTACTGAAAATAAAGTTAGCTGGGGCGTGACACTGTTTAGTCATGCATTTACTGATATGAAATTACTGAGTTATGGCGGTGCATTACATGAAGCGCTTAACCTTTCACAAGGTGCCACAGATTTTCCGCTACAAAAATTTACTGGTAACAGTCTACCTGCGCCAGAAAAAAATATTAATGTAGTAGTATGTGGTGCGCACTTAGAAGGCTTCCCACTTAACTGGCAACTAACCGAACGCGGTGCAAGCTTAGTCTCTAAAACAGAAAGTTCAGCTAACTATCAATTATATGCTTTACCAGACGGTAAACGTCCTGCCATGCTTCGTGACGAAGATAATGGTACGGCTATCGCTGTAGAAGTATGGTCTATGCCAATGGAAAACTTTGGATCATTTGTGGCGGGTATTCCCGCGCCCTTAGGCATAGGCAAGGTTGAGATGGCCGACGGAAATTGGTATTGCGGATTTATGAGTGAGGGTAATATAGTAGCCGATGCTAAAAATATAAGTGAATTTGGTGGCTGGAAAGCATACCGACAAACTCTTAGCTAACAAAAAAGCGCTTATGGAAACATAAGCGCTTTTTAAAGTTTTAAGGTTTTAATATTTATTGGCTTGAATAGCCGTCAGTAAACGCTTTACTTCTTTATTGGCGTATTTATCGCTGGCTACTAACGCATATGCGCGCCGCGCCATTTGCTCTGCCTTATCAATATTTCCATCTAACCAAGACAGGTAGCTTAAACGTACATACACTCCTGGGTCTCTTGTAGAAATACGTTGCGCTCGTTCCAGTAATATTTGGCAAGACTGTAATTCATTCAATAAAAAAGCTCGATCCGCTTTTTGTAAAAGTGAAGCTAGCGCTGTTTGCTCTGGGTATTCATTATCTCCTAGTAGCTGTAAACCTAAATCGGGATGATACCAATTTGGTAACATTGAAAAGTCGCTACTTTGAGTCGCTTGAATTTGGTCTACCGATTGATACGGCTGTATACTGCAGGCGCCTAACAAGCTAAATACAGATACGACTATTAATATTTTAAAAACTAATTTCATTGGTTAAATATCCGTGACCACCAAGGTTTTTCTATTGTTTCTGGCTGAGAGCAATCGGTTTTTTGTAACGGCTCTTGGCCTTTTATAAATGGCATTAATTGCGCGCCCTCACACGATTCATCGGTAATAGCGTTGCCATTCACATTAACCCAGTGCTCTACAATGTTCTCAGACGGCAATGGGTATAAAGGTTTTAATGGTAAATCTTTAAACGTGTGAGCCCATATTCTTAATGCTCCCCCTGCCCCTGTTATAGGCATAGTTTGGTTATCGTCGCGTCCAACCCAAACCACCGCTAATTTATCTCCACTAAAGCCTGTAAACCAACTATCACGCTGACTATCACTGGTGCCAGTTTTACCTGCTAAATTTAATGATTGATCAAACTGGCTATTTAAAAAACGACCTGTACCAATTTTCACAACTTGCTGCATGGCCTTTTGAATTAAATACGCGGGCTCAGTTTTAATACTTTGATTAACATTAAACCCGTACCGACTTAGTAATTCGCCTTCAGCCGTACTAACCGCACGAATGGCTTTTAATGGTGTTTGAAATCCAGAAGCCGCAATAGTTTGATACATTTGCGCTACTTCAAATGGCGAAAGCTCAAACGCACCTAAAACAATAGAAGGATAAGCTGGTAACTCGCGATCGACACCCAAGTCTTTCAACGTTTTTAATACGTTGGACAAACCCACTTGTAGACCTAAACGGGCAGTGGCCTGATTTAATGACCTAGCCATAGCCTGATATAAAGGCACAATACCATGACTTTCATGATCATAGTTTTCAGGCTCCCAAACATCGCCATTGGCACCAGCCACTTTAATAGGCGCATCATCTATCGGAGAAATAAAATGATAACGACTATCTCGTAGTGCTGTTAAATAAACAGCTGGCTTAGCTAATGAGCCAATTGAGCGATTAGCATCTAACGCACGATTGAAACCAAAGTATCTTGGGTTGCGATCACCTACCAACGCTTCTACCTCACCACTTTCGGTAGACGCTACGACCATTGCACCCTGTAAGCCATTTTTTTCTAATTTATAATCACGCTCAATATTATCTAAGCGTTTTTTAACGGCCTGCTCAGCACTACGCTGAATGATAGGGTTAAGACTAGTGTAAATCCGTAAGCCCTCACTTGTAAGATCTTGCTCTTTATAATCGCTACGTAGTTGCCGGCGAACTAGATCTAAAAAAGCGGGATACTCAATTCGCTGATACTGACTGTACTCAACAACATCAAGCTCTCGTTTACTCCATACTTGATATTCATAAGGAGTAATTAATGCCTGATCTTGCATAACATTTAGTACTACATTACGTCGTGCTAACGCATTATCAGGTCTTCGCTTAGGGTTATAAACGCTAGGACCTTTTACCATACCCACCAAGGTTGCCATCTCAGGTGCGTTTAAATTTCTGATGTGCTTACCAAAATAAAATTGACTGGCTAGACCAAATCCATGAATGGCACGACGACCACTCTGGCCTAAATATACTTCGTTTAAATAGGTCTCTAGAATTTCATCTTTGTCATAATGTAGCTCTACCAAGATAGCCATTAGAGCTTCGACAGCTTTGCGTTGAATCGAGCGCTCGCGGGTTAAGAAAAAGTTTTTAACTAACTGTTGAGTTAATGTAGACCCTCCTTGAACCAACCCACCCTGCTGCACGTTTACCATGAATGCTCTAGCAATGCCTTTTAAGCTTATACCCCAGTGATTGTAAAAATCTCGGTCTTCTACTGCGACCAAGGCATCAATGAGTAATTTAGGTGCATCTTCTAACTTAATTAGTTGGCGGTCTTCGTTATGCTTAGGGTAAATACCACCAATTAATAGAGGCTCTAAACGAGCAATATCTGACGGGGCACCATCAATCCAAAGGCCACTAATTGTGTTGTTATCAAAGCGCAAGTGGATCCTTGCTGCATGCTCTTCACCATCGTAAAGACGCACATAACGACGGTAAATATCCATTTCATTGCCATCAATCATATATTGCCCAGGCGTTTGCACACTGGGCACACGGCGGTAACCAATTTGCTCAAGTTCTTGAACTAGGTACTTAGGGTTTAACGCCAGCCCGCTATATAATTCCATTGGTCGAGCAAATACTTTTGCTGGCAGCGCCCAGCGCTTACCTTCAAATTTGTCTCGCACCTTGGCATCTAAATAGGCCATTAAAACGGCCAGCACCACAACGCCCACAAGGGAGAGTTTAAAGAACCACCCTAGGTAACGTTTGAATTTTGAATCGATAACTTTTTTCATCCCGCAAGTATACCCAAGCCATTGTTATAAAATAGGCTCTAGTGGTTATTTTTTATATGTTTAGAATAAATATAATGAGATTAGACACAGCGCACATCTCTGCTATTTCCTGCTACACTTCTGCCATTAATTAGGTTCGCTGACGAATCCTTTCTGAAATATTAAAAAACAGGAATACAACATGGCTAAATATAACGTTTACGGCATTGGTAATGCGCTAGTTGATCAAGAATTTGAAGTTACTGATGCTTTTTTTGGCACCAGTAACATTGAAAAAGGTTTAATGACTTTAATTGATGAAGAGCAGCAGCACGCGTTATTAGATTCATTAACCCAGCAGTTTGGGGTTAAAAAACGTGCCGGTGGCGGGTCAGCGGCTAATACTATCTTTGCAGCCCAGTATTTAGGCGCCAAGACCTTTTATAGTTGTAACGTTGCTAACGATGAAACTGGCGACTTTTACGTAACAGACTTAACTGCCGCGGGTATCGATACAAACTTAGGAAGCGACCGCGCAAATGGCGTAACTGGTAAGTGCATGGTAATGATCACCCCTGACGCCGAACGCACCATGAATACCTTTTTGGGTATTACCGAAAACCTTGGTGATGAGCATATTAACGAAGCAGCGCTTAAAGACAGCGATTATGTTTACATTGAAGGCTACCTAGTTACTAGCGACACGGCACGCACCGCAGCTATTAAAGTTAAAAGTTTAGCTGAAGCTAATAATGTTAAAACTGCCATGACATTTTCTGACCCAGCTATGGTTCAATTTTTTAAAGATGGTATTTTAGAAATGCTTGGTACAGGTGTTGATCTATTGTTTTGTAACGAAGATGAGGCACTAAAAATTGCAGATACCGAAGATTTTGAAATAGCTAAAACCTTTATTAAAACTCTAGCTAAAACTTTTGCGATTACGCTAGGTAATAAAGGCGCATTAGTATTTGATGGTAAAAACGAAATTAAAATTGCTCCTTACGCTGTTAAAGCAGTTGATAGTAACGGAGCGGGTGATAATTTTGCAGGTGCCTTTATGTATGGCATTACTAATGGTTTGAGCTTTGAAGACGCGGGAAAACTGGCCAGTAAAATCAGTGCCGAAGTCGTTAGCTGCTTTGGCCCACGCTTAGAAGCTGAACGTTATAATGTACTTAAAGCTGAAGTTTTATAAGAGTGTAAGTTAACTTGTTAACTTACCTTGCACAAAAAAGGCCCATCGTTGATGGGCCTTTTTTGTTTTTGTAACTGCCAACCACCTTTATGGCGGCCGATTAAAATTAGCGGCTTTTGATCTCATCGATACGATCAATAATTTTAGCTATGTGAGGCCTATTCTCACGCAACTCGTCTGACGTTAGGCCGTCAAGTTCATGCGGAAAAACTAACCATTCGTCACTTTCGTGAACATAGTAATCGGGTACTCGATTAGTTTTGTTATTGTTAGGTTTATAATAAGGTGTCGCTACCCGTATTTCTGGGGTGTTCTTTTTACAGGCCTTTTTAAGGTCGGTAATGGTTTGCTCAATACTTAAACCACTGTCATGAACATCGTCCACAATCAACAAACTATGCTCGGCTTCTAAACGTTTAATCAAATACGTTAGCCCATGTACACGAACATTTTTATCGCGCTGACCAATGGCAGTATAACTGGAAGTACGAATGGCTATGTGGTCAGATTTAACGTCTAACACATCTAACAACTCTTGAACGGCAATGCCTACCGGGGCACCACCACGCCAAACGCCGACAATATAATCGGGACGAAAACCGCTTTCAAAGACTTTTAGGCCTAGCTGAAAACTATCTTCAATAAGCTGATCAGCACTAATAAATACTTTTTTCATATTTAACTACCTGAAACTGTTACCTAAGCACGCTAATTAAAACCTGACCCAGTAGACAAGGTTTATTTGGCCGCGCAGTCTACACCATGCAATAAAAATCACAAGGCAGGCTAACCTGCTTTGCGTAACATCCAAATACCCCAGATAAAACACAGCACAATGGGGATAAGGTTAGCAAACAAAGGACCTATGCCCACCAGCAAGCCAATTGGCCCCAGTAAATCCACTAATATTTTATATACTAGACCCACCAAAATACCGCTAAACAGTCTTTGCCCCATGGTCACCGACCTAAGAGGCCCAAATATAAAGCTAATACCCACTAACACCAGTGCGATAGTGCTTAAGGGTTGTAGTAACTTTTTCCAAAATGCCAGCTCAAATTCTTCTCCCCCTAAACCTTGCTGCTTTAAGTATTGGCTATAACTGTAGAGAGTACTAATAGCCATATCGCCGGGCTCTTGAGCTACGAACTTTAGGCGTTCAGGGGTTAATTCGGTGTTCAAAATACCTGATGGAGTATTGCTAACAACCGTTTTAAATGGAGTCACTTGGGTCTGGCTTACTTGCTCCATAGTCCATTCATCACGCTGATATAAAGCACGTTTAGCATGCATTAAAGAGACTAGGTTTGCGTTGTCATCAAATTCATACACAGTTATGCCGTGCAATACACCATTGGGCTCTATGGCACTAAAGCGCATAAAGTTATTACCTTCTTTATGCCAATGACCCTTGCCTTCATTGTTTTCAGCTACCGCCCGGCCCAAAGCAATGGTTCGAAAACTGGTGGCTTTGCGCTCTAAATCTGGCACTACGTATTCGCCCATAACCAAACTAAACATCATCATCAAGGACGCTGCTTTCATGGTGCTCATCATAATTCTATGGGTGCTGACACCAGCCGCTCTAATGGCCGTTAATTCGCTGTGTGTGGCCAAACTGCCAAGTCCAGCCAAGCACCCGATAAGGGTAATCATAGGTATCATTTCATATAAACGAGCCGGCGAAGACGCCGCCACATAAAACAACGCATCGGTAAACGTATAGGTATCACGCAGGTTGTCTAACTGGTTTAACAGCGCAATGACAAAATCTAGCATAGCCAGTACCAGCATTACCGCTAGTATGGCGTTTAGAACAGAGCTACGAATATGAGCATCAATTTTACGCATTAGCCGCTCCTTTTTTCTCTACTGCAGGGCTTTGAGCGCTATTGATTTTAGCCGCCATAGCGCGTCGTTTTCGCCCATTCCATTTCAATACAAGGGTCGGCCAGTACATTAAAGCCAAACCTAATATTAAGAATATGCCATGCAGCCACCACAACCCCATCCACTCTGGAGTATCGCCCTGCTCCATCCATTTACGCGCGGTAATTAACGTTGTGTAATAAACCATGTAAATAACAATAGCTGGGATTACCTTGCCATAGCGACCTGCTCTTGGCTTAACATGGCTTAACGGAAAACCTATGATGACGATAATTGGAATTAGCAGAAACAAGCCTATTCTGTAGTGAAGCTGTGCTTTATAAATTGGCTCGTTGCGCTCTAACAAACTAGCGGTGGTTACCGCGTTATACCGGGCTTTTTTTGCCACTGCGCTTTCTTCGGCTATTTTCACTGAGTATTCAGTAAACGTCATCGCTTCAAACTCAGCTTCTCCTGGAACGCCACTAAAACGCTTACCCTGCTGAAGGGCTAAAAACCGACTTCCTGTTTTGGTGCTTACATACTGGCTACCTGACTTGGCTAGAATCAAGGTATTGCCATCGGCCATAAAAACATTCTGCATTTGTTTGCGGTCAGACGATAAGGTTTCAGAATACGATACCTTACTGCCGTTTTTACCTAATGCATTAAATCGACCAGGGGTTATGAATGAAAACTCACTTTCTTGCTGCTGTTTTTCCAAATAGATTTCAAGATTACTGGCCGCAATTGGCGCTAAATATAGGCTTAAGAAACCGATCAGCAGCATCATTACAAAGACCGGCACCATAGTGATTTTAAATACTTGTTTAGGTCCAAAACCAGTGGCCGACAAAACAGTCATTTCGTTTTCGCTGTGCATGCGCCCATACACAAGTAAAATAGATATATAAAAACCCAAAGGAAGAATCAGCTGTAAAAAGCCAGGAATGCTATAAAAAATAGTATAAAAAACAGCTTCAGGTGGAATTATGCCTGCAACGGCTTGATTCAAATGCCCCACTAAACGGGCACTGAGTATGATGAGCATTAAAATGCCTGTAATTACTAGAGTAGAAGTAAGTAATTCTCGTAAAAAATATCGTGTGAGTATCAAAAAATAACCTTACTTATTATAAACCATGGCTGTTCTAGCCTTAAAAGCGCGAGCAGCACTAACCTATAGATTCAAAATAATTGAGCAGTTCTGGCAATATGGGCTTTTTCAAGTAGACTCAGCATTATCCCTGAAAATAACCTAATGCACTAGAAAGTAAGCCTTTATTCCTCAATTAATTAGAGGGATTACTAATTAACAGGCTTTGTTACTGTGCTAATTTACCAAATGGAGTTCACATGGAATTTATCCTTACCCAATCAAGTGTATCTGAATATTCTGGCCAAGCCATTTTACTGCCTATATTAAGCGAAGGTTCGCAAACTGAAGCCACCGCTAAAATGGACCAATCGCTGGGCGGGTTCATTAGCCAGCTGTTAGAAAACCAAGACATTAAGGGCACTGCAGGGGAAACTTTAGTAATTCCTCAAGCTAACGGTCCTCGCTTAATATTAGTGGGCATGGGCAAAGCTCAAAGTAAAACCAGTGATTTTACTAAATCGATGCAAGCTGCAGCAAAAGCATTGAAAGCCAGCGCCGCCGACAGTGGAATTATCGATATTAACGGCATTACAGTGGCTGAAAAAGATCAACACTGGATCAACAAACACCTTGCCCAAGCATTTGAAGACAGCCTGTACTTTTTTGATATGTGTAAAAGTAAAGCTGACGATGCGCCAGCAAAAAAGACCATCGAGTCCTTAACCATCGTCACTGAAAGTCTGTATCAAAGTGACGTACTATTTGGTCAAGCTGTGGCTAAAGGCATGGCGTTAACCAAAGAGCTAGGAGATCTACCACCTAATATTGTGACACCGTCTTACCTTGCAGACGAAGCAGATAGACTGGCTACGCTAAATTCAAAAATGACCACCAGTATTTTAGACGAAGACAAAATGGAAGAGCTTGGTATGGGCTCGTTTTTGTCGGTTTCAAAAGGCTCGATCGAACCTGGCAAAATTATTTGCATGGAATATAAGGGCGGCAAAGCAGGCGAAGCTCCTCATGCACTGGTGGGCAAGGGAATTACTTTTGACACCGGCGGCATTAGTTTAAAGCCAGGCGCTGGAATGGACGAAATGAAATACGACATGTGCGGTGCAGCTTCTGTACTGGGCACCATGTTAACTATTCTTACATTAGATCTGCCGATTAACTTTGTGGCTATTGTAGCCGCCGCTGAAAATATGCCGTCGGGCCATGCTAGCAAGCCTGGAGATATTGTTACCGCCATGAACGGTACCACCATCGAAATTTTAAACACAGATGCCGAAGGACGTTTGGTTTTATGTGACGCGCTTACTTACACTATAGAAACATACAAACCTGCCAGTATTGTGGATATAGCCACATTAACAGGCGCATGCATGATGGCACTTGGTGGCGTCAACTCAGGTTTATTCACTCAAGATGAAGAACTGGCTAAAGAAATTATTCATGCCAGTAACGACAGCTGCGACCCAGCATGGCGTCTGCCTTTACAAGACGAGTACCAAGAATTGCTAGACAGCAATTTTGCGGATATTGCTAACATTGGCGGACGCTTGGCTGGCGCCACAACCGCAGCATGCTTTTTATCTCGCTTTACTAAAGGCCAAACATGGGCTCACTTAGACATTGCCGGAACAGCATGGAACAGTGGCGGTAAAGCAAAAGGCTCTACTGGTCGACCAGTGCCGTTATTAGTAAACTACTTGGTTAATAAGATGAGCTAATTGTTACTGTATTTAATATTTTGGTAACATAAAAAAGGGCTGTCGGTGACAGCCCTTTTTTTATATTTTTTAGCCGAACAAAAATGATTACGTCTTTTAATGATTTAATTAGAAACTATCTAGCTGGGTTTTTAAGCTAGTTAAATTAAAACGCCCTAGCCTAACGGATAGCGCCTAAGTATAATCTAAGCCAATCAAACACTTCCCGTAGACTTGAATATGACCTCTATCGACTTTTACATATTAGGCGCCACTAAGCAAAAAGACCGCTTAGATTTTGTCTGCCGCCTAGTTGAAAAGGTATATGGAGAAGGACGTAAAGTATATCTACACACAGAAAATGAAAAACAAGCAATTTGGTTGGATAGCCATTTATGGAAATTCAAGCCTGATAGCTTTATCCCGCATAATATCATTGGTAATCTAGATCAACCTGAAGCTCAAATTCAAATTGGCTGGCAACACCACCCTGCTCACCACAACGATGTGTTAGTGAATTTAAGCGGTCCGATCCCCACCTTTTTTAGTCGCTTTGATCGAGTATTAGAAGTGGTAATTCAAGATGAAGCAGTACTTGAAGAAACCCGCAAACACTATAAGTTTTACAAAGACCGTGGTTACGAAGTGACTCATCGAGATTTACGCGGGTAATACTCAGCTTTCTATGACTGCAACTCACTGAGCTTATTGCTATGCCACAACATGTAACCAGTTAATAACACGCTTAAGCTGCCAACTTAGCCACGCTTTTGCTTTAGACCTTTGCACTACTAACCCCCCAAAAAAACCGCTATAATTGCCGCCATTTTTCAGCTTTAAATCGGTGTAAAGACAGTCATGGCAATGGATAAAACCTACCAGCCCCACGAAATCGAAAAAACCTGGTATAAAACCTGGGAAGACAAAGGCTATTTTGCTCCACAAGGGGGCGATGAAAGCTACTGCATTATGATTCCGCCACCCAATGTCACTGGCAGCCTGCACATGGGCCACGCCTTTCAAGATACCATTATGGATACCTTGATTCGCTACAACCGCATGAAAGGTAAAAATACACTTTGGCAAGCGGGTACCGACCATGCGGGCATTGCCACACAAATGGTGGTTGAACGCCAACTAGCCGCACAAGGCATTGATCGTAAAGAACTGGGCCGTGAAAAATTCTTAGATAAAGTTTGGGATTGGAAAGCCGAATCTGGCGGTACGATTACTAAGCAGCTGCGTCGTATGGGTACCTCCATCGATTGGTCCCGTGAACGCTTCACAATGGATGACGTCATGAGCAATGCCGTGGAAGAAGTGTTTGGACGCCTATACAAAGAAGACCTAATTTACCGTGGCAAACGCCTAGTAAACTGGGACCCTAAATTACACACCGCGATCTCTGACCTTGAAGTTGAAAACAAAGATAAAAAAGGCCACATGTGGCATTTCCGTTATCCACTGGCCGACGGCCTAACCACTAAAGACGGTTTAAGCTACATTGTTGTGGCCACTACTCGTCCAGAAACTATGCTGGGCGATACCGGTGTTGCGGTTAATGCTGAAGACCCTCGTTATCAAGATTTGATCGGTAAATTTATTGAGCTGCCTTTAGTGGGACGTCGTATTCCAATAGTAGCCGACGAACACGCCGACATGGACAAAGGCACTGGTTGCGTAAAAATTACTCCTGCCCACGATTTTAACGATTACGAAGTGGGCAAGCGCAACAAACTGCCGATGATCAACATATTAACGTTCAATGCCGAGATTCGTGCTGAAGCCCAAGTATTTAATACTAATGGCGAAGAAAGCACCGACTACCCAGCCGAACTGCCGGCTGAATTTGCCGGTATGGAACGCTTTGAAGCGCGCAAAGCCATTGTTGCAAAACTGGATGAGCTTGGCTTATTAGACGAAATTAAAGACCACGACCTAACCGTGCCTTACGGCGATCGTGGCGGTGTAGTCATCGAACCGATGTTGACCGACCAATGGTATGTACGCATAGAAGAACTGGCCAAGCCTGCCATTGCTGCGGTAGAAAACGGCGACATTGAGTTTGTGCCTAAAAGTTATGAGAACATGTATTTTGCATGGATGCGTGACATCAACGACTGGTGCATTTCACGTCAACTTTGGTGGGGTCACAGGATCCCAGCTTGGTACGCAGATGACGGCCAAGTTTATGTGGGGCGTAGTGAAGAACAAGTACGCGAAGAAAACAATTTAGCAGCCGATATAAAACTTCGTCAAGATGATGATGTTCTAGACACTTGGTTTAGCTCTGCGTTATGGACATTCGCAACATTAGGCTGGCCTGAAGACACAGACGAACTTAAAACATTCCACCCTACCGATGTACTGGTAACGGGTTTTGACATTATATTCTTTTGGGTTGCCCGAATGATTATGATGACGCTTAAGTTTACTGGCGAAGTGCCATTCAAAAAGGTTTACGTGCACGGTTTAGTGCGTGACCAAGAAGGCCAAAAAATGTCTAAGTCAAAAGGAAACGTATTAGATCCTTTAGACATCATTGACGGCATTGAACTTGAAGACCTAGTGACAAAACGCGCAAGCGGCATGATGCAACCACAAATGGCTGCTAAAATTGAAAAGCAAACGCGCAAACATTTCCCAGACGGTATTACGTCTTGCGGAACCGACGCGTTGCGTTTCACCTTTATGTCGCTAGCCTCAACTGGTCGCGATATTAAATTTGATATGAGTCGCTTAGAAGGTTATCGCAACTTCTGTAACAAGCTTTGGAATGCCACACGGTTTGTTATGGAATCGATTGGTCAAACAGACGACAAGGCTCTTAGCCAAGCACAAATTGATGATCTTAATAATGGCGAAGTGGAATTGTCATTGGCCGATCGTTGGATTGAGTCACGCTTACAGCAAGCACAAAAAGAAGTGATTGACGCGTTAGATAACTATCGCTTTGATCACGCGGCTCAAGCATTGTACGACTTTATATGGAACGAATACTGCGCATGGTACTTAGAACTTTCTAAACCCGTACTGTGGGATGAAAATTCAAGCGAAGCACAAAAGCGTGGCGCCCGTAAAACCCTAGTACACACACTAGAATCTATTTTACGTTTAGCGCACCCAATGATGCCGTATATCACCGAAGAAATTTGGCAGTCTATTGCACCCATTGCCGGTACATTTGGTAAAGAAAAATCTGGCGAAACTATTATGTTAGCCAGCTACCCAACCGTAGACGAAAGCCAAATTGATACTCAAGCTGAAACCGATATTGAATGGCTTAAAGGTATTATTACTGGCGTTCGTAACATACGTGCAGAAATGGGCATTGGCCCAGGAAAACCAGTTAAGTGCTTATTTAGAAATGGTAACGAAGACGATCAACGTCGCCTAACCGCCAACAATACCTTCTTAAAAGCCATGGCTAAGTTAGAACAAATCACTTGGCTAAACCAAGGAGACAAAGCGCCTTTATCTTCTACTTCTTTAGTAGGTGATATGGAAGTTCTGATTCCCATGGCAGGCAATATAGACGTAGCTGCTGAAGTAAATCGCTTAACAAAAGCGGTTGAAAAGAATCAGAAAGAATTGGGTCGAGTTGCCGGTAAACTTAACAATTCTAAATTTACTGATAAAGCTCCAGCTGAAGTAATCGAAAAAGAAAAATCGAAACTAGCTGACTATGAAAGCATAGGCAAAAAACTGCAAGAGCAGTTGGATGCCATAAAAGCGCTTTAATATTCAATTTATTGTTAGCTTGATTTAAAACCCGCTTCGGCGGGTTTTTTATTGCCTGAGAGATAAATGCCACCCAGCGAATAATATTAAATAAAGCATCGCCTACAAGTACCAAAAATATAGCTTCACTCTAGCCTTCAATGATCAGTAACCTAGACTGTGGGCTATTCTTAATCAATGGTGCATCTAATGACCTTTAAAATGATTCAAATTTTAATCTATATACCTGCACTGATAATCATGTATAGCCAAGTGGTTTACGCTGATGTTTATAAGTGTACGGACAAGCAAGGCTTAGCTATATTCACTGACAGACCCTGCTTGCTATCCGGTACCAATTCTAGCTCAATCGCAGATAAGCTTTACACACCTAAAGCCGATATTATTTCTTTAAAAGAATTAGATATTAGGAAGAGTAAATACAGAAAAAAAAGAAGAAAGAATCTTAAAAATAAAAAGTCTGACTGCGTGTTTTTTAGCTCTACCGAATTAAGAACCTTAAGAGTAAAACAACGCTACAAAAAAGGCATGCCCGCTGCAGATATTAAAAAGCGCTTCGGAAAACCTACTGCCATTCAAAAAACAGGTAAAGACAAACAAAAATGGATCTATAAAAAATCCAACTATATTTTGAAGTTTAATTTTAAAGACCATTGTCTATCCAGCTGGAAAGAGACATGGCATGGTAAAAAAAGTAAAATCGATAAGTACAGAGAGAATTAATTGAACTAAAAAAATATCTGGAAATCTATTGAATACAATATTATAAAGTTACTCTTAATAAAACTAATTATCTGTATTAATTGGTCTAATTACCCTCTAAAAACAAGGGTTACTATTAGCGTGATAAATACCTACGGCACATTTTTTGTGTTAATCTAAATTCAAATCATCATAAAAGGAGTTACCATGTTTAGCTTAGAATTAACGGTCATTATTTTTGGCGTGTTGGCAGCCGTATTTATTTCCCAAGGCATTAAAATGGTCCCTCAGGGCTTCAACTGGACGGTGGAACGTTTTGGTAAGTACACTCAAACCTTGGACCCAGGCTTGCACCTGATTATTCCTTTTATTGACTCTATTGGTCATAAGCAAAATATTATGGAACAGTTATTAGACATTGCTCCGCAAGAAGTGATTTCTAGCGATAACGCCATGGTTACTACTGACGCGGTGTGTTTTTTCCAAGTGCTTGATGCAGTAAAAGCATCGTATGAAGTAAACGATCTGCCTAGAGCATTGCAAAACCTAGTAATGACCAATATACGTGCGGTACTTGGGTCTATGGAGCTTGACGCTATGTTAAGTAATCGAGATGCGATTAACGCGGCGCTATTGGGCAAAGTAGATGAAGCAACCGACCCATGGGGATTGAAAGTCACACGTATCGAAATTAAAGATATTTCTCCTCCTAGAGACTTGGTTGAGTCCATGGCCAACCAAATGAAAGCCGAGCGTGATAAACGTGCTTCTATATTAAGAGCGGAAGGTGAAAAACAAGCAGCTATTGAAGTGGCACTTGGTGAAAAACAAGCGGATATTTTAAAGGCTGAAGGCGCACGTGAAGCGGCATTTAGAGAAGCCGAAGCTCGCGAGCGTTTAGCTCAGGCTGAAGCAACCGCCACCGAGGTTGTATCGAAAGCCATCAGCGAAGGAAATGGCCAAGCAATCAATTACTTTATTGCACAGAAGTATGTCGAGGCGTTAACCACAATAGGCAGCGCTGACAACAGTAAAGTAATTATGATGCCACTAGAAGCCAGTAATATAATTGGTTCGGTAGCCGGTATTGGCGAGCTGTTTAAAGAAATGAAAAAAGACAGCTAGCCACTCTGATTTAACTAGCAATAGTTAAATCATTACAGTTAGTAACAAGCGTACTGAGGAATATTTATGTGGGAACAGCTTGAACAATTTTCGCACTGGCATTGGGTAATTTTAGGTTTATTACTATTAATTGCCGAAGCATTTGGTGCCGCTGGTTTTGTATTAGGCGCTGCTATTGGCAGCCTGTTAACGGGCTGCATAGTCTGGTTAGTAGGCAATATGCCATGGGAAGGACAGTTCATGTTATGGGCGATTTTAGCCGTAAGCTGCTCTCTTTTGTATTGGCGTTTTTTTCAAGCGAGATTACAGCTATCCGACCGACCTGACCTTAATCATCGAACCGCGCATTTTGTTGGAAGAAAGCTAACGCTGAAAACCGATATTGATTTTGAGGGACGCATACAAATTGGCGATACGTTTTGGAAGGTTAAATCTGAAACCTGTTTAAAATCTGGTGATACTGTTGAAGTTATTTCAGTAGACAGCACGACACTTACTATTGAGAAACTTTAACCAGAAAATCAACGATTGATAAAAATAGTACATAAAAAAATGGCCGCTATAAATAGTGGCCATTTTTTATGTCTGTTGTTTGTTTACCAATTCTATTGCTAGTGTCAGTTCAACAGCTATTTAACTTGGCCGCTAGCCGCGCAAGCGTCTAACTCTAATTGAACGACCCTTCATTTTTCCTTCACTAATTTTTCTTAGTGCTGTTTTTGCCGCATCAACATGTACAGCTACATACGCCCAGTTATCATACATGTTGATTTTACCAACTTGAGAGCCTTCAATGCCATTATCGCCTGTTAGCGCACCAAGAATATCTCCAGGGCGAATCTTTTGCTTTTTCCCACCGTCTAATTGCAAGGTGACCATATCGGCATAATAAACAGGTTCATTTAAAGTACTGGCTCTTGGTAGTTCGTCGGTATTTATTTTAATACCTAAATACTCTTCAAGAATTCCAATATTATACTGCTCTTTAGGCACAAAAATTGTGAATGCTAAGCCATTACTGCCTGCACGCCCAGTTCGTCCAATTCTATGGACGTGTATTTCAGGGTCTCGTGCCATTTGGTAGTTTATTACAGCGTCTAAGTTGTCTATGTCTAGTCCGCGAGAGGCTACATCTGTAGCCACTAACACCGACGCGCTGCCATTAGAAAAACGCACTAGAGTTTGGTCGCGATCACGCTGCTCTAAATCACCGTGTAACGCCACCACACTAAAGCCATCTGCGGCTAAGTCGTCACGAACTTCTTGGCACTCGCGCTTGGTGGCACAAAACACAACCGCACTTTGAGGTTTGTGCTTAAGCAATAACAGGCGGACGGCATCTAAGCGCTCGCTATTATCCGCAACTTTGAAAAACTGCTGCTTAATACTGCTGTCATCGTGTTTCGACTCTACTTCTACTCTTACCGGCGATGACATAATACGTTGCGATATGGCTTCTATTTTGTCGGGAAAGGTGGCACTAAATAACAAGGTTTGTCTGTCTGACGGTATGTCGGCAATTATGTTGTCTAGAGACTCTTGAAAACCCATTTCTAACATGCGATCGGCTTCGTCTAGTACCAAGGTAGATACACGATCAAGCTCTAATGTGCCTTTGCGTACATGCTCTTCTATGCGCCCTGGTGTGCCTACTATTATATGAGCACCATGTTCTAATGAACCAATTTGTGGACCAAATGGCATGCCGCCACATAGGGTAAGTACTTTAATATTGTGGATGGTTCGAGCTAGTTTACGAATCTCTTTTGCCACCTGATCGGCTAGTTCACGGGTGGGACATAAGACGATTGATTGCACGTAATAACGCTTAACATCCAAAGCTTGCAGTAAGCCCAAAGCGAATGCTGCCGTTTTACCAGAGCCAGTTTTACCCTGAGCAATGACATCTTTACCGGCTAAAATATGCGGTAAGCTTTGCTCTTGTATCTCCGTCATGGATGCATAACCCAACGAATCTAAGTTGGTTAAAAGATTGGGGTGAAGTGCTAAAGAAGAAAAACTGTTTGTGCTCAAGACGAAACCTGCAGAAATATTAGAATGTTGATAGTTGAATCATAGCAGATTTTAGCCTAAAGCTTGCACAATCATTCGTTCACTTAGGTAACTTATTCGCTAATTATGATCATTCCAATATGCAGATGCCTATGACACTCTAACATCATCGATTTATAGGTTATTTATTATGAGTTCAACATTTCTACATTTACCCGGTGAGGGCGAGCCAATTTATTTTTCTCACGCTAACGGATTTCCTGCTGGCGTCTATCAACGATTTTTAGCTGCGTTAAACCAAAAGTTTGAGGTTTACGCCATTCAAAGTCGTGCTACACAGATAAATGCAGGTAAACCAGATCATAATAATTGGGATATTTTTGCCGACGACCTAATTAGACAAATAGAAACTCAAGGCAAACCGGTTATTGCTATTGGTCATAGTCTTGGTGCCAGCTGTACGGTACTAGCTGCAATTAAACGTCCCGATTTATTTAAAGCCCTAGTATTAATCGAACCCGCCATGCTTAGTTTTCCCATGTCTTTGTTGTTTAAGTTTGCGCCTAAAAAATTCATTCATGATTCAAAACTGGTTCAGGGCACGCTTAATAAACCGGACACATGGAATACAAAAGAAGAATATTTAACTTATATTAAAAAGTTTAAAGGCTATAAGAAATTTAGCGAAAAAAGTTATAATGATTTTGCTGACCATGCTATCCGAAAAGAGGGAGAAACGCTGAAGCTAGCATATCCAAAAATATGGGAAGCACATAACTATACAATGGCCCCTTATTTAATCAATAATCTGAATAGGTTAGATAAACTTAACGTCCCTACTATTGCCATACGTGGAAAAGCCAACATGTTTTTCTCAGATAAACTGTGGGAAAAATGGCAGGCCAAACAACCTAACGCCATTTTTTTAGAGGATAAAAACTTTGCTCATTTAATACCATTAGAAGGCCCAGAGGAATGTATGAAGCTTATAACCTCTGGCTTAAAGGATTTAAATATTGGCTAAGGCATGATTAACATATGGCCAATTCTAGCGTAAGGCATCGGAATTAAAAATGAACGATTTTAATAAATTTGAAAATTTAATTGGATTCTCAATTTCAGGAGAATGCCCACAATCATCAAAAGTCACGCAGATAGCATGAGGGATAAGTGTTTTTATGCCTTTAATATCTGTAAAACTATGAGATTCATCGTTCCCTCCCCATACCGATAATGTTGGCTGGCTAGGGGTTATAAGAACCGGGTCGGCAGAAAATATATATTGTTGAAATGCTGAGGCAAGACAAAAACATGCACCATGATTAAATTGACCGAGTGTATCACTTGAAAACGCTTTAGAATTATTAGGATTTGCAATAACACTAGAATACCAATCTCCAACTCGTTTCTTTTTCAACGCCATTAAAGCCAATTGACCAATAATCGGTTTTTGTAAAATACGTTTACTATCACGCCCAATTGCCCAAGCCTTAATACCTTTCCAACTAGGTGTCTGAATCAGAACAATGTGAGTAATTATATCTGGATTTAAATTGGCAATCTCAATTGCTGAAAAACCAGCGACACAAGGTAATGATAAAATATATTTATTTAAGTTTAAACGGTCTAGAAAACCTGAAATTAATTTTTTATAAGAATCAAACGAGAAATCAAAGTTATTTTTAGGATAACTAAAACCAAAACCAGGCTGTTCAAATACAATCACTCTAAAATCGTTGGCAAGTGTTGCTAATAATATTTGGTATGAAGCAAGTGTAGAAGGTGGGTCACAGGCAATAACTAAATTAGGTCCTTCACCAGCAATTTGATAACGTATAACGCCTTGATCTAACTCCATTGTAAGAATGTCGAACTTACTATCAAAAGTGTCTAGAGATTTACGCCTAGTAATATTTAATGGAACAGTATCAACTAATGTAGCCCACATATCTCTATCCTCTATTAGTATGCTTTAGAAGGATGGTCTTGGTAAATATCCGCGCTATCAGTTTTTATATGTTCTGAAGGATATTTAAAAGAGGGTTTGAAATAACGATACCCAGATATAGCATCACTATCAAAATGCATACCACTTTGATTGTAAAACCCTTGTTTTTTTAAGTATTTATGGACTTTATGTAAATTCCAAACCGGAACCCTAGGATACAGATGATGCTCTAAATGATAATTTCCACCACCATAAACAACTGTCCAAAACCAACTAGTTAATGAACGTGAATTTCTCCAATAATCATCAGCAACGGTATCGCCTGTATTTGCATGCTGCTGATAAGTTAAGCATCCTGAAAAAATAGCTAAACTAAGAGTAGGTAGTACAACCAGTGTCAAAAAGTAGATAACATCAAAGTAAAATATAACGCCGTAAATACATAACCAAAATACAGCTGAAATTACATTAAAAATAATTTGGCGACGGGTCTGCTGTGCGTCAAATGGACCAAAAGAGCCTTTTTGTTTAAAAATCGTATAAACACCTTTCAAATAATCACGATTTTTTTTAATACGAACAATAAACAGTCGAGAGAATAAACTATTATATTTACTATAATAATGGGTGTCTGCGTCCTTATTTGTATTTACATGAGCATGGTGCTCTAAATGGTAAATAGAAAATCCGATATTTGAATAAAAGGGAGTAGCTGAAGCGAAAAAAGTGCCTAACATCATGCCCTTTTCTTTGTTGGGTAATGAAGCACCATGGCAACCATCGTGACCAATCCACTGCCCATAAGACAAGCCATAACTTGCAAACCATGCACACAATAACACCCCAGGTAATGAAGCCAAAAAACCAAAATGGACAATTAACTCATGAGCGATATAAGCTGGTATACACCAGATTAAAAACATCAACAATATATGTCTTGCCAGCATTAAAGGGTTAAACTTGGTGAACTTACTAGGCAAGCTGGGTTTTTTTAGAATGCGACTTCCATTTTTTAAAATTAGTGTTTGAGTACCTTCAATCATTTGTTCCATATTATATCCTCAGTAGTGTATAAACCGTTACACCTAACTAATGGCATTGGCCATAATTTCTTGATTAGAATTAGGCTGCGGCATATACAATGTTTTTTGAGATTTTGCTTTCGTAGTGCATAGCAGAATTGCTTCTTCATTACTCAGTACTTTTTTTGGAGTTTTAAACACTAGCAAAGACTTATAAATTCCTTCCCACCAACCTAGTGTCTGATAAGGTAATTGGTTCTGTTGGCAAAACTCTTGGACTAAAACGCTGATTTTAGGATAATTTAAGTGGCAAACGTTAGGAATTAAATGATGCTCAATCTGATATTCAACACCTTGGCATAACAAGGAACCTATCCAGCCAGTACGAAAATTAATTGATCCATAAACCTGTCGTCTTACATGCCCAAGGTCCACACCTTCTTTTTCCATGCATACAGCTTCTTTAGGAAAATGTGCTGGGGCAAATGTAATAAATCCAAAATAACCGTTTATCATGCTGCGCAAAATATATACTGTTAACACAGCTTCTAATGGAAAGAATAATAATGGTAAAACTAACCAAGAAATAAAGTGAAGCGTTAATGATACTAAATCTACCCAATCAAGAACTGTACTTTTATTAGAGAGGATCTTTAAAAATAAATATTTATATCCTTTAATTTGTGAGCCAATTATATTCAGTGATATTGCGAATGGAATAATAAGAAACTGTATTTTATGAAATTGGCGATAAAACCCTGTAGCATTTTTTCGATCAGTCTCAGTTACCGCAAATAATGGTCCAATGCGAATATCATTATCGTACTCTTGGTTATTAGGGTTAGCATGATGAACATATACATGTTTGTACTGCCAAAAACTAAATGAAAATCCTAAAATATATGAAAATCCTAACATAGTTAGGCTTTTATCAATAAACCGTACTCCGGTTACAGATATATGCGAGCAACTATGAGAACTTGTGGATAAACCAACGGCTGAGAACGATGAAATAACACAAAAAATAAACATCATAATAAAACTATCTTGCTGCATGGCCGCTATTGCGAAACCAATAGTCATTGACGCTAGTAAAAAATATTGGATAAGTACAGGTATAGGCATAGGCTTATCTAAACCAAGTGCCTTTATTTTTTCTTTTAATTTCTTAAATTCACTATCTAAACGGATGCGTTCAGATTGATACTCAGAAGTTGTGTTCATATTAAGTCCATAATAATTAGTTAAAATTAACTACCGCCCTAATTACACTCTATGCAGAGGAAAGTCTGTTCGAGCACTTTTACTAAATAAAACATGATAGACAGCTGAATCAGATGCGGTACCACCAGCTACTACACAACTTAGATAGTATTCCCACATCCGCCTAAATCGTTGGTCGTATTTTTTCTCATCCAAAAGTACTTTATTTTCGTTAAAACGATTGAACCACTCAAGCCCAGTATGAGCATAATGACGTACAATATTTTCTACATCGAGTATCGCCAATCTTTCCTTTTCTAAGTGGTAGCTAATTTCTGATAACTTTGGTTGACCCGAACCAGGAAATACATATTTCTGAATAAATGGATCATGGTGATTTTTTGGGCTATTGCAGCCAATGGTGTGTATAAGGCCTAAGCCATTATCTTTAAGTGAACTGGAAATGTTTTTTGTATAGGTTTTATAGTCTGATCGAACAAGATGTTCCATCATTCCAATACTGACAATCTTGTCGTACTTACCACTAATTTTTTTATGACTTAAGAATTCAATTTTTAACTTATCACCTAATCCTAGTTTTTCAACTCGTTCCTGAGCAAGCTTACAATGGTGTTTACTTATTGTAATTCCTGTACCTATAACACCATAGTTTTGAACAGCATGTATCAACATACCACCGTAACCACAGCCAATATCCAGTAGTGTATCCCCCTCCTTCAACCTCAGTTTTTGACATATTCGGTCAAATTTATTAATTTGTAATTGCTCTAAGCTATCTAAAGGATTATTTTTATAGCCGCAGGAATAAGTCATATGTGGATCTAAAAATGTTTCAAATAGCTCATCTCCTATATCATAATGAGATTGTACATTCTTATACCTACCCTGAAATAAATTCATTATTCTAATCCATAAAATAGCCAGTACCTGTGATGGATTACTTCTGACTTTCTCTTCTAGTCTTGACTCTAAAAAAATAATTAATAAATCGTATATCTCACCTTTTTCTAGATTAAAATCTCCGGCCATATAGCTTTCAGCCAAGCCTAAATTCCCATCCGTTATTAAATTCCTGAAAAGGCTTTGGCTATTATTAATATTCATAAAGACATTAATCTCTTTTGAAATGTCGCCAAAGTGGAAAGTCTCGCCATTAATTTTCATAACTAAATGACTTCCAACTACACTTTTATCTAACAGATCTATAATTATTTTTTGATATTTCATTTACCACCTCATTATATTTTATATTTAATTTATTTTTTAGTTTAATTATTTATCATATTAGTTTTATCATATGCTTTTTTTGGCACGGGCCTTAAGTCATGAATGATTTTAAATAACTCAAGAAATCTTAAAATATAATAGGTCAGATCTATTTCCCACCAGTAAAAGCCTTGTCGTGCAGAAGCCGGATAATAATGATGATTATTATGCCAACCCTCACCAAAAGTAATTAATGCTAACAACCAGTTATTACGACTTTGATCATGAGTTTGGTATCTTTTTTTTCCATACTTATGTGAAAGTGAATTAATTGTATAAGTGGCATGCCAACTTAAAACCGTTGGTATCGCAAATGCCCACAACATTAGATGTAAGCCACTGGTCATTAACTCGGGGCTATACTTATTTAGAGCCGCTCCAGCATAATATGACAGCAATACAAACAATAGTGGCACAATCATATGGTATCGATTAAGCCATACCAACTCAGGAAATTTATTAAAATCTTTAACTCTGCTGTAATCCGTATGAAAATTCTTATCTGAAATAAACCACCCAATATGACTCCAAAAAAAACTATTTTTAACTGGCGAATGAATATCATTATCTTTATCAGAAAATTGGTGATGATGCCTATGATGCGCTGCCCACCAAAGAGGTCCTCGCTGAACTGCAGCACAGCCTAAGACAGCAAAAATAAACTGCCAAACTCTATTAAGCTTAAATGACTTATGGGAGAAATAGCGGTGATAAATACCCGTTATCGAAAACATCCGAATAGAATATGAAACAGCACATACTATTAATGCAAATGCTGTAACCGGTTCAAAAAAAGCATAAACACAAATTAAATGCAGGGCTATAAATGGTAATGCTCTAATAAACAGTATCTTATTATTTCCTGAATTCGAATTTGAATTTGAATCGCTGTCTATCCACACTTTCATGCTTGATAATATTTTAGAAAACAGCATTTCATTCCTCAACTTATTAAACGATATAAAATATATTCAATAACTATTATTCCTGACTATTTTAATATCAAACTTATTTTTTTATATCCGTATTAATTAGTACTTAAGATGGTAATCCTACTGTATATTTTTATATTAATAGTTTTAAATACATAATTTTATTTAAATTTTATTAAACTTTCGTTAAGATTTTATTGTAACCCTACAAATTCTAATAACATCCACATCAAGTATATGGAGATATAAATGAAGGATCATTTTATTTTTGATAAGCATACTGGAGTTATAAATTTAAATTATTTGGTTCCCACTAAAGACTCAAAATTTATTTCTACCTCTCTTTATTATTTACCTAGTACAGCATTAAGTACTGACTCGACCAATAAAAAAATACCAGAATTTAATGAGAACTCACTACTAATTATCTGCTCGGCAATGGGTGTTATGAAATCAAGATACGTCCCATTAGCTAATTTTTTAGCTAGCAAGGGATGGCTGGTAGTTATCTTTGAATATAGGGGGATAGGAGAGTCAAAAAAATATGCCGATAGTAATAGTAATATCTTAGATTGGGCTAAGCATGATATCCAAGGAATCATAAATTGGTGTAACCTAACGATCGCCCCAAAAAATATATATTTATTAGGACATAGTATTGGTGGGCAATTATTTGGATTTTTAGATGATTATAAAGATATCAAAGGTATTATTACTATTGCATCTCAAAAAGGTTACTGGCGACTTTGGTCAACGAAGATGCAGCTGGCAATGCTAGCTACTTGGAAGTTTTTTCAGTTTTACTTAATATTCTTTAAATCTCTTTCGTTTATGTCTTTATTAAAATTATCTCCGCTACCTAAAGGCATTGCTCTTGATTGGTGTCGATGGGGTTTGTCAGAAGAGTTTTTTTCTCGTGATAATAAAAAATTAGATTTCGAATTTTCTCGTTACAAAGGTCCACTGTTAATGGTTAGTATCGAAGATGACTTTTTATATGCACCTAAGAAATCTGTAGACTGTCTAGCAAATAAATTCTGTAATGCAAACCTTACTCGATTTCATCTACATCCATCACAATTTGGAGTTAAAAAATTGGGGCATTCAGGTGTTTTTAAAAATATTAAAGCATGCGAGTCATTTTGGCAGGATGTTTTAAGCTGGATAGAATCATCAAATAAATGACTATCCAATTTCTACAATCATTATATAACTTTATAAATACGTTAGTAATATGAGTAAACTAGACAATGACTATAAATAAAAATAATAACATTGATGATATAGAAATAATTAATGTATCTGTTAACACTGCTGACAATTTCAAATTATCAGTCTCACAGTTTATACCTAGTAACGAAATAAAAGGTGTTATTTTAATCGCATCGGCTACTGCCGTTAAGCGCCAACACTATTATCATTTTTCAAAATTCCTTTCTCAACATGGTTATGTTGTACTTTGCTTTGATTACAGAGGAATCGGAGGATCTTTACATGATAATTTAAAAAGTTTACAAGCGAATGTTAGAGACTGGGGAGAGCAAGATCTTAACGCTATGATAAATTGGGCTAAATCTACTTATAATAATTACCCACTTCACTTTATAGGTCATAGCATAGGCGGTCAGTTACTGGCACTATCAAAAGATAATAATAAACTTACTTCTGTTTTACATTGCTCTGTTCAAAGTGGCTACTGGAAACTTTGGCAAGGTTTTGAACGATATAAACTATTTTTCTTGTGGCATATATTAGTTCCCATCTTAACTAAAACTTTACGCTATTTTCCATCTAAAAGACTGGGCGTTGGTGAGGATTTACCGTCTGGTATTATTTATGAATGGGCTAGCTGGTGTCGTGATCCAGAATACATGTTTGGCAAGCATGCTCCCGAATCAATTGTCTATTTAAAACAAATATCATCACCAGTTCGTTCTTATAGTTTTGAAGGTGATAATTTGGCCCCAAAAGCATGTGTCGACTTTATTGCAAATCACTATAACTGCAATGTAGAGCGCATTCATATTAACCCTAAGGATTTTAATCTTAAAAAAATTGGTCACTTTGATATTTTTAGACCAAAAATGGAAAGTACTCTTTGGGCTGAGTTTTTAACTTGGATCAACAATAATAATTAGGAAATTAGAATAGTTACCAGATAGCTGATTATTCACTTCTGGTAACATCTATCTTTTTCAAATCTACTTTTATTAGGATATATTTTTTTGAAGCTTATTTATGATGGGACTTATTTATGATGGGACTTAGTTTTTTAGTTAGTCGTATTATTAATTTAGTACCACAGGGATAAATTGTTTTAAAATAATTTCGTTATCTGTAATTTCACTTCTGTAAGCCAGTATTTCTACCCCCTTGTGTTTCGCTTCTCGTAGCAAGGTTCCATATAATGTGTCTATATGATCCGCAGGCCTAACTTCTTTTATACCTGTATGGTTTACGCAAAAAAATATCACCCCTCTGTGGCCTTCATCTACCATGCGCATAAGTTCACGTAAATGTTTACTAGCACGATCACTGACACTGTCAGGGAAAAAACCAATGCCATCGGTAGTATCACCATTCTGGTCCACTTTACCGTTAGTAGTTTGCTCTAGTAGCGTTGTATTTTTAACTTCTACATATATGTTTTTTTTGCCACCTGACAACAATATATCAATTCTACTTTTTTCATCGCCATAACGTACTTCCATTTTTAACTCTTGGTAATCTTGCAATTCTTTCACTGTACCGTTTTCTATGGCTTCGGCTACAAGATAGTTAGGGCGAGAAGTATTGATACATGCCACATGGCCAGATGGTGTTTCTACAAGTTCAAGACTATGGACATATTTACGTTTTTCATTTTTACTATCCCAATACCAAGCATCACCACCTTCTACATAACAGTTTTTCATAGAGCCAGTATTTGCATTATGAACCGTCAATTCTTCACCGTTAGGTAAGCTTAAGTCCACCATAAAACGCTTGTATCGCTTTATCCATTTTCCTTTTTGTAACGGAAATTCAAATTTCATTAAGATATCTTTTAGTTAGTGAATTAATTAGCCGCGTCAGCTGACAAAAATTGTTTAATACGTGCAACTACTTTTTTTAACACAGGAACATCTGCAGTATAGGCAAAACGCACAAAATGATGTCCATGCTGTTTACCAAAATCAATCCCTGGGGTTATCGCCACTCCGGTTTCTTCAAGTAACGACAAGCAAAAAGCCATACTGTCTTGATTATACTCATGTGCTAATTGACTAATGTCCGCATAAATATAAAAAGCGCCCTCTGGCTTGACAGGTACGACAAACCCTAGCTGCTGGATCGCTGGTAACAAATATTCGAGGCGAGCACAAAACTGCGATCTACGATCTTCCAGCTCTGCGATACAATCATCAGAAAATAACGATAAAGCTGCATATTGTGCTGGCGTCGATGGCGCCAAAAATAAGTTTTGCGCCAGTTTATCCAAATCTTTCACTGCCCATTTGGGTGCAACTAGCCAACCTAACCGCCAGCCTGTCATAGAGAAATATTTAGAAAAACTATTAATTACGAATACATTATCCTGCTCGAGTTCACGGCCCTGACTAGCCGCCAAACCAACCGCCGTATCAGCATCTATTCCATATGTTAGACCATGATAGATTTCATCTACTATTAAGTATCCATCTTTTTCACTAATAGATTGATGTAATATTCTTAGTTGTTCAGCGCTCATTACCGACCCAGTGGGGTTTGCTGGACTGGCAACTAGTGCACCAATCGTAGCTGACTGCCAATTCTGATCTACTAACTCGGGGGTTAAATGAAAGCCATTTTCAGCCAAAGTAGGTACTAACAGGCCCTCGGCATTTATATTGGCTAAAAAATGTCGATTACATGGATAGCCCGGATCGGTTAACAGTAATGTTTCATCTGGGTTAACCAATAAAGAGCTAATTAGCTGTAATGCACCTGAAGCACCAGGAGTGATTATTATTTGCTCCGGATCAACCTTTTTGTCATAACGGGTTAAATAAAAGCCACATATTGCCTGCTTTAATTCAGGTAAACCAGTTGCCGCTGTATAGTGTGTTTTGCCTTGTTCTAATGCTTTAATACCAGCATCAATGACGGCCTTTGGACTAGAGAAATCGGGCTCGCCAACTTCTAAGTGAATTATATCTCGACCTTCAGCTTGCATTTGTTTAGCCTTAGCAAGCAGATCCATAACATGAAAAGGCGCGATGTTATTTAGGCGTTTGGCCACTTTCATAGTAATTCCCAGTTGGTTTTTAGCGTATTGTCCTGATTTTCAACTAAAGGTCTTCATTTTTTAACAATAAATGTAGATAAGAACAAAGTAATCTGGTAGTTTTTCGCCGAATTTTAAAATCGCCCACGACGAAAGGGGCGAGTAATGGAAATATGTCTGATTTTCAATCAGCCAACATGAGGCAAGTATTAATGCCAACAGATACAAAACAAGATTTCGCACTGTCTAACTTCACCCCTTACAAGGAGAAGAAAGGCGAAGAATTTATGGGTGGTCCCATGAAGGATCACTTTAAAGCTATTCTTAGCAACTGGAAACAGGAGTTAATGGAAGAGGCAGATCGTACAAAAGTTCATATGCAGACTGATGCAGAGAACTATGCTGATCCAAACGATAGAGCTAGCCAAGAAGAAGAGTTTAGCCTAGAGCTTCGAACTCGTGATCGCGAACGTAAACTAATCAAGAAAATCGAAAAGACTCTAGAGCTTATCGAAAATGATGATTATGGATACTGTGATGCATGTGGCATCGAGATTGGGGTGCGCCGCTTAGAAGCACGTCCAACAGCTGATCTTTGCATTGACTGCAAAACACTAGCTGAAATGAAAGAAAAACAAATAAAAGGGTAATTACCTTTTAGTTAAAAGGCCCTTCGGGGCCTTTTTGCGTTTTAAGCTTTATATTATTGACCGTTTGATCTTTTTTAGTTGAGCAGCTTTATGACTTACATCGGCCGATTTGCTCCTACACCTTCCGGCCCACTTCACTTCGGGTCTCTTGTAGCCGCTGTTGCCAGCTATTTAGACGCCAAACACCATAAAGGGCAGTGGCTACTAAGAATCGAAGACCTTGACCCTCCTAGAGAAGATCCTGCGGCCAATTCACTTATCCCCCAGCAACTAATTGCCCACGATTTAATTTGGGACGGTGAAATTCAACGTCAAAGCTTGCACTCTGTTAGATACGAGCAAGTACTGAATCTACTAGAAAATAAAGGCGCGTTGTTTTCATGTAGCTGCTCGCGCAAAATGCTAGCTGCCCAGGCGGGTCTTCACCACGGCAAGTGCGATCAACCACACTCTACACCCCATCAACAGCCACACCTTGCCCTGCGCTTGCTGATAAAAAACCAAAAGATCACTTTTATTGACCGAGTTTACCAAGAATATAGCCAAGACTTGGCACAGGTGGGTGACCAAGTATTAAGGCGTAAAGATGGGTTGTACGCCTATCAATTGGCCGTACTAGTGGACGATTATGATTCCGGAGTTACCCATATTGTCCGTGGACTCGACCTGATAGATAACACGCCAAGACAAATCTATTTATTAAAGCAATTGGGCTGGCCAGTGCCCAGCTACATGCACATTCCTTTAATTACTAACGAGCAGGGGCAAAAGCTGAGCAAGCAAAATAAAGCTCAAGCGTTAGATCTAAGCAACCCTGTAAAAAATCTGTTAGAGGTGCTGGATTTTCTTCAGCAAGCTAAACCGCCAGCCACTACCCATAACAGCCCTGCTGAGGTGTTAAGTTGGGCTACAACGCACTGGCAGATGAATGCTATTCCTAGCCTTAAGGCTGGTATTTTAGACATCAATTTTTAACTTTACCTTGCCTGAAGTTGTTACCACCAGTAACATCGGGCTCCATTAATTCACTCAAAACAGGACAGTATTGATATGTATTTTCATCGACTTATTCTACTGCTTGTATTTGCTGGCTTTATTGTTTCTCCAGTCATCATTGATTGGTGGCTGGCCGAATCGGGAAGCTGGTATCGCCCCTTCGCACTATGGCTTATTTTAATTGGTGGCTCGATATTGCTGCAACGCTGGCAAGAGAAGGATAGTCAATGAGCTTTAGTCTTGGCGTACTTGTCAGTATTGTTCTGGTTTATCTCTTTACACTTTTTTTAGCTGCATATTCTGTAGAAAAAAATTGGATTCCACAAAAAGTAGTTCGTCATCCGTTTATTTACGTATTGTCGCTGGGGGTCTACGCCAGTGCGTGGGCATTTTATGGCAGCGTAGGCCTTGCTCACGAATATGGTTATGGCTATCTTACTTATTATATTGGCATCAGCGGCGCGTTTGTACTTGCCCCTATTTTACTTAAACCCATCCTTAGAATTACCAAGAGCTACCAATTAACTTCTTTAGCCGATTTATTTGCATTTAGATATCGCTCACGGGCGGCAGGTACTTTCACAACATTGGTTATGCTAGCCGCAATACTGCCGCTTATTACACTGCAGATAACCGCCGTCACAGATACCTTTCATTTGCTTAATAACGAATTAGGCCGCATTGATATCGCACTTGGTTATTGCGCGGTTATGACTGTATTTGCAATTTTATTTGGTGCCCGCCATGTAAGCTCTAGAGAGAAACATGAAAGCCTTGTATTCGCCATTGCCTTTGAATCTATTATCAAACTCATCGCCATAAGCATTATTGGTTGTGTCGCTGTTTTTGGTATATTTGATGGCCCCGATTCAATTGATGTTTGGCTCCAAGCTAACCACTTTAAATTGACCAGCATGCAAAGCCAAATTCAGGAAGGCCCTTGGCGCACCTTGTTATTGGTGTTTTTTGCCGCTGCGATTGTAATGCCGCACATGTTTCACATGGCTTTCACTGAAAACTCCTCAACTCGGGCGCTGAATACAGCAAGCTGGGGCTTGCCCTTATTTCTGTTAATTATGGCTATTATGGTGCCCCCTATTTTATGGGCCGGCATGTATTTAGAGCTAGATACTCCTGTTGAATATTTTGCTATTGGTATTGGCCTAGAGCTTCAAAGCCCCTGGCTAACAGCTATTACTTTTATTGGCGGCTTAGCAGCTGCATCAGGAATGGTAATAGTAACCACTCTAGCTATGGCCTCTATGGCATTAAATCATCTGGTATTGCCAGCATTTCAGCCAAATCCCAATAAAGATATGTACGCATGGCTGTTATGGGTTAGGCGCTGGGTTATCGCGGCTATTTTCATTGCCTGTTATTGCTTTTATCGATACATAGCTCAAGGACGTGACCTAAGTGAACTAGGTATTATTGCGTTTGTGGCCACATTACAATTTTTACCGGGTGTGCTGGGCGTTCTCTATTGGCCCAATGCTAATCGCCAAGGATTTTTATCCGGCCTGACCGCCGGGATAATGGTCTGGGCTTGGGCAATGCTTCTTCCATTAGCAGAATTTACTAGCCTTACCTGGATCGACCCGCTGTTGCCTGTGACCGATCGTGACAACTGGTATTTAGCGGCCATGGGATCTGTATTTTTAAACTCGATATTCTTTGTGGGAATATCTATGGTCAGTAAAACACGACCTCTTGAAGAAAGTGCCGCCGAAGCTTGTAGTATCGATACATTAAGCGCACCTCAACGAAAAGAATTAGTCGCCAATACTGCCAATGAGTTCATGTTAAGCTTGGCTGTTCCATTAGGCGAAAAAGCGGCTAAGCGTGAAATTTCCCAAGCTCTCACCGACCTAAATTTAGGTGCCAATGAAAACCGACCTTATCAACTAAGACGCTTAAGAAGTCGTATTGAAGTTAACTTATCTGGATTAATGGGGCCGTCTGTTTCTCATAATATTGTTAACCAGTATTTACCCTACAAGTATAAAGACGAGCTTCAAGCTAGCCATGACATTCAATTTATTGAAAAAGGTCTAGAGGCTTATCACTCCCGACTAACAGGACTAGCCGCTGAACTTGATAGCCTGCGTCGCTTTCATCGACAAACCCTTGAACGCCTGCCCATGGGTGCGTGTAGTTTAGGCGCCGATGGCGAAATATTAATGTGGAATAGTGCGTTGGCCATTCAGACTCAAGTAGCCGCCGAAGAAGTGGTAGGCAGCAAGGTGAGTAATTTAAAAGAACCATTACGCAGTCTGTTAGTAGATTTTATTGCCGACGGCAACGCCCACATCAATAAAAAAACCATAGAAGTAAACGGTCGACCACGCTGGATAAATCTTCACAAAGGGGCACTGGAAAACCCTGACAGTCACGAATATGGCGGCGTAGTTATTTTGCTTGAAGATCAAACCGAGACCCAATTATTAGAGGAAGAATTAATTCATAGCGAGCGCCTTGCTTCTGTGGGTCGATTGGCCGCAGGGGTAGCCCATGAAATTGGTAACCCAATTACTGGCATAGCCTGCTTAGCCCAAGATATAAAATACGAAACGGACAACGAAAATTTACTTGAAATTGGTGAGCAAATTTTAGAACAAACCCAAAGGGTGACGCGCATAGTGCAATCATTAATGAATTTTTCGCACACTGGTAACCACTCACAACACCAAGAACAAGGCCCTGTTAGTATTTTTCAATGCGCACAAGACGCTATGGATCTGTTAATGCTTAGCGGCAAAGAACACTGTATCGAATATGCCAATCATTGCCCGCAAGATGCTATTGTACTGGGAGACGAACAGCGTATTCAGCAAGTGTTCGTCAATTTATTAAGCAACGCACGCGACGCTAGCCCCGACAATACAACTATTAGTGTTTTTGCTGTCATCGAACGCCACTCTATTGAAGTCAAAGTAATAGACCAGGGAGAAGGCATTCCTGAAGACAAAATTGAACAAATCTTTGAACCCTTTTTTACCACCAAAGAAGTAGGCAAGGGCACTGGCTTAGGCCTGTCGTTGGTCTATAGCATAATTGAAGAACACTACGGTCATATTAGTATTGTGAGCCCCGCTGACGAACAAGCAGGCACAGGTACTTGCGTGATCATTAACTTGCCACGTTATCAAGATGATGACGACGGCATAATAAACAGGGATATCTAATGGCGCACATCTTAATTGTTGAAGATGAAAAAGTAATTCGTAATGCCCTACGTCGCTTGTTAGAACGTAATAACTATCAAGTAGATGAAGCCCCCACCCTTACCGAAGCCAAAGAAAAAGATTTAGATAGCTACGATTTAATCATCAGTGACCTGCGACTGCCGGGTGGTAATGGTACCGAACTAATTACTAAAGCGAAAAAAGCGCCGGTATTAATAATGACTAGCTTTGCCAGTTTACGCAGCGCAGTAGATGCAATGAAAATGGGCGCTGTGGATTATATTGCTAAGCCATTTGATCACGACGAAATGGTCATTGCCGTACAGCGTATTTTGAAAGGTAAAAGCCTTGAGCGTCAAAACACCGTTCTTAAAAAAGAGATTCAAAAGGTACACCCAACCACTGGCATGATTGGTAGCTGCCCACCGATGCAAGACTTGTTTAAAAAGATCGGAAAGGTAAGCCCAACAGACGCGACAGTATTAATACTGGGTGAATCGGGCACTGGTAAAGAACTTGTGGCCAGAGCGATACATGAGCAAAGCCCAAGAGCTGACAACCCAATGATCAGTGTCAACTGTGCCGCAATTCCTGAAACATTAATTGAGTCTGAATTATTTGGTCACGAAAAAGGCGCATTTACGGGTGCGACGTCTGTGCGCCAAGGTCTGGTAGAAGCCGCTGATGGCGGCACCTTGTTTTTAGATGAAATAGGTGAACTGCCATTAGAAGCCCAGGCCCGCCTATTACGAGTACTTCAAGAAAGTGAAATTCGACGCGTAGGTAGTGTACAAAGCAAAAAGGTAGATGTGCGTCTAGTGGCTGCTACCCATCGCAACTTAAAAGAACTGGCTAAAAAAGGCGAGTTCCGTGAAGATTTATACTATCGCCTAAACGTAGTAGAACTAAAGTTACCGCCTTTAAGAGATCGTGGTGATGACATACTTGAGCTGGCACAAAAGCTATTACAGCGAGCCTGTGACAAATTAAACCGTCCGTTATTGGTATTTACAGACCATTGCCTAAAAACTATTTCGCAATATAACTGGCCGGGTAATGTACGTGAATTAGAAAATGCCGTTGAGCGCTCTGTTATCTTAAACGATGGCGAAGCCATAGAAGCTGAAGCTATGGCCATAGACGTTCAGCCTGACCGCGACATCTCGCCCTCTATGATGGAATCGCTACAGCAAAACCCTCAGCAAGGAAGCGCGGCAACCGAGACCAACCCATCTGAATTATCGCTGGATGATTACTTTCAACATTTTGTGTTAGAAAACGAAGACAAAATGACAGAAACAGAACTGGCCTTAAAACTGGGAATCAGCCGTAAAAGCCTATGGGAACGCAGACAACGTTTGGGTATTCCACGTAAAAAGTCTAAATAGAGAGATAATAGCTAACACGCAGAAGTACATATAAAGGCACCTATAAGAGACACATATAGAGGTAACTATGCTTAGCATCAAACGTATACGTTACCTCACACCCCACATTTTGGTACACACGACTCATATTTAGTAACACTTTTACGCCACCCAATCTAAAACATACCAAAAATCAACTCTAAGCAATTGATTTATAAAGTATTTTATTAAATGGCACATAGAGTGCGCTATATATAAATAGACTTTTGCATCGTACTTTAGAGCTACCATTAGGTATGGAAATAGGCAGCCCTAAATTGCTAGGCTTAAAAATACTTATTTTTCGCAGTATATTTTATTGGTTCGCTCAACCCCTTTAAACTCAGAGCCTTCAGGCGAAGGATATGTCACTATTTTGTCGAAAAACGATAAAAAAATACCTTAATACCCTAATTTTTCCGCCTGCTAGCCTGTTATTTATTCGTTACAAAGACACTTTCGGCCAATTTTGTTACCGATGTTACCGTCTACCCCACACTGGGTAGAAAAAAGCGCCCATTGGTAACAAACCGCTGACACAAATTAAGATATTAGCATCGTAATAACTGTAAGCTATTGATTTTAAAGGTTTTATTAAAACTGGCACAGCAAATGCTTTATACTTAGTACTTGCAACACTGATACTAATAAAAATAATAAATCAGGTTGCACGGAGATATAAGAAATACACAAATAAAAATAATAAAGTATTTCTGACATCTCTGTAGCCATAATAATTAAAATAACAGGCAACCAGAATTCGTGTTTTGAGTGTGTAGTGACCCATTATAAAAATAACAATAAGGGCGTACCAGACACTCAAAACTCAATTCGAACCTAAATAATAAAAATAAGAAAAACACTCGAATCAACCTTGGGTAGCACCAATAAAAATAATAACGCTACCCTTGATTATTTTGTTAAAAACCCCCTCCCTTATATTGTTTTATCTAATTTACCCAATACATCTACTAATTTCCTTTAAGCTTTCAAACTTGTCATTTCGTATGGATTCTGTACACTCGCCAAACGCCGAAACCCACGGTTAATGCACTATAGGCGCAACGATTAATACATCGCAGGCGCATATTAACCAAAATAACTAGGGTTATACTAATTACTATTATTCATGTGAATCATGCTTAAACGCTTAATATCTAAACTAACCAAGTCAAAATCTGCAGAAGCCAATGCCGAAATCATTGCTCGCAAAACACACGGCATCAGCCGCACTAAAATTAGTGAGAATGCTCTAAAGGTTTTATATCGGCTGCAAAATTCTGGCTATCAAGCTCATCTTGTAGGTGGCGGTGTGCGCGATCTATTACTGGGCCAAGAGCCTAAAGACTTTGACATTGCCACAGATGCAAAGCCGGAAGAAGTACATAAACTGTTTCGTAATTCCCGCTTAATAGGACGTCGCTTTCGATTAGTACATGTTGTATTTGGTCGTGATGTTATTGAAGTAGCTACTTTTCGCAGCAGCCATGACAATGCGCAAGGCAAGCAGCAATCTAAAACAAACGATGCAGGCATGCTATTACGTGACAATGTGTACGGCACCATAGATGAGGACGCCATTCGACGCGACTTCACCATCAATGCGCTGTATTACAACGTAAAAGATTTCTCAGTTGCCAGTTATGAAGGCGGCATTCAAGATATTCAAAATAAGTCGATCCGCATGATTGGCGACCCAGAAACACGCTACCGTGAAGATCCAGTTCGAATGATTCGTGCGGTGCGCTTTGCTGCCAAGCTGGATTTTAAGATCGAAAAGAAAACCGATGCTCCCATAAAGCAGTTGGCTCCATTATTACGTGATATTCCTGCCCCACGCTTGTTTGAAGAAGCTTTAAAACTTTTCATGGCTGGCTACGCGCGCAATACATTTAAATTACTAGAACAAAGAAACTTGTTTGCACAATTATTCCCGCAAACTCAAGTTTGCATTGAACAAAATCCTATTTACCGCGACATGGTTGTGCAAGCGCTTAAAAACAGTGATTTACGCGTATCGCAGGGTAAGTCATTAACACCTGCATTCTTGCTCTCGGTATTCTTATGGCCAGCCATGCTAGAGAAAGCCAGCAAGCTTCAAAAGCAAATGCCTGCTGGACCAGCTATGCAGCAAGCCGCACAAGAAGTAATTTCTGCCCAGCAGCAAAGTACCTCTATACCTAAACGCTTTGTTTTCCCTATGCGCGACATATGGGATCTCCAGCATCGTTTGGTTAAACGCTTGCCTAAGAACATTGACAGTATTTACAGCCATGAACGTTTCCGTGCAGCTTACGATTTTATCTTGCTGCGCGAAGAAATAGGCGAAAACTTACAAGGTACTGGCGATTGGTGGACTGAATACCAAAAGCTGAACCCGCGTGAGCAAACTCGTCCTTCGCGAAGCCGTCACTATAAAGACCGTGGTGGTAATCACGCTAGCGACCGTAAACCAAGACGCCGCCCTCAGCCTTAAGCTGCAGCACATATGAAACCTTGGATTGATGTTTACATAGGGTTAGGCAGTAACCTGCATAACCCTATCGAGCAAGCTGAACAAGCGATTATTGAGCTTGCTCGGCATCGCCATTTACGTAACGTCAATGCCAGCTCTCTCTACTCAAGCAAACCTGTAGGCCCTCAAGATCAGCCAGACTATGTGAATGCAGCAGTATTCTTGCAAACACAGCTTGGTCCCCACGACTTATTAGACCTACTGCAATCGCTTGAGCAGGATCATGGTCGGGTGCGTAAGCGCCACTGGGGCGAACGCACATTAGATCTAGACCTGTTGTGTTATGGCAACGCACAAATTCATACCCCCAGATTAACCGTCCCACACCCTTTTATGCTGGAACGCAGCTTTGTGCTGTACCCGCTTATGGAACTGTCACCCGATCTGCTTTTAATTAATGGCAAAACACTTTCAAAACACCTTGAAAAAATCCCCTTTGACTTACAACTGGTCGCAAATGGCAATTGACTTCCAAGTGTAAATCCGGACTATAGCTCCCTTATAAAAAACGGAACGAGTGCTTTATGAGCAAAACAACCATAAACACCCTGCATCAACGCAAACAAGACAGTAAAAAATTCGTTGTTGTCACTGCCTATGACGCTACCTTCTCTCACCTAGCTAGCAGTGCTGGCATAGAAGTTATTTTGGTGGGTGACTCTTTGGGTATGGTTTTTCAAGGGAAAGACAGCACCGTTCCCGTTACCTTAGAACACATGTGTTACCACACAGATGCGGTTAAGCGGGGCAATCAAGGCGCTTTGATCATGTCAGACCTGCCGTTTATGTCTTACGCGACCCCTGAGCAAGCTATTGAGAGCTCTGCATTGCTAATGCAATCAGGCGCTGAAATGGTCAAGCTAGAAGGTGGGGCTTGGCTAGTAGACACAGTTGAGGCTTTAAGTGAGCGAGGCATCCCTGTATGCGCTCACCTTGGCTTAACGCCACAATACGTACACAAGTTTGGGGGCTACAAGGTTCAAGGCCGTAGTGACACAGCTGCAACGCAGATGCTCGCCGATGCTAAAGCGATGGAAGCCGCTGGCGCAGATCTTATCTTGTTAGAATGTGTACCTTCAGAATTAGCTAAAAAACTAACCAAAGCCGTGGGCATTCCAGTGATTGGTATTGGCGCAGGCGCAGATACCGATGCTCAAGTATTAGTGTGCTACGACATGCTAGGAATGAACTCAGGGCATGTACCAAAGTTTGTTAAAAATTACATGATTGAAGGCCGCACAATTCAGCAAGCCTTTGAATGTTACGCGCAAGAAGTTAAAGATGGCACTTTTCCAGGGCCGGAGCACGGATTTAAAGCATGAACGTAGTTGAAACAGTTAGTGACCTTCAAGCCCAAATTAAACACGCTAGGGCGGCGGGGAAAAAAGTAGGCTTTGTGCCAACTATGGGTAGCCTGCATGAAGGCCACATGATGTTAATAGACAAAGCCGTCGAAGATTGCGACTTTGTGGTAAGCAGTATTTTTATCAACCCGCTGCAATTTAACGACATAGATGACTTAGGTCGCTACCCAAGAACATTTGACGCAGATAGAGAGTTATTAACAAAACATAATTGCGACTTGTTATATTTCCCATCCATCGATGAAATGTACCCTCATGGCCAAGACGCTCAAACCACAGTGAGCGTGCCTGTGGTTAGCCAAGGACTTTGTGGTGACAGTCGTCCAGGTCATTTTGATGGCATGGCCACCGTGGTTATTAAACTGTTTCACATGGTGGCTCCCGACGCATCATTTTTTGGAGAAAAAGATTTTCAACAGCTGGCCGTTATTCGAAAAATGGTGGGCGACTTAAACCTGCCCTTTGACGTGGTCGGCGTAGCCACCTGCCGGGAAACAAGCGGCCTAGCCATGAGTTCGCGTAATCATTACTTGAGCCCTGAAGAAAAAGCTACTGCTAGTAACCTTTTTCGCTTACTAACTGATATCTCAGCTGCAATAACATCAGGCAACACCGGTTATTTAACGCTGTGCAAAAACGGCAATACTGAACTGGCATCTTTAGGCTTTGAACCTGACTATTTAGAGATCAGAAACGCTGACACTCTTGCTCCAGCTTCATCCCAAGATAAAAACTTAGTTATTTTGGTAGCTGCAATTTTAGGTAAAGCTCGTTTAATTGATAACCTGAAGCTGACCCTTGCCTAAACAAGTCTTCAAAGCATTCATGTTAGTAAAGTAGACCCACAAAGTATGTGGGTTTTTTTATACCTGCTAACCTCTCATACTAGACTTTAAGCGTCATGGTTCACGATTTTTGGTTAATTTAGCTAATAATCTACCATTCCACTTGAAGCCAGCAGCAGCGTTGACTAAACCTTAGTATATGAACCCGTTTCTCTGCTGGGCCAAAGGATTAGCATGCACTTTTTTTCAAAACTCTCTCTTAAATATAAAATACTCAGTATTGCATTAATTGGTGCGGTAGGATTTGTTAGCTATCTTGGCTATACGTTTAGCAGCACTCAAAATAATACCGCCCGCCTAGAAAGTATTGAAAGAATTAACTTTCCAGTTTTAGACAATACAGGACGCATCTGGCTACTGTTATTTGAAGCTCGAACATTAATGCAAACCGCTATATCTGACGGCGAGATAGATTTAATTAAAGACGCTGAGCAAAATCAACAAGAGATTAATCAATTATTAGATAAAATTGAGAAATTAAATCCAGCTTATAAAATGGATGCCTTAGCGCTAAAAAATGAATTAGAGCAATACATAAGTAGTGCCCGCACACTAACACAGGGCATGATCAAAGGGACTATCTCTCTATCTGCTATGTCAAGCATGGCTACTAATATGCATGGTTATTATAAGCAATTTACCAAAAGCCTAAAAGAATTTAGGGTAAAAGCTTTAAGTGATTTTAGCGAACGACTACTTAACGCCAAACAAGAAAGTCGGCAAACCTTGAACACCGGTTTAGTGATAGGTATTTCGATCATTGTTTTATTATTACTTGTAGCCTGGGTTATCTCTCGCCAAGTGACATCGAATATTTATCGCATAGTTAAAGAACTAGAAGAAATGTCCACTGGCAACGGCGACCTTACCGTCAGGCTAGAGACAAACGCAAAAGATGAAATTGGTCTACTGGTTGATCGATTTAACGGCTTTGTTACTCACTTACAGTTAATGATTAAGGTATTAGCAAATTTATCTCATGGCGTTACCAATGGCGCCTCTGAGGTATATAAAATTGCCCAACACACCAGAACAGGTATTGAAAACCAGCAGCATGAAATACAACAGGTTGCGACTGCGGTATCTGAAATGGCACAGACTGCAATTGAGGTATCCAGCAACGCAGCTCAAGCTGCAACTGCCACTACTCAGGGCCAGCAAGAATCTCACAGTAGCCAAGTAATTGTTCAAGAAAATATTAAAGCCATCACGTGTTTAGCGGAAGACATAGAGAATGCACGTAACGTAATACAGACACTATCCGATCAAGTACAAACTATAAGCGCCAGTTCACAAGATATCCGCTCAATTGCCGACCAAACTAATCTTCTAGCGCTTAATGCAGCCATAGAAGCTGCACGTGCTGGAGAGCAAGGCAGAGGTTTTGCTGTGGTAGCTGACGAAGTAAGAACGCTTGCGGGACGAACCAGTGAAAGTACCAATCAAATAGAAGAAATAATTGGGCAGTTATTAGTAGGGACTCAAAAAGCAGTTGAATTAATGGAGAAATCAAAAATCCAAGCCTACCAATCTGTTACTCAATCAGAATCCACTGGCAAGTCGCTGCAACAAATTTTAAATTCTATCGACACCATAAGTAATATGAACCAAATGGTAGCGCTTAGCGCCGATGAGCAAAGATCGGTAGCAGAAGACGTGAGTAAAAATATTGTGCGTATAGATGATTTCTCTGAGCAAACCGTAGAGGATGCAAAAGCGACGGCGGAATCTACTGAGAGTTTATCAGCTCAAGCTGAACAGCTAAAATCCATTGTGAATGAATTCAAGGTATAATCAACAGAATTAAAGCAATGGACTAGTCATTGCTAGCCCATGCTGGATTCTGTTATGACCCACAAAAATGCGCCTACACAATGGCAGCCGGTACAACCGATTATATTTTCTAACAATAAATTAGAGTTGTTAGACCAGCGTATTCTCCCGCATAAAAAACAATACTTAATTTTCTCTGACCCAATAGAAGTCGCCCAAGCCATTACTGAAATGGTGGTTCGGGGTGCTCCGGCTATTGGTATTACAGCTGCTTTTGGTATTGTATTGGCTGCGTTGAAGCAATTTGACCAGTTGTCCCCTGAAGATAGAAACAACCCATGTAAGTTTAATTTAGAAGAGGCGTTCTGTGCTTTAGAAAGCTCTAGACCCACAGCTATCAATTTATTTTGGGCATTAAATAAAATGCGTGAAATTTTAAATATAAATGAACAACTAACGGCTAAACAACAAATTAACGCATTAATTTTAGCCGCAAATAATATATTAACTGATGACATTGCAGCCAATCAAAAAATGGGGAAGCTGGGTGCTAGTCTAATAGAAAAAAACAGTGAGGTTTATACTCACTGTAACGCAGGTGCTTTAGCCACCGGTGGATACGGTACTGCTTTAGGTGTAATCAGAAGCGCATTTTCCCAAGATAAAATCAAGCAAGTTTATGCGGGAGAAACTCGGCCATGGCTGCAAGGGTCACGCTTAACCGCCTGGGAATTAATGCAAGATAACATACCAGTAAAAATTTCAAGCGAAGCTGCTGCTGGGCAATTGTTAAAACAGGGCAAGGTAAAATGGATTATTGTTGGTGCTGACCGTATTGCTGCCAATGGCGATGTGGCCAACAAAGTAGGTACTTATAACTTAGCTGTTCTAGCAAAATATCATGGCGTTAAAGTCATGGTGGTTGCGCCAAGTACAACATTTGATCTTTCTATAAGCCATGGTGACAACATACCTATTGAACAGCGTCCACCGAATGAAGTCACACAACTTCAAGGCATACAGATTGCCCCCGAGGGATGCCAAGCTATAAACCCATCATTTGATACAACACCGAATGAACTCATTGATGTTATTATTTGTGAAAAGGGCATAATAAATCCGCCCTTTGAATCAAATATTAAAAATATGGAAATCTAGATGCTACGCCTTTATGTTTTATTTTTTCTGTTCGCTAATAGCGCCTTCGCAACAGACACACCGATAAAAAATATACCCGACCCAATTGAGAATTTACCTAAGATATACCAGCAAGATGCTGAAATTGAAGATGACAACGCCGCACTTGTTGAGGCGCTTGAGCACAGAAATGATCTAGAACGCAGGGCAATTAAAATACCAATGGTTTTATTGCCGCATAAACCTAATTATTTAATGCCCTTCTCTTACAGCCAAACGCCCTATAATGAGCTACAAGAAGAATTAGTGGGAGAAAATTGGACTGGCTTTAAAAATCTTGAAGCTATCTTCCAACTCAGTATCAAATATCAAGTTTATCAATTTGATGATGCCAATGACTACAAGCTATATATTGCTTATACCAATAAATCTTATTGGCAAGTATACAACGAGGAGGCATCTCGACCGTTCCGCGAAACTAATCATGAACCTGAGTTATTTATACAAATGTCTCCACAATGGGGTCCAATAAATAGAGTTAATGTGGGTCTTAATCATCAGAGCAACGGTCAGTATCTGGGCTTTTCACGCAGCTGGAATCGGATAACCTCAGGTTTTTATCATGTTAATGGTAACTCAATTTATGGTATCGAACCCTGGTATCGCATTAAAGAAGAGTCGTCTGGCATTGCTGATGACCCAACTGACGATGACAACCCTGATATCGAAAAATATTTAGGCTACGCCAACTTTGTATGGTTTAAGCAAAATAAAAGAATTTCACGATCTATTCGTTTTGGTAATAACTTAAGAGGTGGTGACGACAATAGAGGTTGGGTAGAACTAGAAGTTAATTTTCCATTGGGCCGAAGATTTAAAGGTTTTGTGCAATATTTCGAAGGTTTTGGCCACAGCCTTATTGAATACGACCAGTATCAAAGACGCTTAGGGTTTGGCATCAAGATAACCGATTATTTATAAAACTTATTAATTAATAGCCGCTGCATATGGACGGGCGATTATCGTAAATATTTTGCGATAACCGCCTTTTTTTGTTTGCATTACACTAACTTTCGCTTAAAAAATATCGCTATAGCCGTTACACTTGAGAGAGTTTAATAAATTTATTAGTCTTTGAAGTTTTATTAAAATTGCTTGTTATTATTTATCAAAAAACGAGCAAAAAATAAACCCAAGACGTCCTAGCTATTATGGAGTTGTTATGAAAGACGTGGTTATTGTTGCAGCAGGTCGCAGTGCTATTGGAGCGTTTCAAGGTGTCCTAGCCCCTTTAAGCGCCGTTCAAATTGGCAGCCAAGTCATTAAGGGTGTAATTGAACGCTCGGGGGTTGATGCTGGCATTATTGATGAGGTTATCTTTGGTCACGTGTTAACCGCTGGCGCAGGTCAAAACCCAGCTCGTCAGTCCGCCATTCACGCAGGCCTATCCCACCATACTCCAGCACTAACTATTAACAAAGTTTGTGGATCAGCACTTAAAGCGGTTCACCTTGCCGCACAAGCAATCGCAAATGGCGATGCAGACATTATTATTGCTGGTGGCCAAGAAAGCATGTCTAACTCGGCTCATGTTATGCCTAGCTCTCGTACTGGCCAGCGCATGGGTCCTATCACTATGGTAGACACCATGATTCAAGACGGTCTATGGGATGCGTTTAACGATTACCACATGGGTATAACAGCTGAGAATCTTGCCGAAAAATATGATGTTAGCCGTGCAGCACAAGATGCATTTGCAGCAGCCTCTCAGGCTAAAGCCGTAGCCGCACAGCAAGCTGGTAAATTTGATGACGAAATTATCGACATTATAATTCCACAACGTAAGGGCGACCCAATCATTGTAAATAAAGACGAATGCCCACGTGCCGGAGTTACCGAAGAAAAACTCGCTGGCATGCGTGCCGCATTTAAAAAAGACGGTACTGTTACGGCAGCCAATGCATCGTCTTTAAATGATGGTGCAGCCGCTGTAATGTTAGCCAGTAGAGAAAAAGCCGAAGAGCTAGGTCTAACTATTTTGGCTACTATTAAAGGCTACGCTAACGCTGGGGTTGATCCAGCTATAATGGGTATTGGCCCAGTAGCCGCCACTAAGCGCTGCTTGGATAAAGCTGGTTGGACACTAGCTGAACTAGACTTGATTGAGGCCAACGAAGCATTTGCGGTTCAATCGTTATCTGTTGGCAAAGAACTTCAATGGGATGCTGATAAGGTAAACGTCAATGGCGGCGCCATTGCCCTTGGTCACCCAATTGGCGCGTCAGGCTGCCGTGTATTAGTAACACTGATTTACGAAATGCAAAAACGCGATGCGAAAAAAGGCCTAGCTACTTTATGCATCGGTGGCGGAATGGGCGTTTCTCTAGCGATTGAACGTTAATTTGAATAGATTAACGATAGAACCATAGAAACATTTAGACCAAAAAAAACCAACTCAATGAGTTGGTTTTTTTACTTAACGACTTCGTAAATATCAATGAATTATGGCTTCATTACCAGGTAGTACATTACCAAACTCAGGGGGCAAAATATTGTGCTTATTAACCACAAACGTATCGTAAATATCCAGCACATCTTCGCCATCTATTTCTAACGGTTCTAACAATACACATACCGCTTCAATACTATCTAAGTCTGCCACAACCGCGGTTTTAAAACCGCCCTTGGTATTTACACAAACCAAGTCGCCAAGGTCAATTTCGCTAATAACAGTTGGGATATCGTCTGCGAGAAACTCTTCTGCATCTATAGGCTCAATAAAGTGCGCTGCAGCCACAATATGAAGCACATCAACCAACTCAGGCTGATTAAGTTCAAGCCGATGAGCATCTGCTTCGGTATCTGTCACGTCTAGCATCTTGTAAAGTAACGTTTGAAATAAATCTAAATCTTCGTCACTCCAGCTAATATCCATACTTGAATTTAATGGACTAGGAATGTCTGTTGATAACAGTATTTCTTGATTTGATGTGGCGCCCTGCTCTGGCATGACGACGTTAACAAACTCAACACCAGTGCCTTCCACATCAGCTAAACGCCAAGTTAACGGATGTTTTAATGTCTGTGTCATTTTAGGCCTCCATCTTATGCCATTTAATTGCATTGAACGTACGCCACCTCTCGCTTGCCTGAGAGATAACCAAATCCTTAAGACCGTGTACACAGTGATTACCTCACTTTCCCATTTTTCTAAGTTTTAGGCAACCATTGTTGCTATAATTAATTTCCCTTATTAATGTATTAATAAGTATAGCGGGTATTTAGATTAACAATTTATATACACCTATTTTTTGCCCAATCTGAAGAGTTTATTCGTGAATATATTTAGTAAACAAGCATTTTTGACTATCTGTTTATCTGTGATTTTATCAGCGTGTGCGTCATTGCCAGATCAAAAAAGTGTTGAATCTAGAGCCGCCAGCGCCAGTCTGGACAATAGCTCTGCCAACGACATACTACAAAAAGCTAAATTAAAGATTAAAAAATCTAATAGCGAAGAATTATCTTTCTACGCCCCCAGTTATCACAGTCAAGCCCTAGACTCTTTTGCCTCGGCTAACTCCTTGTATGCAAAAAACCCTAAAGATAAAGAAGCTAAGTTAAATGCACAGCTTGTTATTGAGTATTTGAATGCGGGTAGCCGCAACAAGAAAATGGTTAAAGACATTTTAAAAAAGAGCTTAAAGACGCGTAAGGTGTTGATTGAACTAAAAGCCGATAAAAACTTTCCAGAGCAATTTAATGCATTAGAACAACAGCAAATAACGATTATAAAAACCATTGAACAGCAAGATGCTGAAGGCGCAAAAAACGCTGAAAAAGCCTTATTAAAAGAAATGCGCATGCTAGAAGTTAGTGCCATTGATTATACCTACTTAGGCCAAACACATACGATGCTTAAGCAGGCTAATGAGTTGAATGCCAAAGATTTAATGCCCAAGACTCGGCTCAAAACCCTGCAAAACCTTGCAGCTACGCAAGAATTTATTCGTCAAAATCCAAGGCAAGAACTGCGTATAGAGGAACTAGCTAAGCTCAGCCTTTATCAAGCAGAGCGTCTTTATTCATTAACTCGCCATGCCCACCAAATAAATACGGCCAAAAATAGCAAACAATTAGAATCATTTATTTTGCAGCAGGAAGAGCAATTAGATCGAATTAATAAAGCTTTTGATCAAGTGGAAATTAATAACCTTTCTTTTAATGATCAAAGTATCGTTCTAAAAAAATACGCTGAGCAAGCAAAAGTTGACATCCACTCTTATAGATCAAAAAGTGGCAATGTCAGTAAAACGCAATTGGATAGGTGGAAACGAAAAACGGTGCTATTACAAGCTGAAGTTCGACGCCTGCAAAAAGCCTTGAAGAAAGCCCAAGCTGGTAATTAATAAATATAAACGATAGGCACAAAAAAAGAGGCAAACGCCTCTTCTTATTGAATTATTGCAAGCTTAGCCACTACAACATACGATCCAAGACCTCTTGTCTCGATTCAATCATAGACTTATAGGTTTTCATTAAGCTAAACCGATAAGGTGCGTCCTCACCTTTTAAACGCCCAATTTGAGCCTCTAACCTGATGATTTCATTTTGCAGCCGACGAATAATATCCTTATCCGCTCCATCGCCTTTTAGCTTATAAAAAGCTTCTGTCATAAACGCCTCCATCCTTTGTAGGCACAATACGGTACTTGGTTAGCCAGGTTATATTGGCAGCTTATATCTACTGCACTATCTATGGCCTGTTACTAAAAATCTCTATCACCAAGTGTGTGAGATGGCCACTTTAGCAAAGACAGCGTAATAAAACGCTAAAAACCGATAAAGGGTATTATTAAGCCGTTTATTGGTGGAAAAGAATAACATATTATTTATTAACGTAAGAAAACTGGGCAGATTTCTGTCATAGGTTTATAATGCCGCTCCTTAATTTAAAAGTATGAGTGGTTAACTTCGTGGCTAAAAAGCTATACATCAAAACCCATGGCTGCCAAATGAATGAATACGATAGTTCTCGTATGGCTGATCTATTGGGTGAAACCCACGAAATGGAAATCACTGACAATCCTGAAGAAGCTGATGTGTTGCTGTTAAACACTTGTTCTATAAGGGAAAAAGCTCAAGAGAAAGTATTTCATCAGTTAGGTCGCTGGAACAAACTTAAAGCTAAAAACCCCGACTTACTCATTGGTGTAGGCGGCTGCGTGGCCAGCCAAGAGGGCGATGCTATTCTTAAGCGTGCGCCTCAAGTAGACATGGTATTTGGCCCCCAAACACTTCACCGTTTACCTGAATTTATAGATGCAAGTGCTAATAAAATCCCAATTGTCGATGTTACCTTCCCTGAAATTGAGAAATTTGATCACCTGCCTGCGCCAAAAGTAGACGGAGCCACTGCGTTTTTGTCCATTATGGAAGGCTGCAGTAAATACTGCACATTCTGTGTTGTGCCATATACCCGTGGCGAAGAAGTAAGCCGACCGTTTAACGATGTAATGATCGAAGTTAATCAACTAGCACAGCAAGGCGTGCGTGAAGTGAATTTACTGGGTCAAAACGTCAACTGTTACGAAGGTGAAACGGATGACGGTGAAATTGCCGACTTAGCTGAACTAATTCACCATGTGGCGGAAGTAGATGGCATTGATCGCATTCGCTTCACCACTAGTAATCCTCTAGAGTTCCCCGATAGCTTGATTCAAGCCTACGCCGAAGTTCCTGAACTAGTGAGCCACTTACACCTACCAGTGCAAAGTGGATCAAACAAGATTTTAGCTGCAATGAAACGTGGCCACGAAGTGGACATGTATATCGATAAGATTAACCGCATCAAAAAAGTGCGCCCAGACATCAGTATTAGCTCTGACTTTATTGTCGGCTTCCCTGGTGAAACCGAACAAGACTTTGAAGACACAATGAATCTAATCGCAGAGATTGGCTTTGATACATCTTTCAGCTTTGTTTACAGCAAACGTCCGGGTACTCCAGCGTCTGACCTAGAAGACAACATGCCAGAAGCAGACAAAAAGGTACGTCTGAAAATCCTTCAGGAACGTATACTGCAAAATGCACAAGGCATTGGTCGCCGCATGGTTGGCAAAGTTGAAACTATTTTAGTGACTCAAGTCTCTAACAAAGATCCTGGTAAAATGATTGGACGCTCAGAAAATAACCGTTCAGTTTACTTTAGATGTGACGACCACAGTTTAGTGGGTAAATTTGTAAAAATTAAAGTAGAAGAGTCATTTAACAACAGTCTATTTGGCCAACTATTAATTGAAGAGGGTGTGTTTTAACACACTTTATTTTACAAAAAATTGTAACTATTTTTAACGAGACTCAGGTTTTAAATGACGGCAGAAACTAGCACCACAGAAACTAGCACAGCTGAGAAAAAGCATACGGCACAAGCCGAGTTTTATTTAGAACCTGACAGTACTAAACGACTGTCTAATTTATGCGGACATTTGGACAGCAATATAAAGCAAATTGCTAAGCACTTTTCTATTCGTATTTTTAACCGTGGTAATCACTTTAAAATTGCTGGTGATGCCACTTGCGTAGACCACAGTACTAAGATTATTCAAAAACTGTATCGAGAAACCCACAATCGTACCGAGATTCGTACCGATTTAATTCATTTGATGCTGCAAGAAGCTGATCTTGAAATTATGCAGTTAAAAGAAGCGGCACAACAAGGTGGTCACAAACCCATTGTGATCCGCACCCCTAAGCTGATTATTAAACCTCGCGGTCCAAATCAACAAAAATACGTGCACACCATTAACACCCATGACGTTAATTTTGGTATCGGTCCAGCGGGAACCGGCAAAACCTACCTAGCCGTTGCATGCGCCGTTGAAGCGCTGCTGCGTGACGACGTGCAAAAAATCCTGCTGGTGCGCCCAGCCGTAGAAGCGGGTGAAAAGCTAGGGTTTTTACCCGGTGACCTTTCGCAAAAAATCGACCCCTATTTACGCCCTCTTTATGATGCACTGCACGATATGCTCGGTTACGAGCAAGTGGCTAAATTACAGGAACGCAATATTATAGAGATTGCACCACTAGCTTACATGCGTGGCCGCACATTAAGTAACTGCTATGTGATTTTAGATGAAAGCCAAAATACCACTCCCGAGCAAATGAAGATGTTTCTGACACGTATTGGGTTTGGTTCTAAAGCGGTGATAACTGGTGATATTACCCAGGTAGATTTACCTCGCGGTACCCGCTCGGGTTTAAGCCATATAATGAATATATTAAATGAAGTAGAAGGTATTGGGTTTACTCACTTTGCCAACAAAGATGTTGTGCGTCATCCATTGGTTCAACGTATTGTAGATGCCTACGACAATCACGATGCTAAGCAAGAAGCTAAACGCATAGCAGAACAACAAGCTCGTGACACAGCTGGAGATAAGGCATGATCAATGTAGACTTACAGGCTGAATTTGAAGCCGACAATCTACCTAATTTTGAACAATTTAACCTTTGGGTAACCACTGCCTTAATCGGTTTAAAAGATGCAGCCGACCTTAGCATCGTGATTGTTGGTCTAGAACAAAGCCAGAGCCTAAACCTAGAATTTCGCGGTCAAGACAAACCTACAAACGTATTATCTTTTCCGTTTGAAGTACCTGCAGAGCTTGCCCATATTCAAGATGAAATGGGTAACTTAATCGGTGATTTGGTAATTTGTGCACCGGTGGTCGAGCAGCAAGCAAATGAGCAAAACAAGCCCTTATTGCATCATTGGGCACACATGGTTATACATGGTTGCTTGCATTTATTAGGCTACGACCATATAAAGGACCACGAAGCCGACGTTATGGAAAATCTAGAACGTCAAATACTGGCTAAACTTAATATTAACGATCCCTACTTAACTACTGAATGAAATAATGAAAGAGCGACCGAAGACGTCCATATTCAGCTGGCTAAACAATTTCAAACTGTTTACTGGCGACCCAAAAAATAGCAATGAGATAAAGCATATTCTACGTGAGGCTGAAGGTCGCCAAATTGTAGACAGCGATGCATTGTCCATTATGGAAGGTGCCATTCAGGTGGCTGACATGCAGGTGCGCGAAATCATGATTCCGCGATCTAAAATGGTGTGCGTAAAAGCCGAGCAAACACCTAAGCAATTTTTATCTAATGTGATTGACTCAGCTCACTCTCGCTTTCCAGTTTTAGGTGAAAGCGATGACGAAGTGTTAGGCGTGATGCTGGCCAAAGACTTACTGCCGTTAGTACTTGCCGAGAACAATAATAACTTTCGTTTAAAAGACATTATGCGTCCCGTTACATTTGTCCCTGAAAGTAAGCGGGTGAATGTTTTATTAAATGAATTCCGCGCAACCCGTAATCACATGGCTTTAGTTATTGATGAATACGGTGGCCTTGCAGGGCTAGTAACTATCGAAGATGTGCTCGAGCAAATTGTAGGGGATATAGAAGACGAACATGACTTTGATGAAGAAGACAGCTTCATCAAACAAGTTGACGCTACTACCTTTATGGTAAAAGCACTGACACCAATTGAAGATTTTAATGAATCTTTTAAAACTAAATACGAAGCCATTGAATTTGATACCATTGGCGGCATCATTATTGATAAATTTGGACGACTGCCTGATTGTGATGAAAGTACCACAATAGGTAAACTGTCCTATAAAGTTGTTAACGCCAATAGCCGTCAGATACATTTGTTAGAAGTTTCCACGGCCGTAAAATTAGAAAAAAAATAGAAGCCTTCAATGAATCTTGATTTACATTCGATACAACGGCCTGGACTTCTAGGCCATTTTTTTGCCTTAGTTTGCGGCGCGCTTATACCCTTCAGCTTCGAACCTTATAATTTATGGCCGCTGCAAATTGTCGCCATTTCATTATTTTACTTTTCTATAAAAGACCTATCGAGCAGACAAGCCATGTGGCGTGGTTGGTGGCTTGGCCTAGGGTTATTTGCCTCGGGGGTTAGTTGGGTATATGTGAGCATTCACGATTTCAGTAATACTCCGGCTCCACTAGCGGCTTTAATGACGTTGCTATTTGTCATGGGTTTAGCTTGGTTTTTTGCATTTATGACGATGTTTTATCAGCACTTTTTTGCTGATAAAAAACTAACTTACCTAAGCTTTGCAGCTGTTTGGATATTATTTGAATGGTCTAGAAGTTGGTTTTTAAGCGGCTTCCCTTGGCTGTTTTTAGGTGATGCTCACATTAACTCTAGCCTAAAAGGCTTTGCACCCGTGTTTGGGGTTTACAGTATTGGTTTTATTATAACACTCATGTCTGCATACATTGTTGATGCATATAACAAAGCTATTAGTTCTAATAGTGGCAGCCACAATTTCAAAAATATAATGAAAAATGTGGCCCCTATTTTACTTGCCCCATGGATCGTTGGTGCTTTTTTATCTATATTTGAATGGACTGAAAAACAAGCTGACGTTCAAGTGGTGGCTATTCAAGGCAATATTCCACAAGAACGTAAATGGCTGCCCGAAGAAATTTACCCTACGCTAGAAAAGTATCGTAGCGCCAGTGAAAAAAACTGGGATGCCGATGTGATTTTATGGCCAGAAACCGCAATAACTGTATTACACCACCAAGCCAAAGAGTACATGAAGTACTTAAATGATGAGGGTAAAAAAACTAATACAGCGTTAATTACAGGGATTCCCTATCAGCAAGGAAAAACCGAAGCTAAACCTGGTCGTTACCATAATTCGATTGTGGGTCTGGGTGATGCGTCAGGGCTTTATCATAAAAATAAACTCGTCCCATTTGGCGAGTACATGCCGCTGCCAGATAGCTGGCGACCGCTGTTATCATTTTTTAATATTCCAATGTCGCAATTTGTAGGCGGCCAATTACAGCAAGACCCTATCGTAGTGAACGCAGAGAATTTACAATACAATATCGCGCCTTTTGTTTGCTACGACGTGGTATACCCAGATTATGTGGCGGCACAAAGTAAAGACAGCGGTATGATAATTACCATTAGTAACGATGCGTGGTTTGGATTAAGTAACGGCCCACTTCAGCACTTAGGCATTGTAAAAATGCGGGCTGTTGAAAATGGCCGCTATATTTTACGCAGTACTAATACTGGCGTAACTGCTTTAATTGATAATCGAGGTCAAGTGGTAGATCAACTACCGCAAATGGAATTTGGTGTTCTAAGAGCAAAAGCAGAAATTAGAACGGGTAATACTCCGTTTAATATCTGGGGCAGTTGGCCAATATTGTTATTTTGCTTTGTATTACTAACTGTCATAACGCTAAAGGGACGGGGCGCAAAAAAGGGCGCAGACCAGAAAAAAGGACGCAGCCCAGAAACTCAACCGGAGTAACTTGAAAGATGGGTTTTTGGTTAAGCCAGCTCTAAACGACCCAGCTCTTGACGGTTATAGAGTGCGTCTTGTTTATTTTTGAATAGTTGAATATCGTTGGGGGTTATCAAAATGGCTTTGTCGTCCATTAACCCCACAAAGCCAGCACTAAAAGATGAAACTAAACCACCACTGGCTTTTATCAGCTGGGCAGAGCCTGCAAGTTCTACCATGGCTTTCAAGCCGTTACCTAACGGATCACCAATTGATTCCACGCTTTTATAAAGTGCCATAACATCGGTCGCTAATACCAATACAAAGCCGTTACGAAATGTCAGCCATTGCGAGCCTTCATGAGTGCCTTCGCTCATATATTCACATCGAACAATTATGTCTGACGAGCCTTCTAATACCATGGCAACCTCTACCTCTTTCATATAGCAGTAACGACTGTTACTTCAGCGCTAAACAACATTTTTAAATCATTAATATTGCATAGCCAATTAATTATACATGGCTTACTCAAGTTAACTAACCGAACCGTCATCATATTCATTAATGACAAACAGCAGACACAAAAAAAGCACCGTTTTAAGGGTGCTTTTTTATGTTTATAAGACGATTAATTTTAATGCTTACTCGGTAACCTCACCATCAACCACACTAGGAGCCTGTTCTGAGATATCAGGCATACTACCAATGTCAAATACACCACCCGTTATACCGGTTGGAACCGCTTGGCTTGGGGCGGTTAAAGGTAAGTCAGCGCAATTACTGCTGGCTGCCACTTGCATTCTTTGCTCAACATTATTGGCTTTGATAATATATTGGCTAGCACTGCCAAGAATCACCCCATCCTTAATATTGATCACAGGTCCCCAGCGATTATTATCGCCTTGTTCAAATGGTAAGCCCCATAATTGTCCCTTGCCACCATATTCTAACAAGAATACTTTTCCATTTTCACTGCTATTCGCATTACGGTCATTGGCTGTAACGTGGGTATATTTAATGGTGACGGGTTTATCAAACGACACCACGTTATCGCTGCTGTCGATCAACACCATTTGTTGTTGCCAATGCTCTAGGCCCGTTTCCCAAACATAGAACTCTGTGACAGAATTATCCTCAATTTTTGCATATAACTGCGCCCGTGTTGTAATTGAGTTAGCGGTTGCCACCGTGCTTGAAATCATCGGGCCACTGTTTAAACCCCAGCTCCAATAGCTAGAATCTTGCACGTCTTCCTTGGTTACCGTGTTGGCAAATGTCACTTTATCGGCGCCGATTTTTAAGGTCAGGTCAGCCTTAGTAAAGGTGTAATCTTGCAGTGTTGCCTCTGCATTACTCCTAAACACATCACTTTGATTGGCAGAGCTTGTTACGTCAGTTGCTGCAATATTAACGTCTAAGCAACGATCAAAACATTCTAATGTTACCGCAGAACCCCCAGCAAATAATTCGCCTGCTGCGGTTTCACTGCCATCGACAAAGCTACGAGTAAAGAAACGTATTTTACTTGCTGCAGAAAGATAACGAACATTACCACCTAACTGACGCGACCACATATTCAGTACCACATCACTATTTAACGCCACAGCAACGGCTGAACTAAGAGGTGTAATGGTTGCACCGCTTTCGCCGTAACTGCGAATGCCAGTGACGTCAAAGCCATTATTTGCGCTGTTGGCTTCCAATATAACCTCTAATCCATCATTGGTATCTGCATCGCCATTAAAATCAGTTGCACCCGTTAGTAAAAACGTGTCTCCCTCGTTCAACCGAGTTGAAAAGGTAACGCCATCTAAATCCGCTAGATTAATAGCATCCACCGTATTTTTGATTAAGCGCCCTGGTGCTACTTTCACGGTAAAGTTATCGCCCACAGTGTCATCAAATGTGGCCTGTTGTACTGTTTCTCCATCGGTAAAACCTTGTCCATCTTCACGCCATGAACCCCAGTAACCAATATTACCCCAGTTTTCAAAACCATTAGAATCCGTGCCTGTACCGTCACCATCACCATCTACCTTTAATTGCATACCTGAGTTAATAGCCACCTCTGAGCCATCGGCTTTGTTATAGATTGAGTAATTCCACACCACACTATTAAAACCATCTCGAGCGAGACACACTTGACTATCGAACGTACCCGCATCAATTTGGCTATACGTAGCCGCTTTACCCATATGTACATAATCGCTGTTCACAGCTAAGGCAAATGCAGCGTTGTCGTTAAATGCTGGTGTATTACCCGTATCGGCCTCTACACATTCACTCCCAGTTCGAGCTAAACCGGTTTGAGTGGACTCGTTATAATCTACCGATGCCGACGTAGTACAGTTAACCTGAACACTATTGGCCTCATATGAATCTTTTTGATACAAGGTAAAACTCGCACCACCTGCTGACGCTTCTGACGATACCACTTCGCCAAAGCCCTGATTGTCTGCCTCAGTGGATGCAAGGGTCGGTAACAAACCATAAGTAAGGGTGAACTCACCAAACGGATTTGCATCTGTTGGCGTGTTACGCACCTCGCCCAGCATTAAAATCACCGAAGGGCCTCCGCCTTCACCAGACTGTCCTGCATAATCTTCAACCCACCCTTTGTATATCAGTGGGTCGGTGGCAGAGGCTTGTGAACTATTACCCACAATCGTGACAAACTGCTGCACCTGTTCACCACTGCCCTGACTGTCATCGCTGCCTTGACCTTGGTCTTCAAAGCATCGGCTGGCGTCATTCCAACTTATGTAATCGCCCTGATCTTTCATCGCTAGGGGTCTAGATTGATTGGTAAAACACAGTAAGCTATCAATAAAACTAATCGGCTCTACCGCATCTAACCATACATAGACATTTTGTTTACTGGACACATAATCGCTATCAGACGGTAAAGTAGACGTATCCAATACAGCGCGTCCTTGTACCAATGAACGCGAGGCCATACCTGAAGATAATGATAATCCACTGGCTGTGGTTTCATCTTGCGCTCCAACCAACGACATTTGTTCGGGTAACGCGGCATCACCCGTCAAGCTAACCGTCCCTGCTGAAGACCCACCACCTGAATCAGAACACGCAGCTGTGATTGCAACCGCACCTATTAATGCCAATTGGGAAATGATTTTCATAACGACCTCTATCTTAAGTGACTCCTTTATATTAGACGCATACCCCTATTTAGCTTGTGGGAAATCCATTAGTTTTAGCTTTATTGACCCAAAACAATAGATTTAATAATCATTAAAATTGCCGCATTAGACGCATGTGGACTAAGTAAAAAAATCCCTATACTGAAGGCAAAACTGTGCTAATGAATCGGTCTAGGGTATGATACTGCTCACTGAATTGATCATTAAATAGCGCCTATTGGCACTCTAAAGGCAGCATACAAGCACCATGCAAGAGCAATATAACCCAAAAGAAATCGAGACTCAGGTTCAACAATATTGGACTGAGAACCAAGTATTTAAAGCCGTTGTAGACAGCAATCGTGAAAAGTTCTACTGCCTATCTATGTTTCCATATCCGAGCGGCCGCCTGCACATGGGCCATGTGCGTAACTACACAATTGGCGATGTGATCTCTCGCTATCAGCGCATGCAAGGCAAAAACGTCATGCAGCCAATGGGCTGGGATGCTTTTGGCCTGCCAGCTGAAAACGCAGCCATTAAAAACAAAACGGCGCCTGGTAAATGGACCGACGAAAACGTGGCCTACATGAAGGACCAGTTAAATAGCCTAGGTTTTGGCTACGACTGGGACCGTGAATTAGCCACCTGTAAACCTGAATATTACCGTTGGGAGCAATGGTTTTTCACCAAACTTGTGGAAAAAGACCTAGCCTATAAAAAAGTATCTGCGGTTAACTGGTGCCCACACGATCAAACGGTATTAGCCAACGAGCAAGTGATTGATAACTGTTGCTGGCGTTGTGACACTCCAATTGAGCGAAAAGAAATTCCTCAGTGGTTTATCCGCATTACCGATTACGCCGAAGAACTTTTAGATGACCTAGATCAATTAGACCAATGGCCAGAAAAAGTTAAAGCCATGCAACGTAATTGGATTGGTAAAAGCCAAGGCGTAGAGTTGAGCTTTGGCATTAAAGGTCAAGAAGACAGCCCCGAGTCGGAAAAGAATCTGGACGTATACACTACTCGACCAGATACACTTATGGGTGTTAGTTATCTTGCTGTGGCCGCTGGTCATCCTCTAGCATTACAAGCCGCTGAAGGTAACGAGTTACTAACCGCGTTTATTGAAGAATGTAAATTGGGTGGCACGGCAGAAGCTGAAATTGCCACCATGGAGAAAAAAGGCTGTGCCACTGGCCTGACCGCTATCCATCCGCTATCAGGCAAAGAAGTTCCTATCTGGGTGGCTAACTTTGTATTAATGGGTTACGGCACCGGCGCTGTAATGGCCGTTCCTGCACACGATCAACGTGACTTTGAATTTGCTAAAAAATATGGTCTTGAGATTAACCAAGTAATCGATGCTCCAGCCGACTTTGACATTTCAAAAGGCGCCTTCACCGAAAAAGGTAAGCTGATTAACTCTGGTGAATTTGACGGTTTAAATTTTAATAAAGCATTTAAGGCCATTGCCTACAAATTAACTCAAGAAGGCAAAGGCAAAACCAAAACTAACTACCGTTTAACCGATTGGGGAGTGAGCCGCCAGCGCTACTGGGGAACACCCGTTCCTATGATCAATAAGCAAAATGGCGAGCAAGTAATTGCACCTGAAGAAATGCTGCCAATCATATTACCTACCGATGTGGTAATGGACGGTGTAAACAGCCCTATTAAGAACAATCCCGATTTTGAGAATATAGAATTTGGTGGCGAGCAAGCATTCCGCGAAACCGATACCTTTGATACGTTCATGGAAAGCTCTTGGTACTACGCTCGCTACTGCTCTCCGCAAGACGATACGCAAATGATCGACCCTGAAGAAGCCAACTACTGGCTTCCAGTGGATCAATATATTGGTGGTATTGAGCACGCGATACTTCACTTATTGTACGCGCGTTTTTTCCATAAATTATTGCGCGATGCCGGTTTAGTCAAAGGCGACGAACCATTCAAAAGCTTATTATGCCAAGGTATGGTTTTAGCCGATGCGTTTAGCTACCAGAATGAAAATGGTGGTAAAGAATGGGTTAACCCTGTGGACGTACAACTTGATCGTGACGATAAAGGCCGCGTATTAAAAGCCAGCTTTGAAGGCAACGAGCTTAATCATGAAGGCATGATTAAAATGTCGAAATCTAAAAACAACGGTGCAGACCCTCAAGAAGCTATTGATATTTACGGTGCCGACGTAGTGCGCTTGTACACCATGTTTGCAGCGCCTCCAGAGCAGTCGCTTGAATGGTCAAATGCAGGCGTACAGGGTGCTCAAAAGTTCCTACAGCGGGTTTGGCGTTTAGCGGCTGAGCTAGTAGACGGTGGCGACATTGTAGAATTAAATGCAGATGGCTTAGACGACCAACAAAAAGCAGCGCGTCGTAAAACCCACGAAACCATTCAAAAGGTAAGCGACGATATTGCTCGCCGCAATGCATTTAACACCGCCATTGCAGCCATCATGGAACTAATGAACACTCTGCAAAAGCTTGATAAGACTAACCACCAGAGTCGTGCAGTGTTAAAAGAAGCATTAATTGCAATCACTAAAATGCTAGCGCCAATTGCTCCTCATATGTGCCATGTTCTGTGGACAGAATTGGGCAATAATGACTTGGTATTAGATGCACCTTGGCCAGTAGTCGATGAAAGCGCACTTGTACGCGATAGCATTCAAGTTGTGGTTCAGGTAAACGGTAAGGTGAGAGCCAAATTAGAAGTACCCGCTAACATTGATAAAGATGCGGCAATCGCTGCAGCTAAAGCTGATGCTAGTGTGATTAAGTATTTAGATGGATTTACAATTCGTAAAGAAATTTATGTACCGGGTAAGTTAGTAAATATAGTAGCCAATTAAAAAGTGAATTAGATGATACATTTTAAATTACTCATTATCGCACTAGTTATCAGCGTGACCTCTGCATGCGGTTGGCACTTACGTGGGCAGGTAGAGCTTCCTGCTGAACTGCGTATATTAGATTTAAATGTGTCTGCAGTGGATTTTGCTTCTCAAAATGCAATCAAGCAATCGCTATTAAGTAATGGGGTCACTTTCTCTGATGATGCTGAGTACCAGCTAAAAGTAATTAGAGA
>JAWUVO010000037.1:0-16458 GCA_034112325.1 Bermanella sp. | reverse complement strand
CGACCACGGTCTTGCAAGCTGAACAATGCAAAGCCAAGTACTTTACCCGTTACCATAGAAACCATTACGCCGTTGTGACGCTTAGCAACTGGACCGGCTTTAACTTCACCGTAGTGATCGAATACGTTGGTCAAGATACCTGAACCAGACGTCATGGTCATGAAGTCGCCACGGAATCCGATCAAACCACGTGCAGGCATAATGAATTCTAAACGAACACGGCCTTTACCATCTGGAACCATGTTAGTCATGTCGGCACGACGGTCACCCATCTCTGACATAACGGCACCTTGATGCTCTTCTTCCACGTCAATTACTACTTGCTCGTATGGCTCATGGATTTTGCCATCAACTTCCTTCTGAACTACTTCTGGACGGCCTACAGCCATTTCGAAGCCTTCGCGACGCATAGTTTCGATCAATACAGAAAGGTGCAATTCACCACGACCCGATACGCGGAATTTCTCAGGGCTCTCGCCAGGCTCAACACGTAGGGCTACGTTGTGGATCAATTCTTTTTCTAAACGCTCACCAATATTACGGCTAGTTACATACTTACCTTCTTTACCAGCAAACGGAGAATTGTTTACTTGGAACGTCATGCTTACAGTTGGCTCATCTACAGACAGTGGAGGAAGCGCTTCAACATTAGAAGGAATACAAAGTGTGTCAGAGATACCTAGCTTGTCGATACCTGTAATACATACGATGTCGCCGGCTGTTGCTTCTTCAACAACAACACGGTGAAGACCATGGTAACCTTTAACTTCTGCAACTTTACCGTTACGCTTTTTACCTTCGGTATCAATAATAGTTACTTGAGCATTAGTTTTTAAAGTACCACGTGTAATACGGCCGATACCAACAACACCTTTAAACGAATCGTAATCAAGTGATGAAATTTGCATTTGGAAGTCGCCATCAGGATCAACCTGAGGGGCTGGTACGTTATCAGCGATACACTGTAATAATGGACCCATATCTTCAGCCATATTGGCATGATCAGTACCAGAGATACCATTGATCGCTGAACAGTAAATAACTGGGAAGTCTAATTGCTCATCAGTTGCATCTAGACGATCGAATAAATCGAATACTTCGTCCATTACCCAATCAGGACGTGCGCCTGGACGGTCAATTTTGTTGATTACAACGATTGGCTTAAGGCCACGAGCGAATGCTTTTTGAGTTACGAAACGTGTTTGAGGCATTGGGCCGTCAACCGCATCTACGATTAGTAGAACAGAATCTACCATAGACATTACACGTTCTACTTCACCGCCAAAGTCGGCGTGTCCTGGTGTATCTACGATATTAAAACGGTAATCTTTCCATTTGATCGCTGTGTTCTTAGCCAAGATGGTGATACCACGTTCTTTTTCTTGGTCATTCGAGTCCATTACACGCTCGCCACCAAGCTCCTTACGATCAAGGGTGCCTGATTGCTCAAGTAGTTTATCGACCAAGGTTGTTTTACCGTGGTCGACGTGAGCAATAATGGCTATATTACGTAAGTTCTCAATCATAAAAATAAGTCCTGTTCAGACGAGCCTAAAAATTTAGGCGCAGATTATAGCCATCTACAGCACTTGAAGCTACGAAAACCGTTGCTAAATACAAAATACTTGCACATTTTTTAACCAAGGGACGTATTTACCGATATATGTCTATGCACAGGGCATAAATTCCCTACCTAATAGCATGCCTTGTACCTATACTGTGCAAGCCAGAAGTAATAAGCCATTAGCTGAGCAACCCACAGCAACAGTGAGCACTAATGGTGCGCGAAAGCTTGATGCGCACCCATAGAGTGCACTATTGGGTTTTAGCAACTAACCCGAAAGCCTCAAAGCCTTGGTTCAAACAAGATTCACTAGGGTGGCACGTGTTTTGCACTAATATGGATCAGCGAAATTACACACTGGCTTAAATTAAGCCATACAAATAACTAAAATAGACGCAATCGTCTCAATCACCGGAGAATAGAATGTCAGCGAACACTCTAAAGCTTATTAAAGACAATGACGTGAAGTGGGTAGACCTTCGCTTCACAGACACCAAAGGTAAAGAACAGCACGTTTCTATTCCTTCTTCTTATGTAGACGAAGATTTTTTTGAAACAGGCCAGATGTTTGATGGTTCTTCTATCGCTGGCTGGAAAGGCATTAACGAATCAGACATGATTCTTCTTCCTGATGATACAACTGCATTTTTAGACCCGTTCACCGAAGATGTTACTTTAATCTTACGCTGCGACATTATCGAACCTTCTACTATGCAAGGTTACGAGCGCGATCCACGCTCTGTTGCAAAACGTGCTGAAGACTTCTTAACATCTACTGGTCTTGGCGATACAGCATTCTTTGGTCCTGAGCCAGAATTCTTCATCTTTGATGACGTTCGTTGGGGCTCAGACATGTCTGGTTGTTTCTTCAAGGTTAACTCTGAAGAAGCGGCTTGGAATTCTGGCGCTAAAATCGAAGGCGGCAACATGGGTCACCGTCCTGCTGTTAAAGGCGGCTACTTCCCAGTTCCACCAGTAGACAGCTCTCACGATATGCGTGCTGCTATGTGTAATACAATGATGGCTATTGGTCTTGATGTTGAAGTACATCACCACGAAGTAGCTACTGCTAACCAAAACGAAATTGGTGTGCGTTTTAACACTCTAGTTAAAAAAGCAGATGAAGTTCAAATGATGAAATACGTTGTACACAACGTAGCTCATGCATATGGCAAAACAGCTACTTTTATGCCTAAGCCAATTGTTGGTGATAATGGTTCTGGTATGCACGTTCACCAGTCTTTCTGGAAAGACGGCGAGAACATGTTTGCAGGCGATAGCTATGCAGGATTAAGCGAAACAGCTCTTTTCTACATCGGTGGCATCATTAAACACGCTAAAGCGTTGAATGCGTTCACCAACCCTTCAACTAACTCTTACAAGCGTTTGATCCCTGGTTTTGAAGCTCCTGTTATGCTTGCATATTCTGCACGTAACCGTTCTGCTTCTATCCGTATTCCGTATGTTGCATCTCCTAAAGGTAAGCGCGTTGAAGCTCGTTTCCCTGATCCAACAGCTAACCCTTACCTAGCGTTTGCAGCTATGTTAATGGCTGGTATCGACGGCGTTAAAAACAAGATCCACCCTGGCGACGCTGCTGATAAAGATTTATACGACCTACCTGCTGAAGAAGCTGCATTGATTCCACAAGTTGCTGGCAGCTTGCGTGAAGCTCTTGGTTGTCTTGAAGAAGACATGGACTTCTTAACTCAAGGTGACGTGTTCACTAAAGACATGATTGACGCTTACATCGAACTTAAGATGGAAGAAGTATACCGTGTTGAGCAAACAACTCACCCGCTTGAGTACGACATGTACTACTCTTGCTAATCAGCTGTTAGCATTTAAAGCATAAAAAAAGCAGCCCTATGGCTGCTTTTTTTATGGGGTTTTTACTCGTTAGATCACAAATTAATATTAAAGCCCTGACGTAACATCTAGCTTAAGTTACAGTAAGCTATCTAACTTTTGAGAATTCCCATGAGAATTTTTATAACGGCATTATTATTTTTAAGTGTTAACACAAGCGCACAGGTTTACACCTGGGTAAACAGTGAAGGTGTCACCGTTTATGGAGACAACCCTCATGCCAGCGCATCAAAAGCTGATTTGCCTGAATTACAAACTATTCCCACAAAAAAGACCGTCAAGACTGAAACCTTATCCGCTGACAAAGAGCAGCCAGATGGCTCCTTTAAGGGTTACTCTAAGCTGAATATCATATCTCCAAAAGAGGATGATATGCTTGTTGCCGCTGATGCTGGCAATGCCAAAATTCAACTAAGTATTAAACCTGCACTGCAAAGTGAGCATGAAATTAGTTTATTTTTGGACGGCAAGTTAGTTGCCAAAGGGCCGCAGCTATATTTTGAATTAGACAACATATTTCGTGGCTCTCACTTACTTCAGGCTCGGATCAAACACAAAGGTAAACTTTTAATCAATAGCCCAAAACGTCGAATTCACGTTCAGCGCCCTTCAATATTAAACCGCTGACCATCAACCGCGAATCATCTAGGTGCAGACTTTAAAATTCTCAAATAACCAACGCACAATTTTTATCATACAAGTATTTTAGAGACGCCCCAATCAAGAGCTTAGACCCAGCGGTACTGAGTTCAACCCGTCCAATGCGCACTCATATTGCAGCGAGCACTACTTTGGTGCGCTATTTTTTTTCAATGTATCTCAAAACCTTGGTGTATCGCCTTATAATCAAGCAATACAGGTATTTACTTCAAATTTGGTGCGATTAGAATCTGGCTTGGTTTTTGCTGTACAACGGTGTAACAAGGGATTTTAGATATATGGCCGACTTCGTATTTTATAAAGAACTCATTAATCACTTAGACAGTGCTGTACTGGTTTTAGACCAAGACTTATCTGTGCGCTATGTAAATCCGGCTGCCGAATCTTTTTTACAGGTTAGTGGCCGCCGATGTGTTGGGGAGCAGTTTGATCATTACTTTCATGATCTAAGCGAAAATATACAAACGTTTAAAGCTAGCATAATGAATGATAGTTCATTTACCAAGCGTGAGGCCACCATCAGGCTAGCGAATCAGCAAACAACCAAACTTGATTACAGTGTCAGCCCAGCCGTTTTTGAACAGTCGCCCTGCCTAATTATTGAAATGCATGGCCGCGACCGCTTGGCACGTATCAGTCGAGAAGAGGACTTAATTAGCGCGCAAGCCACAACCCAAGCTTTAGTCCGAGGCATGGCTCACGAGATAAAAAATCCTTTAGGCGGAATTCGCGGCAGCGCTCAACTATTACAACGTATGCTGGGTAATCCTGAACTGGAAGAATATACTACCATTATCATTGAAGAAGTTGACCGCCTTAGAAACCTAGTGGACAAAATGCTAGGGCCAAATAAGTTACCTGAACGCTTCGAAACAAACATCCATGAAGTGCTGGAGCGAGTACGTAGTTTAATTTTGGTAGAAGCAAGTGATAAATTCTCGATCACTCGTGATTATGACCCAAGTATCCCTGAGTTTTTAGCGGATAAAGAACAGCTTATACAGGTTATTTTAAATATCACCCGTAATGCTATGCAGGCACTCATCAGCCAACAAAATCCAGAGCGATCAGCAGATATTACATTACGGACCCGCACCGTCAGACAGTTCACTATTGGCCATACAAAGCATCGCTTAGTACTGCATATTTCTATTATTGATACGGGTCCCGGTATACCAGAGCAAATTCGTGAAAGTTTGTTTTACCCGATGGTCAGCGGCCGACCAGAAGGCACCGGCCTAGGCCTATCAATTGCACAATCTATTATCAATCAGCATCAAGGCATCATCGAATGCGATAGCACTGCTGGCCGTACCCAGTTTTCAATTTACCTGCCACTTGAACTAGAAGCTCCTAATTTATAAAAGTGGTTAACGATTACAGTAGAGAAAGATAATGAATAAAGTTTGGATTATTGACGACGATCGTTCTATACGTTGGGTTTTAGAAAAAGCGTTAGAGCAAGAAAATATTGAAAGCCAATCGTTTGAAAACGGCGACAAAGTACTTAGCGCTTTAAATCGCGAAGTACCTGATGCGATTATCAGTGATGTACGCATGCCTGGAATTGATGGCTTAGAACTGCTGCAACAAATTCATGCTGTTCATCCGGACATTCCCGTTATTATTATGACGGCCCACAGCGATTTAGACAGCGCTGTGAACTCTTATCAAAAAGGCGCATTTGAGTATTTGCCAAAACCGTTTGATGTAGATGAAGCCGTTAATTTAATTAAACGCGCTATTAATCATAAACATGAAAATACCTCAAACAAGGCAAAAGAACCGGCTGAGCAATACCAACATACTGAAATTATTGGCGAAGCTCCTGCCATGCAAGAAGTATTTAGAGCCATAGGTCGATTAAGCCACAGCAATATTACTGTATTAATTAACGGTGAATCAGGCACAGGTAAAGAACTGGTTGCTCACGCGTTACACAAGCACAGTCCACGCAGTGAAAATCCTTTTGTTGCTTTAAACATGGCCGCCATACCAAAAGACTTAATTGAATCTGAATTATTTGGTCACGAAAAAGGATCATTTACGGGGGCTGGAGGAAAACGTCAAGGACGTTTTGAGCAGGCTGATAGTGGTACATTATTTTTAGATGAAATTGGTGATATGCCTGCCGATACTCAAACTCGTTTGCTACGCGTACTGGCCGATGGAGAGTTTTATCGTGTTGGGGGCAGTACACCGGTAAAAGTAAATGTGCGAATTATTGCAGCCACCCACCAAGACTTAGAAGATCTAGTTAAGGCAGGCAGCTTCCGTGAAGATCTATTTCACCGTTTAAATGTTATTCGTATTCAGCTGCCTTCTTTAAGTGAACGCCGTGAAGATATTCCTCGTTTGTTACACCACTTTTTAAATCGTGCAGCCGACGAGCTAAGTGTTGAAGCAAAGCTATTAAAGTCGGATACCGAAGATTATTTATGCACATTACCTTGGCCTGGTAATGTTAGGCAATTAGAAAATACCTGTCGCTGGATAACAGTGATGGCCTCTGGTCGCGAAGTTCACATAAATGATTTGCCACCTGAATTACTTAATCAAGAAGAAAAAATCACCACCAGCAATAATTGGGAGCAAGCATTACGAAACTGGGCCGACCAGCAGTTAGCCCAAGGTAAAAAATCGGTACTGGACACAGCCGTGCCAATTTTTGAACGTATTATGATTGAAACCGCATTAAAACATACCGCTGGACGTCGCAGAGACGCATCAATTTTATTGGGCTGGGGTAGAAATACACTGACTAGAAAAATTAAAGAGCTGGGTATGGAAGATAGCGAAGCTGAAACTGAAGAGTCTTAGCTGTAATAGAAATTGTCGGTTAAAAAAAGGGGCTTGTTAAGCCCCTTTTTTTGTTTTTACTTTTTTCAATTATTAGTACTTTATTTACTGGTATTTATATTGATGATTTTATTTTTGTAACGTAGTTAATAGTAAATTTCTTTCCAATAAATAATACTGTCATTACCTCTAAATTGGCCAAAATTTACGATACCTGTAGGGTCTTCGTTAATGCCATCTGCGCTATTATCCCAGTCATATTTTAACCAGTTATCAACCGTATATAAAAACGCATAAGATCCATATCGATTATTGGCTGGCACCGCCCAACTGGTATTTATGAGGCCACTGGTAAACTGTCCAGTAGCACCTAGATCACCAGCTATACTGCTATCGGTTGCCGTTAAATTATTTGTTAAATTTCCCACGTCGGTAACCACAATCGAATTAACCCCATTCAAATCATAAGCCGTTCCGTTATCTAAACTATTTAATACAAACTGAGTACCATCAAAACGTTCAGCTTTAAATAGTTGAGGTACAGGGGAGGTTTCAGGTCCATAAGCATTCTCTATGCGAATACGTCCGTAGTACATTGTTCCACCCGAGCCAGAAATCGTAGCGGCAGAAGCAAGGTTAATTGAATCTAAAGCCACACTAAGGCTATCAACAGATAGCTGAATATCATTGATAAACGGCGGGATTAAACTTGCCTGTGTACGATCAAATACAAAATGATCAGCGCTACTGAATGTATAAGTAAATTGGTCACTGGCATCGGGACCTGTTATTACACCAGCGGTAAATCCAGCAGTGACCGTCATGGCCACTGCATTACTGTCAGGAGTATTTGAACTAGCGCTTATTGTTGATACTGGTGTTGAGTATAAAGGCGTTATAAAATTATTTAATTTTTGATCATTAAAGCCTCTTACTTCAAAGGTAAATGTTGGCTCGGTGTCATAAGAAATTGAGCCTGTGCCATCGGCTTCTAACTGCCCAGTATAAGTAAATCCGCTGCCAACTAGATTGCTATAGCCATCATTATAAATAGCGCTGGTAGTTGACACTATTTGAAATTCTTTCGGGTAAAACCGCCCGATGTTTACCGAGCTATTGGTGGGTAGTGTTTCAGTGAAATAAGTATTTCCACCGGCAGTTATAGTAAATACACCCATTTCGCTAAAGTTTGCTGCTGAGTTTCCCGTACCCGATGTTAAATTGATAGAAGTCAATGAGAAGTTACCTGCTTCACCGCCATCAATGGCGGTTGGCGAAATTAAGTTATGGGAAAGGTCGACACTGTTGGTGAAATTATTGGTGGTACCATGTGAGCAATAATCCGTGCTTGCTCCACTTGCTTGCTTGGCTGTGACCAATAAATTGAAGTTGTCACCCGCTTGCTTAAATGCACTGCAGCTACTGGTTAATCCGGGTACAGTACATTGCCAATTTGTGTCTGTGGATTCAATGCAAAAACCCGCTGGCACAGTAATAAAATTATTAGAAGAACCACTTATGGTATTCCCAGTATTATTACCATCGACATCTTTTAAATTATAGCGAGCATATAATCGCAAAGAACCAGCATCGTTATAGTTAAAAATTAATGCTGCAGAATTTGACGAGTTATCACCAAAATTTAAATTTTGACTGGTATAGGATAAGGATGGGGTTGCAAATGTATTATTGCTTATTATGTTACCGTTCACTCTACTGACCGCCGACTGGCAATCGTTTGGTGATATGCATTCAACGGCTAAATCAACTTCCGTAGGATCTAATAACAAACTTTGACATGCACCAGTGGCGGTCACAGTTTCGATGGCCTGCAAAGAAATACTTGCAGAATCCAGCGCTGATACTTGACTTGGTATAGTTGAGAATACAAAACCGGTGGCCTGAAAATCAATGGCTGCTGTTTGTGTGACGCCATCGACCTCTACCGTAATGGTCGTTAACTGGGGAGTTGTATTTGATAAAAGTAAGGTTACGTTGCCGCCATCACCGGTATTCATATTATAAACAGCCGAGCCATCATTGGCTGTTTGATTATCTAAAAAACCAGCTTGTGAACCGTTTACTGTCCAATCACCATTATTAACATCGGTGGTTAAAATTAAGTCATCGTCGTAACTGGTAAGACGATCTCCATTGGTATCTAAAATAGTAATTTCAACGTCAGACGGCAGGCAATTAATCCCCGTGGTGGGTGCCGATATATTAATGCTGCCCACCCCAACTGCATTAGTTTCGCACCAGCTTATATCGTCTAGACCGTCATAGGCACTTTGATCGTAGGTGACCACTGCCGAAGAACCCAATTCTACAACTTGAGCCGTTACTAAGCCTGTATGTTCTGCGTCATCACCAAACTCAATAGAAGCTTCTCCATAAATGGTTGCGTTAATTCTGGCTCTGGTACCAAAATTAGCATTACTATAAAAGTACATTAATAGGTTTTCACTGCTACCACCTAAGTTAAAGTTAATATCTCGGTTGTTAAAAGTAGTTACATTGTTTACATAAATGCGCACCTTACCACCAATAATATTTATGTCAGATTGGCGGCCTATGGATAGGTTATTAATCCAATAGGTTCCCGCTGAAAAATTAATTTCACTGCCTCTATTAACGTCTAAATCATCAATATAAAAAGTATTAAAATTACTATTATCAAAAGTGATACTGGTGTTTCTACCAGCCGATATATTGTCATAGCGATCGGTACTAATACCAACCGTTGCCGAACCATTATTATTAATATTTATATCGTTGGTAGCAGTAGTCGTCTGGAAAACACCCGCACTGACTGCATTTACAACTGGGTCACCTGCAGTACAGTCGGTACTCACACATGAATTACCCGAGCCGTTAGTAATGGCAGTTGCGCTTAACTGTGTATCAGGATTATCGATTAACTGAGCACCATTATTAAATATAACGCTCCCCAAGTTACTACTAGAAATACCATCCGGAAAAGTAGCGTCGCAACTCTTAGTAAAGATAGGCGTGCTACAATTTCTTGTCTTAGCCATAAGTCCACGAATTTCAGACACCGAAATTACCGTATTAAAAATGGTTATTTCATCAAAAAATGCATTGCTAGAATTTCCAGAGGCTACATTATATTCTGATGAATTATCGCCAAAATGAAGATTACCTAAAAGCGAAACAGCCCCGTTGGTATTTGGTGTACCACTGGCTATTAAGTTATCGCCTTGATAGATATTGAACTGATCATTAGGAAAGTCCCACGTCATGGTAATGTGATACCACACATCTTTAACTCGACTAGTGGCGGCCGACTCAAGTACCGCATAGTCACCATCGGCACTGTCTTCAAATCTAAACAGTAATTGTCCGTCACCTCGTTTTTCTAGAAAGAAATAACGGTCACTGGCGCTGCCATTTATAAATAAACTTGCATCCATTAAGGTGCGTCTTAGGTTGCCTGCATTCCAGTCATCTACCGTTTTAATCCAAAAAGCAACTGTGCCTACCGCTCCGATATCAGCATCTAAATCTACGCCTGTATTTAAACCAGAAATTTGATTCACTGTATTATTATCATTAACTCGCAAACCATTACACACCTGAGTATTCGCTTGATTTAACACGCTGCCCACCATGGTGCCAGGGAAATTACCGGTCTGATCTAGAACATCAGCCGTACCACCCCAAGGTCCTTCATCCATACGGTACTGTGCTAAAGGAGGAGGGCAACTTGCAGTGGCTTGTACCCCAAACGAAAAAGTTGGTTCGATACTAATAGGGCATGCTCTAGAGCGAATATCTATATCGCCAACGTTATAAGCGGTAAATGCACCACCTGGCCGCTGAAATTGCACGGTGATGCCGCCATCGCAGCAGCTTTCTTGGCCAATAACTTCTAACTGGTGATAACCCGCAGTCAGTTCAATTGTGCCCTGCAATACTTCACCGCTTGCATCCCAATTGTTAGCCCACCATAAATCGTCTGACCATTGTTCTTCTAACGGAATGCCGTCAACATATAAACCGCCACCGCCACCAAAGTCGGCACCATAGCGAATACCCCATACACCAGTTTCATTAGACGCCACATTAAAATACGTTGAGCTAAGTGCGATAAAGTCTCCGTCCTGGCCAAATTGGTTAGCATTGGTAATACCGGTAAAGTCGGTAATAAAGGCACAGCCGTAACCTGCATTACCATCCCCTGCTGTATCAAATAAATTTCTAGCATCGGTTAAATCAACAGGATTAGAGAAAACTCTGCGGGTATGAAATTGAATGCCGGGGTCAACAAATGTTAATGGGATATTAGCCAGTTGATCGGCAAACTCGTTGCCATAATAAATATATAACTGTCTATTTTCATTTGCCGATAAGGTATCTAATCTAACCCAGATTGTGGCGGTTTTAGCGGCTTGATCCCAATCTTCAAGCCAAAAGTCCACTAAGCTTTCATCGTCACTGTCTATCACTCTTAAATCGAAACCATTATTTGTCCAGTCGTAGGCATTATTTAAATCGCTGCCAGTAATGGTAATTTTTACCTGATAATCAGTAAGATTTGATGCTGAATTTTCTTGAATATTTAATGCTGTTCTAAAAGGCCAAGCACAGCTCCAGTAAGCAAAGCTGTTGATTGAAGTGACCATTAAAAAGCAGACCAATATAAACTTAATCATCTAGTAACCTCACTTGTACAATACGAGTGGCTTGATCGGCACCTGTACCGCAGGACCCTGTGCTGGTTAGGGTGATATAGGTTTCTAAGGAAATAGTTTGGGAATCACAAGCCACATTAATATTACATGAATTAAATCCAGCCGCGGCTAGCGAAGCGTTGTTAATAAAACTTGCGTCGCAAGCAGGCTCTACCTCTGAGCTATTCAAGATCAATACCGCTGCCGCTTGAGCGCCAGATTCAGCGGCATAAAATGCTCTTTGGCTCAGCCATTCTCTGCCATAAGCTTGAGAATTAAGCTCATTTAGTTGATTTAATGCCGCCACTATTAATGTCATTACTACAATTAAAAATATAGCTGACGGCAACCCTAATCCGGCTTGATGATTATAATTATTAACTGGTATTTTATTAAGGTACATTTCTAATTTGCACCTCTTGATTAACTATATGAGTTTCATTTAGTTTTGAATCGTCCTGCAGCTCTAATTCGTAAGCTACTACCGCATTTCTTCGCAGGCTAACTGGCAAGTAACTGAATACTAAACTGTCTGATAGTAATTTATCTGCGACTAATAAACGATTAGGAAGCGTAGAGGGTAAATTACTAATTAAATTTGCTACATTAGGTACAAAACCATAATTTCGATAAAAATATAAGCGACCTCCATCCTGACAAAATGTTACTGGATCATTGGTAACAAATACTCGCTTGCTAGGAGACTCTTGTTGAAATTGAAAACTCGCCGAATTATTAAATGTATAAACGCTGGCACCAGATGCACTCGTAGAATCAAATGTCACCGTCTCTAGACTAATAAATCCAGGGTTATCGCTACCTGAATATAATGAGTTTTGTTGATTTGGACTGGGAGAGATAGCAATAAAACCATTGTCACTTAGCGATGTATTTAAAGGCACCATATGTACCTGGGTTTGAGAAACAGTATTAGGACTTGATACAAATGGCGCTTGAGTATATTGACTTGCGCCAATGATCGGAATCAGTTCTAGGCAGCGATTATTGGCTGTAATACGGATACTGTGAGGTAAAGCATCACGCACTAGCCTAGATATTTTTTCATTAACAATTGTCCCTGTAGAAGAAAGTTCTGAACGCCTAACTGTGTCCACATAACCCTGCGCACTAAAACTAATAAATTTCACACTGCCCACAGAAAGAATTGAAAGCAGTACAATTACTATTACTAATTCGACTAAAGTAAACCCTCTATTGTTTACTTTATGATTGTTATTATGCTTATTATGCTTAGCTAATTGGAATATTTTTATCATTAAAAATTCCCCTTATATAAAGCAACACTTCTAGATTCACCACCCGGTACGGTAACCGTTACTACAATACGTTTAGCCGATTGGTTGTTAGTAAAACCTAAATCGCTTCCTGCACACGATACCTGCACCGCAACAACATAGCTGGCATAGGCATCCATGTTAATTGCCGCTTCAATTAATCTTGGCGGTGAATCATTTAAACTATTGTAGTCATCTACATCGTCATATTCTGCACGGGCTTCACCATCATTAAAATCGGCCGCTGTGCAACTCACCGAAGCGCCCGCTAATGCGCCTCCACCAGTGGCCATTTGCTCATCAAATTTCATCGCTTGAATTTCGTCTAAGTAAGCCTGGCTTAGCTCCAGTGCTTTACTTTCCCACAGTGGGGTTGAGCTATTCACAATACCTGTAGAAAGTGCAGAGATAAGTGCAGACATGGCAATACCGATTACTACAATTGTAATAACCAATTCGATTAAGGTCACACCACGCTGTGAATTAAAATGGTGTGAAAGCTGTTTAGTTTTCACATAATCCTTCATAAGCATATCCGCTTGGACTGATGCACAGTTGTTGTGTTGTAGCGCCCACAAAACATATCCGTTGATTTGTGGAGACTTGGACTCTTGATCCAGAAACTGAATCTCCGTATCCATTAAAATTTAATCTGAACGGGAATGTTAACAATGGAAGTGAATTACATGCAGCTGAAAAATCTGTAGTGGAAGCGTATGCCAGCAAACCTTCTTTATCGACACTAAACTGACTAAGATTAGTAACACCTTGGTCAATAGACATAGTCCATTGACTGGCACTATTGCTAACCGTCAAGACCACCAGGTTGCTGGCACTTTGCTTTTGTAACGAAAATCGTTGGGCTAAACGCAAACCGGCTAGCCACCTATCGGAAGCCAGCCGTGCTGTATATTGATCTGAACCACTCAGTAGGCTGATACCCACGGTACTTAAGATCGAGATCACAATAATCACAACAATTAGCTCAATTAAGGTAAAGCCTTTTGTTGCTTTCATAGTTTAACTTACGAACACGTTGTGGTTGCACCTGAAGCAGCGGTTGCAACAGAGCCGACAGCACTAATAGTAGGTGGGCTAACAGGTGGCCCAGCGGTGGCATTAGTAAAAGAAAAGCACGGGCTACCAAGTGCAGCTTTTAAAGAAATAACAGTTATAGCAGCAGGTGCTTCATTGACAACATAACCTGAAGCGTCGACTAGAGTATCCAAGGTGTCTTTATCTGGGTAACCATTTACCATGGCTATTGCAACACCCTCTAAGGTAACTGAGGTAGAAGTACTATCACCATTAGCTAGCCATTGTGCATGGGCTATTGCAGATCCAGATTTCACCGCTCCTAGGGCGGCCTGTATACTTGCACTTTCAGCATTTGTAGTGAAGTCGGCAAACTTAGGCAACGCAAACGCTGATAAGATACCTAAAATAACAATTACCATGATCAGTTCTATTAAAGTAAAACCTTGCTGAGCCGAGTTCGGCTGATTCATTTTTTTCATACTTCTCTCCATTAAATGAATGCTATCTTGAGTGCATAGACTTGAGTTTATAAACACCCATTTTTAAATCTATTAATTTCAGTTTAGACCATAATTTATTTTTTTCATGTTTAACGCCCTAATATTTTGCATGGTATTTTAAATTTTTATAAAATAGTCACCACTGAACCAGTGGCTACGTTATATTCTATTTGGCTATTTTGGGTATTATTTTGGTAAGTATAACGACATATACTACCGCCCGATGTACCAGCTAAATAATCAATCTTAGCCCCTGCAGATACTCCAACGGTTGGAGCGCTTAATATTAACAAGCCCTGCCATAAACGCGCACAACGTGCGGCATCGCCGCCAATACTGGTACTGTGATTTGAACCCCCGCCTTGATAAGCATCTGTGGGCCAGCCTTCTGCAGAAGTAGCCATGCTGTCGTCACCGTAACCTACAACAGAGTCTACTTCGCCCCGAGCGCCATTGGTTACCCACTGACTGCGCACCAATATTACGGCACTGGCAAGTGCACCACCTGTAGCCGTTACAGTACTCTCATGGGCACCGTCATAACTTTTCATCATTCTTGGCAAAGCGGCCGCGGCTAATATGCCTAACAACGCAATAACCACCACCAGCTCTATTAATGTAAACCCAAGTTTTTTCACTGTCATAAATGCCCTTAATCACTAATAAAAGTGTAGACTAAATTATCCATAATTCATTTTTAACGAGTAATTTTTTAACCCGCTGCCGCACCAAGATCCCACAGTGGTAAAAAAATACCCAGCGCCAATATGAGTACTAAGCCACCCATAAATACAAGCATAATAGGTTCTATGGCTGCACTTAAATTTTGCACGTCATACTCTGTTTCCTGGTCATAAAAATCACTGACATCTTCTAATAACTTATCTACCGCGCCACTTTCTTCTCCCACAGCTATCATCTGTAAAATTAGTGGTGTAAACATACCTGACGAGTTAGCCGTTCTTGACAGTGAATCTCCCCGTTCAATACCGCTACGCATCTCTTTTACAGCGGCCTCGATATAGGCATTACCAATGGCTTCAGCACTCACTTCCAGTGCTTGTAAAATAGGAACACCGGCACTAAATAACATGGCAAATGTGCGAGTAAAACGTGACAACGCAATCTTATTTAACAAATCGCCTACCAGTGGTAGTCGCAGTTTAATTTTATCCCAGTTGTAACGGCCTTTAGTTGTTTTAATGTATCTTATAAAAGCAATAATAGAGCCAATAACAATTGATAAAATTAACCACCAATAAGCTAAAAAGAAATTAGATGTATTCAATAATATGGTGGTAGCAAAGGGTAAATCTGCACCAAACTTTTCAAATACTTTTGAAAAACTGGGTATTACAAATAAGTTAACTACCATCAAAGCTGCAAAAATGGATACCATTACCAATGTAGGATAACGTAATGCAGAGGCCACTTTTTTGCGGGTATCACGCTCCATTTCTAAATGCTTAACTAATTGAAAAAAAGCATCATCTAATTTACCAGTGCTTTCGCCCACTTGAACCATGCTAATAAATAATGGTGAAAATTGAGTTTCATACACCTTAAGAGATTGGCTTAAGGTATTACCTCTGCCTAAGCTCTGCCCTACGTCTTTTAATAGGGCTTCCATAATTGGATTTTTTGAAGTTTCAGCTAAACCAAATATAGCTCGCATGATAGGTATACCACTACGAGTAAGAGCATGCATTTGACGGCAAAATAATACAGTGTCATCAAGACTAATCTTTGGCTCGGGTAAAAAACGCTTTAAATCAATTTCGAAATCAAGCCCAATCGATTGTTCTATCGCGACAATTGACACTGGAATCATTCGGTCTTCAATCAAGCGCGACGCAATAGCGTCACGACTGGCAGCTTCAAGGCTGCCTTCATGGAGCTTGCCAGATTTGTCTCGAGCCTTAAATTTAAATTTTGGCATCAACCTTCAACCTTAATTTGACATGCTTTCATCTAAGCTGGCTGTTATTTTAAATACTTCTTGAATAGATGTTTTACCTGCCACTGCAAAATCTAGTGCA
>JAWUVO010000036.1:0-20814 GCA_034112325.1 Bermanella sp. | reverse complement strand
CTGCAGAATGCTTCTACGTAAGTCCGCGTTTAGCAAAATTTTAGCGTCATTTGCAATACCTTCAATACGATCAGTGAATATAATGTCGTTTTCTTCATTCAGGTTAATTATCTGGCGGTCTAATAATTCTTCAATTAAGTTACGAAATAGTGCTTTATCAAAAAATTCTGGTGCATTCAAACCATGCAAAATAGATATACGTTGCGCCATAAGAGAACAGTTTTGAACCATCTCAGTCATATTCACAGTCCCCGAACCAGAGCGTTGAAGCAGTGCAATGGTAATGTAATAGCGCTCTAGTATTTGAATTACTTGCTCAGACAGAACCGACAATATAATAAAGTTATTAGAGCTTACTGGCGGACGTACAAGTTCGTCGCCTTGTTGAGTCAAATAGCCTTTTTCAACGCATAAATCTAACCATTGATCGATAACTGGCTTAATTTCATCTTCGCCCCAGTGTAAAAATAACTCGGCCTTTAAATAAGGATAAATAGTCGTGGCAAAGCGAACAACGTCGGAACGGCACATTTTAACATTGTTAATAAACAAGCAAGCCAACATAGATGGAATAGCAAATAGGTGAATTACATTATTACGATAGTAAGTGAGCATAACCGCCTGCGGTTCATCAACACGAATAATATCACCCAGTGGGTGACTCATGCGCTCAACAGCTTGCATTGACTCAGCATATTTTATCCAGTCTTCACCATCACCTTCAGGCAAGCTGGTGAGATGGCTATATGGCATGTCTAGGGCAAGGTCACGGTACAGATTTAATGTTTGCGCCAGTATGGTTGCGTCCATGGACTGTTTTGGGGTAGCTAATAAAGCTAACGACACCATATTAATTGGGTTAAGCGCTGAAGCTTTATTGATTTGTGTGACCACTTCAATAGCTAAGTCATTTACTACAGGTTTCACCCATTCAGGACGAAAATCTTCACCGTGATCTTGTTTTTTCCAGCCAGGGTTTTTATTTTCTAAATATCCATCAAGATCAATAGGGTCGCCAAAGGTTAAAAACACTTTACCAAAGTTCTTTTTAAGATCTTTAAATGTTTTAAATACACCTAACAAAGATTCCTTTTTCTTGGTTTTTCCACGTAGCTCTCCAATGTAAGTACTGCCTTCGAATACTTTTTCGTAACCAATATAAACAGGCATAAATACAATAGGTTTTTTGTTATCTCGTAAAAAGCTTCTAACCGTCATTGCAAGCATGCCAGTTTTAGGTTTTAGCGTGCGCCCAGTTCGTGATCGGCCACCTTCAATAAAATATTCAGTGCTGTAGCCCGAGGTAAAAATAGTGTGTAAATATTCATCAAATACAGCGCTATACAACGGATTATCTTTAAAGGTACGGCGCATGAAAAATGCACCGCCACGTCTTAATATAGGTCCTGCAATGGGTAAGTTTAAGTTTATTCCAGCGGCTATTTGCGGTGTCACAAAGCCATTTCTAAATAAAATGTAAGACAGCAATAAGTAATCTATGTGACTGCGATGGCAAGGCACATAAATAATTTCATTATCTTTATAAACGTCTTTTAATTGCTCTAGGTTTTTAACATTTACACCGTTATAAAGTTTGTTCCATACCCAGGTTAATATAATATCTAAAATACGAATGGTGTTATGGCTTTGATTCGATGCGATTTCGTTGCCGTATTTAATCGCTTTGGCCGTCGCTTTTTCTTTACTAAAGCCCTTCGCAACCATTTCTTGTTCAATTGCTGCAATCACCATAGGTTTACGGATTAAGCGGTGGACCATGGTGCGGCGGTGGCTTAAATCAGGACCAATTACTGCAGTGCGAATGTGACGAAAATGTACACGGATAACACGGCCCAATTTACGAATAATGCGAGACGCTTCCATATCTGGATTGTCTTCCACCATCGACGTGACAGAAACTGGCTTACTCACATGAACAAAGGTATTTCGGCCATTTAATAAAATACTAATTACACGGCGAAATGGGCCGGGAACCGACCAAGCATCGCCTAACCAAATTTTAACTAAGCTTTTCTCTTTTTTAGGTTCACGGCCCCAAAAAACGTTAATAGGTACAATTTGAATGTTTTGAGACTGTTTTAGTGCTTGGACTTCTAAGCTAGCTTTTACAATCTCTGGAACCGACTTGTGTAAATAAGGTAATGCACGGCGTTTAAACCAACCGCCGCCTGGTTTTGATAAAAATACGATGCGGTTTGGAAATACAACACCGTTAATTGTAACGGGCTCTAAAGCTTTAGGAAGCTGATGGCTTTTTGTGACTTGATCTAGAACTAGGCTAGCAGCATAAGACTTTAAAGGTAACGCGTAAAAAACCACGGACTCGTCGTTCAAACCGTTTTCTGTGGCCTCTTTAACACCAATAACATCGGATTTTACCCAGATGTTTAATAGGCGGCTGAAAAATGCATTAAATAAGCGAATTAATGGGCGCAAAATCTATACCTTATCTATGACCAAAGAATAACAAGCTGATAACTATGTCTATTGAAGTTAGCTTTAAAACAAACAACCGTGGGATTGTATCAGGAATTAGTGTTAAACCAATGTCCTAACTTCTCAAAACCATTCCCTGATCAAGTAATCATTAACTTTTAAGTGGTTTTTTAGTAACTATGTTGTAATCCAGCGGGGTGTCGCTATATTGTAGAAAATTGGATTCTATGCTTAAAAATATTCTAACTAGGCATAAACAATCAGTAAAAGTTAAAAATAATAAGGAAGGACAGAAAATGATTCAAGTGGAAAATCTCAGTAAGGTATTTGACGATTTTACCGCCGTGGACAACCTTAGCTTTACCGTTCAACCAGGTGAAGTGCTGGGTTTTTTAGGCCCAAACGGTGCCGGAAAGTCCACCACCATGAAAATAATTACAGGTTTTATAAGCCCTACCAGTGGAAGCGTTAAAATTAATGGTCAATCGGTAGAGTTAAACCCATTAGCCGCGCAACAACAAATGGGGTATTTGCCTGAAGGGGCTCCTGCATATGGCGAAATGACTGTTTACGCATTTTTAAGTTTTATTGCCGATGTTAGAGGTTTACGTGGTGCAGATAAACAGCAGCGTCTTAACTCTGTGGTAGACAAGGTACAGCTTTCTGCAGTTTTAGATAAAACCATCGATACCTTATCAAAAGGATTTGCAAGAAGGGTAGGACTGGCCCAAGCCATTATGCATGACCCGCAAATATTAATATTAGACGAGCCAACTGATGGCTTAGACCCCAATCAAAAACACCAAGTAAGAGAGCTGATTAAAGGTTTAGCTAAAGATAAAATTGTAATTATATCGACACATATATTAGAAGAGGTAAGCGCCGTGTGCTCACGGGCCTTAATTATTGATCATGGCCGCTTATTGCTAGATGGCAAACCCAGTGAGTTAGAAAAACATAGCCGACACCACAACGCTATTCGGTTACTACTCGCTGACCAGCAACATAATGTGAAGGCTATTTTAAGCGCTATTGAAAGAATCGACTCGGTTGAAGTATTAGATCAGCGCTCATTTATGATCTTCCCAAAAGAAGGTGAGATGCTGCTGCCAGAAGTAGTGCGTTGTATTGACGAAAATAATTGGCAAGTAGAAAACTTGCACTTAGAAAAAGGTAGATTAGAAGACGTGTTTAGAGATGTAACAGGGTTCTCTCACGGCACAGCAGCAGGAGAGCATAATGCAATTTAATATGATTCAAATTATCATTAAACGTCAATTACACAGCTATTTTGCCACACCCATTGCATATGTTTTTATTTTAATGTTTTTGGTTTTAGCCGGTGTATTTACTTTTTATTTAGGTCACTTTTTTGAAAAGTCACAGGCCGATCTTTCATCGTTTTTTACCTTTCACCCATGGCTGTATTTGTTTTTTATGCCAGCCATTGCCATGGGACTTTGGGCTCCCGAGCGACAGTTAGGCACTATAGAGCTTTTAATGACACTGCCGATAGGATCGGTTAATGCAGTACTGGGTAAGTTTTTAGCTGCATGGCTGTTTGCTGGTATAGCATTAATATTAACATTCCCAATTTGGATAACCGTTGCTTATTTAGGTGACCCTGATAATGGGGTAATTTTAGCGGGTTATTTAGGCAGTTGGTTAATGGCAGGTAGTTTTTTAGCCATTGGTAGCTGCATGTCTATTTGCAGCAAAAACCAAATAGTGGCGTTTATATTAACTTTAGTCGTGTGTTTTTTATTCATGGTAAGCGGTGTGCCCATGGTACTAGATGCATTTGCTTGGGCACCACAGGGAGTCATTGATTTTATTGCGGGAATTAGCTTGTTAACGCGTTTTGATGCTATAGCAAGGGGAGTATTAGATTTACGTGATATTGCTTATTTTGTGTTGTTGATAGGCCTATGGTTATACCTTTCACATCTACTGCTACAACGTAATAAAGCAAAATAAAGGAGGCTAAAAATATGAATCAAACAGAAAATAAAACAATCATTAAAGCAAGCATTAATAAATACAGCGCGGTTAAATACTTATTAGCTCCACTTGTGTTTGTTGTTTTGGTGCTTATTAGTCAGTTTATATTTAAAGGTGCTCGGTTAGATTTAACCGAGCAAAATATTTATAGCTTATCTGAAGGCACCGAAAATATTTTATCGGGCCTAGAGCAAGATATAAGCATCACGTTTTTCTTCAGCGATAAAGTCAGTAAAGACCTAACCTCGGTACGCAGCTATGCCAAACGGGTAGAAGAGCTGTTAGAAGAATACGCATTGTTGTCTGGTGGAAAATTAACCTTAAAAACAGTGGATCCAGAACCTTTTTCTGCAGCGGAAGATCGTGCCGCCGAGGCCGGTTTACAAGCCGTGCCAATTGCTACTGGAGATAACTTGTATCTTGGTATACAAGCAACAAACTCATTGGGTAAAGAATCTGTTATTGCATTTTTACAGCCAGATAAAGAATCGTTTTTAGAATATGAAATTACAGAAATGATTTATCGTTTAGGGCAAAAAACGGTGCCAGTTATTGGCTTAATGTCAGAACTGGATATACGTGGTGGTTTTGATATGCAGCAGGGCGGTGCTTTGCCACCGTGGACAATTTTTGAGCAGCTAGACCAGTTATATGATGTGCGCTGGGTTGATGAAAAACTAGATGAACTAGATGAAGACTTAGAATTATTAATTTTAGTGCAGCCTACAGCGGTATCTGAGAGTAGTTTATATTTGCTAGACCAGTATGTTATGAATGGTGGAAAGCTGTTAATTTTTGTAGATCCTAAAGCGGAAACTAAACAACAGCCGCATACCGACATGGCCGAAGAGGCTGCAGCCGATTTAAACCCATTGTCATTATTGTTTGAAAAATGGGAAGTTGAATATGATCCCACTAACGTATTAATAGACGCTGCTTACGGTTTAACCATCTCGGTAGGTGAAGGTAGAGCACCAGTAAGGCACTTGGGTTTACTAGGCATTCAAGTAGACGGCTTAAATCCAAACGAAGTGGCTACAGCTGAATTAGAATCTATTAACTTTGCTAGTACAGGCAGTCTTGTGCAAAAACAAAAAATCGATAAGCAAGCGTCTACGGTGTTATTTGATCCATTGGTTTGGAGTAGTGGTCGGTCCCAACAAATAGGAATAGATCAATATAACGCCATTAGTGACCCCACTGAATTACTGTTAGATTTTAACCCCGATGGTGAAAGTAAAGTATTGGCTGTGCGCTTGAGTGGCCGTGCTGAAAGTGCATTCTCTCAAAAGCCTGAAAGTTCTGATTATGCTAAAGAACATAAGACTGACACTGAAAACTTGAACGTTATTGTGGTTGCAGATACCGATGTACTAAGTGATCGACTGTGGGTTCAGGTGCAAAATTTCTTTGGCCAAAGAATTGCTCAGCCTTGGGCTGATAATGGGGCATTTGTACATAATTTAACCGAGCAATACTTAGGCAGCTCAGATCTTATTAATATTAGAAGTCGTGGTCGCTTTGTTCGCCCCTTTGAAGTGGTTCAGGATATTCAGCAAACAGCCGAAAGAGCCTATCTTGATAACGAGCGTATGCTGCAGCAGCAACTTGAGATAACCGAACAAAAGTTAGCAGAGCTAGAATCACAACGGTCAAAAGAAAGTATGACACTAAGCCCTGAGCAAGAAGCGGCTTTAACTAACTTTCAAATGGAAAAACTGAACATAAGAAAAGACCTACGTGATGTTCAGCATGCTTTAAATAAAGACATTGAAAACCTAGGATCTTGGTTAAAGGCATTAAACATTGCTCTAATGCCTATATTATTGACGCTGTTGGTGTGGTTAATTGCCCGCAGAAGACTAAAAAAATCTTAATAGGATGGGCAATATTTTAAAATATTGCCCTAACTTAATAGTGTGGCGGAGGGGATTCGTCATGGACACTTTTAATATCAGGGCCACTAACTTGCTCTAGACGACTATTAAGGTGCTTAACCGCTCTCTCAAGCATACTGAGTTGAGTTTGCTGGTTAGTAACAATGCTGTTGAAATCATCTAGACTCTGTTCTAAGAACGAGATTCTAATTTGTAGATCTTGTATTTGGTCTTGGTCTGATTGAGACATAATTTCTATCGTATTGATTTTTAAAGCTAATTAATATTAGATACAGCTACTTGGCTGAATTGTACACCAAGTTAAAGTAATAACTGATTAATTTACGTAATAAAGAAGGTTAAAGATGCAGAATACATGGTTTAAGAAGGTATTAGTGTGTTTGTTGTTAGCGATTCCTACCCCGGCACTAATAGCAACATTGTTTACCCTAGCAGGGGGGAATAAAATATTTAATTTTGTTGCACCTGCAGCACAAGCTTCACAAGAAAATCCTATGGCAGTATTTTTACAGCAGCCTGATGCAGCAGTGGCCTATTTAGTAGCGGCTTTAGTGGCGTTTGTAGTGCTATTAATTGCAGCAACAGTACTAAATCAACCTCGTTATAAGCGTCGTGGAACAGGAACATTGGTAGAATCTGATACTGATGACGGTCGTGAACGCGGTGCGGTTAAATGGTTTAACGTTAAAAAAGGCTTTGGCTTTATTACACGTGACAACGGCGACGATGTATTTGTACATTTCCGTTCAATCCGTGGAAGTGGTCATCGTTCACTTAGTGAAGGCCAAGGCGTGAAGTTTAGTGTTGTTGACGGGCAGAAAGGTTTGCAAGCTGAAGATGTATCGGTAGTACGTTAATAGTTAGTCGCTTCAAAGTTTAAATAAAGTAGTCAAACAAAAAAACCGCACTTGATGAAAGTAGCGGTTTTTTTGTGCGTGAAGGAATCCAACTCCCAGACAATAATGTCCCATTGTTTCCATCTGCCGTCCTATTCAACATTAAACACGCATTTTCCCTCTACTTTTAAACTACATAACAGCCTTTTTATTACTAAAAGTAATTTTCACAAAGTTGGGCATGCTATTTGCCATTACATACCTAGTTAAACCAAATTAGTCATTTATTTGGCTCAAAGTAGTTGCTTAGGTGTAGAAGTTATGGCGTCTTTTTTAGAAAGCGTACAAGAAACAATACCAAAAGAGGGATTGCGCCAAGCGTTTGAACTTTTTAACGAAATGTCTCAACAGCTTACAGAAAGTTATGAAAAGCTCGAAGGGCAGGTGCAAGTGTTATCAGGTGAGCTGGCCGAAGTGAGTGCCGCTCGCATGAAAGAATTGAAAGAAAAAGAACAAATAGCCGATCGACTAGATCGATTATTACAGCTTTTACCAGGAGGTGTTGTCGTCCTAGATGGTAATGGTCGTATACAAGATATTAATCGCGCCGCCTCTTATATGTTTGAACAGCAAAATATAAAAGGTCAGTTATGGCGTGAAATAATCAAAGCCCATTTTAGTCCCCGGGAAGATGACGGTCATGAAATCTCCTTGCGTAATGGCAAAAGACTCAGCATCCAGACATCAGGCTTAGACCGTGAACCTGGTCAAATAATATTAATGACAGACCAAACCGAAACTCGAGAGCTTCAAGCTAAGTTGTCTCGTCATCAACGTTTAATGGCTATGGGTAATATGGTCGCTAGCCTTGCTCACCAAGTCAGAACCCCGTTGTCGGGCGCTATGCTGTATGCACAGCATTTGTCAGATGGCAACTTAGAGCAGCAAACTCGGACAAAATTTTCTAAAAAACTAAGTCGTCAATTAAAAAATATCGAAGCGCAAGTTCGAGATATGTTAATTTTTGCGAAGGGCAGTGCGCCGTTAAATAAAATATTAACCCAAGACGAATTATTAGAGCTAATAACAGAAAGCAAGCAATTACTATCTAAGCAATATCAAGCCGAGATTGTTATTGAAAACTATGCCAGTAATGCCGCTATCCAGTGTCACCAAGAAAGCTTAATAGGCGCTATTCAAAATTTAATTTCAAATGGTATTGAGGCGGCTGAAGATTCAAGTAATAAAGCACAAGTAAAAATTACTATTAGGCACGAGGATACAAATATTGTAGTGGCAATATCTGATAATGGTCCCGGCCTACCAAATTCCAATAAAGACAAAATAACGGAACCTTTTTATACCACTAAAAGTAATGGTACAGGGCTGGGTTTACCAGTTGTAAACGCTGTTGTGCGAGCACATCACGGAACGTTGTCTTATTACAATCAGCCTACAGGTGGGGCATGTTTTATGGTTAATTTGCCTACCACAAATAATACTCAGGAGTTAGAGCATGAATGATTTTTCTATGTTAGTGGTCGAAGATGACGTACAGCTACGCGAAGCAATTATTGACACGCTATGCCTACAAAAAATTAAGGTACATGAAGCAGGGAGTGCTGAGGTAGCGATCGAATTTTTAAAACGAAATTCGGTTGATATGATTTTATCAGATATTAGCATGGGCGCACTCTCAGGTTTTGATTTACTTAATCATGTTAAAACCCATTATCCTTCAATCCCAATGGTTTTAATGACCGCATATGGCGAAGTAGAAAAAGCGGTTCAGGCTATACAGCAGGGAGCTACCGATTATTTGGTTAAGCCGTTTGAAGTAAACGTATTATTAGAAACGGTAAATCAATTTCGTAGTCAGACAGAAGGTGAGGCCGACGCCAACGAACCGGTTGCAAACGACCCAACAAGTCGTGCGCTATTGACGTTGGCCAAACAAGTTGCCAACAGCGAAGCGACCGTGCTTATAAGCGGTGAAAGCGGCACTGGTAAAGAAGTATTAGCGCGTTATATTCATCAAAACAGTGAACGTAGAAAAGGTCCGTTTATTGCGATTAACTGTGCTGCTATTCCAGAAAACATGTTGGAATCTACTTTATTTGGCTATGAAAAAGGCGCCTTTACTGGTGCCTATAATGCCATGCCGGGAAAATTTGAGCAGGCTCAAGGCGGTACCATACTGTTAGATGAAATCAGTGAAATGGAAATTGGGTTGCAAGCAAAATTATTAAGAGTTTTACAAGAAAAAGAAGTAGAGCGCTTGGGCGGCCGAAAAACTATATCGCTAGATGTTCGAGTAGTTGCTACCACCAATAGAAATTTATTAAGCTATGTTAATGAAAAGAAATTTAGAGAAGATTTATATTATCGACTAAGTGTATTTCCATTGCAGTGGAAATCGCTACGTGAACGCCAGCAAGACATACTGCCTATCGCTGAGCGATTATTAAATAAACATTGTAAAAAGCAAAATAAAACACCTCTTATATTTGATCAAAGCGCGCAGCAAAAATTAATCGCTTATACATGGCCTGGCAATGTCCGTGAGTTAGACAATGTTATTCAGCGCGCATTAATCATTCAGTCAGGCTCGAAAATATCGGCCAGCAATATTGTGCTGAATATGAACGACGAGCCCATGACAATATTACCAAGTATTGGGCATCCTCAGCCAGTAAATGCTACTCACACTCGACCAGAGCAAGGGGGTACAGGATTTCAAGGTGAGAGTGATCACACTAGGCCATTAACTGAAGGTATGTTCTCTATGAGTACAGACAGTACTTTAGCCGCTTCAGGCATTGCAGATACCGAGGGTGAAGCCTTAGGAGATAACTTAAAGCAACGTGAATATACCTTGATAATTGAAGCGCTTCGAAATGAAAAAAATAAAAAGCTAGCCGCTGAAAAACTAGGCATTAGCCCTAGAACACTTAGATATAAAATGGCCAAAATGCGCGAAGAAGGTGTCAATATATATTCTCGAGAAATGGCTTAATTAATTTATATTAGAAGTGTATGCAAAAGGTTAACTTGGCCTGCCTTATGCAAATAAAGATTATATTAAAATAAATTGTTAGTAGAAGTGTCAGTAAAACCACTATCACGTAAAAAATAGTAAAGGCTTTGCCATCAACTGGCAGAAAATTGGCGAGATAGATTTTTTAAGGCACTTTTAACCTCGGGGGATAATATGGTAGAACGAGCTGATATAAACAGCGTAATATCGCAATTAAGACAAGTCCGCTCGCAAATTAGAGCTGAAGAGCAGCCCGCAAACCAACTCAGTGGGACTGAGCGTCTATCAAATGAAGTTGATAAAGTTCAAACCCAAGGCGTTAACTTTCCAAATATTAAAGCTGATCCAAACGTACCCGATTTTCAAACTATGTTTGGTAATGCTATTAACAACGTGAATAGCCAGCAGCAAGAAAGCTCCTCTCTTAAAAAGCGCTTTGAGCGTGGTGATCCGCAAGTTGATTTACCAGAAGTTATGATTGCTGCACAAAAAGCCAGTGTATCATTTGAAGCTATGAAGGAAGTACGTAACAAATTAGTAGACGCTTACAAAGACATTATGAACATGCCTGTATAAATAAAAGCTAAACCGTTTAATCTCGCTCAAAACTTATTGAGCATAAAAAGCCGAATAAGAAGTAAGGTTACCAATAATGGCCACAGACAATTTACCAGCAGAAGCCACCGACCAATTACCTACAGAAGCAGGCGGAGCTGAGCAAGGGAATCAATCAAACGAAACTCTACCTTCTGCCATGGATGCCAGCGATATAAATCCAGTCATGATGGGCTTTAACAAACTAACAATTGTAAGACAGGTTGGTTTATTAATTGGCTTTGCATCAATTCTTGCATTAGGTATTGCCGTAGTATTTTGGTCACAAGAGACAAATTATCGTCCTCTTATTAGTAATCTTGAAGATTTTAATGCCAAAGAAATCCTATTGGCTCTGGACACCAATGATATCGACTATCGAATTAATCCAGTGACTGGAATAGTGATGGTGGCAGAATCTGAAATACATCAAGCGCGTTTAGCATTAGCGCCTGTCATAGCTGAAATAGACGACAGCGTAGGCTTAGAGTTATTAGATCAAGAGCAAGGTTTAGGAACCAGCCAATTTATTGAAAGCGCTCGATACCGTCGAGGTCTAGAAGGCGAGTTAGCTCGTACTATTTCAAGTTTACAAAGTGTGCGTAATGCACGAGTTCACCTAGCCCTACCCAAGCAATCTGTGTTTGTACGCGATGACCGCGAGCCAAGAGCTTCTATTTTTCTAGAAATTTATGGTGGCAAAGCTCTTAAACCTGAGCAAGCTGATGCCATAATAAATTTGGTTGCTAGTAGTATTCCTGAATTGCCAGTGGCAAATGTCACGCTTGTAGATCAAAAAGGTAATTTACTTAGCCGTGACGATAAAACAAAAGAAGACCTTCTTGCGTCTAAACAGTTTGAATACTCTCGTAAAGTAGAAAATAACCTCGCACAGCGAGTTCAGCGAATATTAGAACCGGTATTAGGGTCAGAAAATTTTCAAGCCGAAGTCAGTGCTGATGTAGACTTTACTATAGTTGAGCAAACTGAAGAACTATACAACCCAGATTTAATCGCCCTACGCAGCGAGCAGACTTTAAATCAGGAAAGTACAACAAAAGCAGATGGCGGCATACCTGGGGCACTAGCAAATCAACCACCAGGAGAAGCCACTGTTCCAGAAGAAGCGGGTGCAGGTGGCGAAGCAGCTCCTCAGCCTACTGAACGTCGCAGCGAAGCTACAAGAAATTATGAAGTCGATAGAACGCTTAGTCATACCCAGCATCAAGTTGGTCGCTTACGTCGATTAACAGTGTCAGTAGCGGTTAATGACCGTGAACGTGTTAATCCACAGACAGGTATCACCGAGAATGTGCCTTGGAGTTCTGAAGAACTGCAGCGCTTAGAATATTTAGTAAAAGATTCGGTTGGATTCAATGCATCTCGCGGAGACAGTGTTAGTGTTATCAATAGCCTGTTCTTAGGAGGCGCACAAGAACTAGGAGAGCCTGACTTCTGGCGCCAACCTTGGTTCTGGGAAATAGTTAAACAGGTACTTGCGGGCTTATTTTTACTTATCATGATTTTTGGTGTGGTGCGTCCAATTGTGCGCAACTTAGTAGACCGTGGTAAAGAAGACGAATCATCACAAATTGAAGGTGAGCTAGACGACCTTGGTGAAGGTGACGACTTATTTGGTGACGATAGGGTAACACTTGCAGGCGCAGATGAATTTTTATTACCAGGTGCTAGTGAAGGATTTGAGCGTCAACTAGATGCTCTAAAAGGTTTAATAGCTGAAGATCCTGCGCGAGTTGCACAAGCATTTAAGAAGTGGGTAAACGATGGCGAAGGATGATCAAGCAGCCCCTCCGGCTGTAAAACCTAAAAGTGGTGACCTTGCAAGCTTAGGCCATAAAGAACGTGCAGCTGTGCTACTAATGAGTCTAGGCGAAAAAGATGCCGCAGAGTTGTTAAAACACCTAGGACCAAAAGAAGTTCAGCAAGTGGGTGCCAGTATGGCCGCACTAAAAGACGTAACTCAAACCCAAGTTGAAGGTGTGGTGGCAGAATTTCTAGATAGCCTATCCGGACAAACTGGACTGGGTTTAGGTGCTGACGAATATATTCGTAAGATGTTAACCACGGCACTTGGTGCAGACAAAGCCGGTGGTTTAATAGATCGAATTCTATTGGGTGGTAATACAACTGGTCTAGACACTTTAAAGTGGATGGAAAGTCGTGCGGTTGCGGATGTTATTCGGCATGAGCACCCGCAGATACAAGCTATTGTTATTGCTTATTTAGAGCCTGATCAAGCTGCCGAAATATTATATAACTTCGATGAAAAAGTACGTCTAGATATCATGATGCGAGTAGCCTCTTTGCAAGCCGTACAGCCTGCCGCACTGCAAGAATTAAACGACATCTTAGAGAAACAATTCTCAGGTAATCAAGGTCAGCAAACCACTGCAATGGGTGGCGTGAAAGTAACCTCGGCCATTATAAATAACTTAGACAGCACTATGAGTGGCGAGCTGCTTGAGCAAATTAAAGAAGTGGATGAAGAGATGGGCATACAAATACAAGACCTTATGTTTGTATTTGAAAACCTTAATGAAGTGGACGATCGCGGTATTCAAGCGATGTTGCGAGAAGTTTCAGGCGATTTACTTACATTGGCACTTAAAGGTGCTGACGAAGACCTTAAAGAGAAAATATTCCGCAATATGTCAAAACGTGCTGCCGAACTTTTACGTGACGATCTAGAGGCAAAAGGTCCAGTAAAACTAAGCGAAGTAGAAGGTGCACAAAAAGAAATCTTGGTTATTGCCAGACGTATGGCAGACGCAGGCGAAATTGTGCTTGGTGGAGCGGGTGGCGAGCAAATGTTATAGCCACTTTTGCTAGAGCCATTATTTATTAAAGATAAAATATTCATAGTTTTAGGGGCTAGGCACTTTGCTTTTAGCCCTAATTTTTAGAGCGTAGTATAATTCATGAGTGATCGCCGAGAGCGTATACCTGCTGCAGAAGTTCCCGATCCTAAGTTATGGAAATTACCATTTTGGACAGAACCAAAACATATTGTGCATGCAGAGGAAGAGCAAGAAGATGACTCTGAGGTTATAATTGAAGAAGCCGAAATTGAAGTAGAGCCTATAACAGCCGAGCAACTTGAAGCAATTAGACAAGACGCTTACAACGAAGGTTTAGAGCAAGGCTTAGTAGAAGGCCGTCAAAAAGGTGAGAAGCTAGGTTTTAATGAAGGCAATAAAACGGGACTTTATGAGGGTAAAGAAACTGGAGAAAAACTTGGTTACGACGCTGGTTTTTTAAAAGGAGAAAAACAAGCCGAGGCCGACGCTGATAATAAATCGGCTGAGTTAAGTTCAAAGCTGCATTCATGTATGCGTAATATGGAAAAAGCCGTAAACGATCAAAAAGAGGCAATAGAAGAATTTTTACCCGAGTTAGTTATTTTAATAGCCGAAGCGGTAGTGACTGAAGAACTTAGCCAAGGTAGTGAACACATCGTTAATATAGTTCAGCAAGCCCTGAACTCCTTACCAACAGACACCAGTGGATTAACCATTGAGTGTAGTCAGCATGATTTAGAATTTTTAAAAAATGCACAAATCGATTCAGATTTTGATGCGAAAATTAAGTCCAATGAAAAAATTCCTGCCGGTGGTTGTAAAATCCATAGTCGTTACAGCGCTATAGACTTCCAGTTAAGTGAACGCTGGGGTGTCATAGTAAAACAATATGCTGAGCAATTAAAAGTAGGTTTTTCAAAGCTAGATGAAATACAGCAATCTGCCGCCGAAGAGCTGCAGGCAAAGGATGCAGCAGAGGCGCTAGCTGAAAAAGAAACAGAAGAGCTAGCGGAAGAGGAAATTGAACAAGTTACAACTGAACATTCTGAAGCAGAGGTTGAAGAAAAAACTGAAGATACTGCGAATGAGTTAGCTGAGGAACCTACAATAGAAGAGTCAGCTACACAAGAACCTGCAGTAGAAGAAGCTACAGCAGAAGAAACTGTAGTAGAGGAACCTATAGCAGAAGAAGCTACAGTAGAAAAACCTGCAGTAGAAGAAGCTACAGTAGAAGAACCTGTAGTAGAAGAAGCCACAGTAGAAGAAACTAAAATAGAAGAACCTGCAGCAGAAGAAGCTACAGTAGAAGAACCCACAGTAGAAGAAACTAAAATAGAAGAACCTGCAGCAGAAGAACCTGCAGTGGAAGAGCTTGTAACAGAAGAACCAGTAACAGAAATAATTTCAGAAAAGGCGGAAACGCAACACACTACCATCACCGAAGAAACATCCCCTTTAATTGAGCCAGCTTTAAGCGACTCAAATTTAACTGAATCAAGTCTAAACGATGATCAAGCAGATAAATTAGAATTAGATCCTGAGAAACTAGATAGTACCGACCAGCAAACAACTAAAAGTGATCCAAATGAGTAATAGAGATGTTCTTCGCTGGATAGCAAAACAAGATCACTTTGCTTGTGAGCCTGTGGTCAGTGGCCAACTAACAAGAATGGTTGGTCTTACCATGGAAGCTATCGGCTGCAAGGTAAAAGTAGGTGACCGATGCAAAGTAGAGCAAGGCGACGATGAAATTGAAGCTGAAGTAGTTGGCTTTGACCGAGAGCGTTTTTTCCTCATGCCAATAGAGCCTACTCAAGGGCTTTCTCCAGGGGCCAGAGTGACGCCAATTTTAGATGGTGACCAAATCCCTGCTGGAGACTGCCTGTTAGGTCGGGTCCTTAATGGAGCGGGTAAGCCATTAGACGGATTAGGAGATTTAATTAGCAGCGAAATCCTCGACCTAGATGGGCCCATCATAAACCCAATGAAACGAGCGCCTATTCGCGAAACTATGAATGTAGGCATTAGAGCCATCAACTCAATTTTGACAGTTGGTCGAGGTCAACGGCTGGGTTTATTTGCAGGCTCAGGTGTAGGTAAGAGTGTGCTGTTAGGCATGATGACTCGATTTACAGACGCCGACGTTTGCGTGGTAGGGTTAGTTGGAGAAAGGGGTCGAGAAGTTCAGGAGTTTATTCAAGATATTCTTGGTGAAGAGGGTTTAAAACGAGCCGTAGTGGTTGCATCTCCGGCCGATGATAGCCCAGTAATGCGAATGAGAGCCGCATCTTTAAGCACCGCCATCGCTGAGTACTTTAGAGATCAAGGGAAGAATGTTCTATTACTTATGGATAGCTTAACTCGTTATGGCCAAGCGCAACGGGAAATTGCATTAGCGGTGGGCGAGCCTCCTGCAACTAAAGGATATCCACCTTCGGTATTCGCAAAGATCCCAAAACTAGTAGAGCGAACTGGTAACGGTCCACCTGGTGGTGGGTCGATTACCGCATTCTATACTGTTCTGACAGAAGGTGATGATCTGCAAGACCCTATTGCAGATTCAGCCCGAGCAATACTCGACGGTCACGTAGTATTGAGTCGACGCTTGGCTGAAGAAGGGCAGTATCCAGCCATCGATATAGAGGCGTCTATTAGCCGAGCTATGCCACAAATAGTTAAGCCTGAAACGTTAAAAGCGGCTCAAAAATTTAAATATTTATATTCGTTATACCAAGAAAATAAAGATTTAATTAGCGTAGGAGCTTACAGCGCAGGTAGTAATCCAGAGTTAGATCTTGCCGTACGGTTACAACCGGTAATGAAGTCATTTTTGGCACAGGGTTTAAACGAATCTCATTCACTAGAAGACAGTGAAAACGGTTTGAATATGATTATTAACGAAGCCATGGGCATTAGTCGTCAAAATCAAACTGGATAGTCACTGATTAAAAAATGTAATCGTTAACCTATAATCATCAAGGTAAAAATAATAAATGACAAGGCAAAGGGCAAAACGGATTCAGCCACTTATTCAAATTGCTAAAAATGCGGTGCAAGAAGCCATGGCGTATATGGGACAGCTACAGCAAAGTATAGAAGCAGAAAAACAAAAAGAACAAACCCTAATAGAGTACCAACATGAATACCAAAATAATTTTAAGAAAAAAGGAACTATAGGGGTAAAAGGATTAGAAATTCAGCAGTTTGAGTCTTTCATGCTGCAAATTAATGACGCAATGGAACAACAGAGCAATCAACTATTTCACTTAAAACAGCAGTTAGAACGCGCAAAAGGAATTTATCAAGACTTAAATCAGCGGTTAAAAAGTTATCAAAAATTGCAAGACAGACTTATTAGCCAAGCAATTAAAATAGAAGATACACAAATGCAAAAAATGTTAGATGAAATAGGCTCGCAACTTCATAGATTGCGCCACAACGAAAATTAACTCCTGCCAAAATAATATGAATTTAGTGTATCACTGTTTATATAACTAAATTGACTTAAAAATTAAGTTAACTTTAAAGTAATTGCCAGATAATTAAACCCCGCAGACCCTATAACTAAAACCCATCAAAATAAATCTATTTTCTACTAGCAAGCTGTATATAAGCGTCTAATCTATTAATTAAATAACTTTATTGGTTAAGGCAATGGATACTGATCAATTGGACCTAGGTGCAAAGTGCACAATTATAAGAGCAGAGGAGCTGCATACTCAAATGGAAACCCTCCTACAATCTGGACATGATGTAGAAATAGATGCTTCGAAAGTAGAGCAAATTGATACATCTGCCTTGCAGCTACTTTTAAGTTTTCATCAGACCCTTGCAAATGATGGCCGTAATGTTCTATGGAAATCGCCATCAGATCAACTTTTAACAACCGCAAAATTGTTAGGGCTTGATGAGCATCTTACAATTAACAGTCATTAATTTTAAAGGAGTTTTCTAAATGGCCAAAATATTAGCGGTGGACGATTCTGCATCAATGCGTCAAATGGTTAGCTTTACATTAAAAAGTGCTGGCCATGAAGTACTAGAAGCTGCAGATGGTGTAGAAGCACTTAAGCTAGCACAAGGTCAATCGGTTGACCTTGTTTTAAGTGATGTAAATATGCCAAATATGGATGGTATTACTTTATGCAAAAATTTACGTGAACTAGCTACCTATAAATTTACCCCTATTTTAATGTTAACTACAGAATCAACCGGGGATAAAAAAATGGAAGGTAAAAGTGCCGGAGCAACAGGTTGGATAGTAAAACCATTTAACCCCGACCAATTGTTAACTACCATTAAAAAAGTATTGGGTTAACGTTATGAGTATTGATCTTAGTCAGTTTCATGAAGTTTTTTATGAAGAAAGCTATGAAGGTCTTGATGCCATGGAGCAGGGTTTGCTCGAAATGGATATCGAAGCCCCTGATGACGAAGTAATCAATACAATATTTCGTGCCGCTCATTCGATTAAGGGTGGGTCGGGTACATTTGGTTTTAACCAGGTAGCTGAATTTACCCATGTAGTTGAAACACTGCTAGATGAAGTACGAAGTGGCGATCGGGCCATGAGTCAGACCATTCTTGAGTTATTACTTGTCAGTGTCGACTGCCTACGGTCACTACTTCAAGAACTGCAGGTAGGTGAAAACCCAGATTTAACCCAATCATTAGATTTAAAAGCACAATTTGAAGCTATTCTTTCTGGAGCCTCTACGCCAATAGAAAGCAGCCACGAGCCTGCAGATGAAGTAACCCCAACTCAAGCAGGCAATAAAATAAGTAGTGGCGAAGGCTACCATATCCATTTTGTACCTGAAGAAACTATGTTGCAAACTGGCAATGAACCTACACGTATGTTTCGGCAGTTAGCCGAAATTTGCGATAACAATATTTCTGTAGTCGCCAGCTTCGATCGCATGCCTAGTCTTACCGCCATAAATCCTGAATATTGCTATTTATCTTGGGATATTTACATCACTAAAGACATCGATCGTGCCGAAATAGATGAAATATTTGAGTGGGTTATAGATGATGCCAATATTACGATTACAAAAACATTAGCTGAAGATGTTTCCGTTGAAGATCAAACAACAGAAGTAATCTATCCAGCGGTAGTAGAACAAATAGTCGAGAAATCTACCACATCAGAACCTAATACTAATCCTCAAGCCAAAGCCAAAGCAGCTGCCCCTGAAAGTTCTTCAATTCGGGTGAGTATCGATAAAGTAGACAGTCTAATTAATATGGTGGGCGAACTGGTCATCACTCAGTCGATGTTAGGCCAACTTGGAGAGAATTTCGATATTTCACGGGTTCAGCGTTTGCAAGAAGGACTTGCTCAGTTAGAACATAACACTCGTGAGCTGCAAGAAAGTGTAATGAAAATTCGTATGATGCCAATTAGTTTCGTTTTTAGTCGTTTTCCTAGGCTAGTTCGAGATGTGAGTCGCTCGCTAAATAAAAAAATAGATTTAATCCTATCTGGTGAAAATACTGAGCTAGATAAAACAGTAATGGAAAAAATTGGTGATCCAATGGTTCATCTCATCAGAAATTCTATTGACCACGGAATCGAAACACCAGATGTTCGGGCCGCAGCCGGAAAGTCAGAAACTGGAACAGTGCATTTAAACGCCTATCATCAAAGTGGCAATATAGTGATAGAAATAAAAGATGACGGCGCAGGTCTAAATAAAGAGCGTATTCAACAAAAAGCTGTAGAAAATGGACTTATCGACGAGGCTACACAATTAACTGATGAACAGATTTTTGATTTGATATTTAAGCCAGGCTTCTCAACAGCCGATGCAGTAAGTGATTTATCGGGTCGTGGCGTTGGTATGGATGTGGTTAGACGAAATATCTCATCATTAAATGGATCAATTGAAGTAAGTTCTGAAACCGGCAAAGGTTCTAGGTTCGTCATACGCTTACCACTAACCCTTGCAATTCTTGATGGCCAACTGGTTAAGGTTGGGACTGAGGTATTCATATTTCCATTGGTTAGTATTGTTGAGTCAATTCAAATGGATGAAAAAACTATTAGTAATGTAGGTGGCCACAGTGATGTACTTAAATTACGTGACGAATATGTACCGATTGTTCAGCTGCATGAAATATTTTCTGTAAATAAAGAAATTAAGCCGACAAATGAAAATATAATAGTAGTTGTAGAGACCGATGGAGAAAAAATAGGTGTGGTAGTTGATGAACTCTTAGGTCAACAGCAAGTTGTAATTAAAAGTTTAGAAGAAAATTTTAGGAAAATAGAAGGTATATCTGGCGCTACTATTCTGGGAGATGGAACGGTGGCGTTAATTATAGACGTAAGTAGCATATCAAAAATGGCAGACTCACCTACTAAGTCAATTAATAGTGCACACAAAGCCGCATGAAGATAAATATAATGATGAACTTAAAATATATTGAAGAAAATATACTAATATTTAAAGTTATCATAGGCTCTCAATATGGATTTTTTGTATGAGTACAGTAAAGGATTATGATGCTGACGAAGATATTGAAGTTGCTGTTGAAGCTATAACAACTCAGCAATATCTAACATTTATTATGCAGGGTGAAGAATATGGTGTTGATATTCTTGCCGTTCAAGAAATTAGAGGTTGGGAGTCAGCTACCCCAGTACCCAATAGCCCAAGCTATATTAAAGGCGTCATTAATTTGAGGGGAACCATTGTACCTATTATAGATTTACGTGGGCGCTTTGACTTATCAATACTAGAATACGGTCCCGAAACAGTTGTTATTGTATTAAAAATAGAATCGGACAAGGGGCCAAGAATTATGGGCATAATCGTAGATGCAATTAGTGATGTTTATGATGTTCCACTAGATGAAATTAAACGCACAGGATTTGGCGATAATAAAAATTATCGATTTATTAAAGGCTTGGCCACGGTTAATGAAAACATGGTTATTTTATTAAAACTTGAAAAATTCTTAATATTAGATTGAGTAGATAATATGAGCATTTTACATAAAACAACGATTAAAAATTAGTTATAAGGATATACATGATGAACTGGATAAAACAAAAACTCAGTAGAAAAGTGTTATCAGGCATTGTTGTAGGTATGACAATACTGGCAGGCTGTGTTATTTATTCTGAAAATAACTTAATTGAAGAAGCTAGTTATTATCGAGATAAA
>JAWUVO010000035.1:0-12395 GCA_034112325.1 Bermanella sp. | reverse complement strand
GTTTTACCTGAGCCATTACCCCCACTTAGAAGATTGATTGGTCCAAAGTCAAATTCTGTTGCGGGAATATTTCCCCAGTTCACATATACGAATTTTTTAAGAAACATTTATTCAACCTCCTTATCAAATACACTTGGGCTGTTGATGGTTTCGTCGTCTGCCGCAGTTTCTAGTTCTTGTGTTTCAGTTTCTGCTGTCTGCGAATCAGTTACTTCTAATGAAGCTTGCGCAGAAATTTCGGCTTTATCACCTAACTTTTTATCTTCAGCATTTTTTTCTTTAATTAAAACTTCTGCTTCTTCTTGCTCAGCTAGCAATGTAGTTAAAACATCGTCGCTAACGTAGCTCATTATCATTGGACGAATTTTAAACCAAAACTCGGCGCTTGAAAGCGCGTCTTCGTTAGACAGTTGAATTAAGCGTAATTGACGTAGACGACGGAATAAATTTTTACGGTCGGTTAAGTTTTCAGGAAGGTTACGACTTAATAGGTTTTTAAGGGCAATACTTAATGACTCCAACGAGATCGTCACACAACCGTGTTCATCTACCTTTCCTTCGCGTAGCGCTTTGTCGTATTGGCTGCGCAATACTAATACTAGCGCCACTTCATTCTGGCTTAAGCGTACGCGAAGGCCACCATTAAAGGGTTGCTCGTCTTCCGCCATGCCAGGCACTTCTGCACCCGGCGGATAACAACGCACAAACTGAAAACGATTATCATGCTGTATTCTGATACCCATGATAGAAACATAGTCTTGTACTATGCCCTCTATGCGTAAGTATCTATCATAAAGAATCTGTTCAACCTGAGATTCATCTCGGCAAATTACACCGTAATCCATAAGTCGAATAATAAGTTCACTAAATTCCTTTAGATGAACGCCTTCTTTTTCTAATAACTGTTCTATTCGCTGTAACATAATTTATTCACCTTAGGCCAACGCCGGTTATTTTACCTACGCAGCCGCGCTTGGGTTTTTTACCAAGCGAATACTAAATACGTCTTTTTGTTCAAAGAATTCATGGCTACCTTGCTCAATCCACTTTATGTCAAAGTGATAATCGCTAGACAATCCATCCTTAGAGCCAACACTAATAATGTAAGCGATTGATAATAAGTCAGATGCGCTTTTTACTGGAATATCACTGCTTAGTATTTGGTCGGTTTGTTTAAACTGATCCACCATAAAACTGCGAACCTGATTATTGTTAACAAAAAATGCTTGATCCAATGACTGCTGCACATAAAGTTCTTTACGGCTTTCTTGGTCAACACTTTCTAGGCCTTCGTCAACATCTGTATCAATGATTGCCCGGCGACGTGGCGGTGCTAAGCGAACGCTTTGTGGGTCAATAAATTTGATTTGCGGCACGGCCATTAGATCGGCTACACGCTCTAGTTGCTCGGCTTGTTTTTGTGCAGACAATGATGAAAGCTGTTTGCAGACCGCTACCACGTCATTATTTTTTTGACTGGCCAAATAACTCATTTGACGAATAATAATATCAGCACGCTTAGTGAAGTTTTGTAACGACTTTCTAACCAATGGCAATATGTGTTCGCAAGCACTTTTAAGCCTGTGCTCTATATCATCTAGAACTGACCACAGTAGCGACTGATGCTCTTGCACCTGGTCGGGTAGTAGATCGCGCAAGCGTTTCTCAGCTTTTGCTTTTACCGCTTTAGGGCTGTTTTTAATTTGCTCGATAAGCTGCGAGATTTGATCACGATATTTTTCTACGTTGTCGGCTGACAATCGAACAGATAAGTCAGGCTGAAAACGTTTTTCCATAAAATCAAAAAATTGTTCGCTAGCACGCTGGGCCATAACCTGACCTTCCATTTCACGCACTAGATCACGCTTACGCTCGTCTAATTCGCTAATCACGTCAGTGAAGTCGCTAATAATGCGCTCACTGCATTCGTAAGCGTCTAACAAATCGTAAACTTCACCATGCTCTAAAAAGCTTTCTAAAGCGTTTCGCACGTTACGTGTATTGCGATGCCTGGCCACTTGCTGCGATTGCTTGTCACCTAAAAATGGCTCTATAAACTGACGTCCATGGCGAGTAAAGCTAAAGCTAGACTGCAATGTGGCTTCATCTACTTGTTTTTCGATCCAACCATGCTCAATCAACGTATTAAGTAGCCAACCGGCTAATTCTCGATGGGTTTTAAAGCGACTGTCATCGTCGTCTTCGTCGGATTGAATAATAGGGGCACGAACAAGTGCCTCTGAAAAAATATTCAGAAGGGCTTCGCGGCTTAAAGCTTGGCCGTACTCGGCACTGCCAGCATGACTACTGGAGTACAACTGTTTGTAGAGCTCTTTCAAGCACTCGACTAGTTGCTCACGATATTTACTAGTAAGAGGCCGAAAAAACTGACTGCGTTCTTGTTCAAAAAACATACAATAAACTTATTGTCGCTATCAAAATAAAGCCGTCAACTTTACCTGAAAATACCCCTTGCAGGAAAGGGTATTACAGCCAATTTGATGTTTAATTAACTAATTATGCATTTCACCAATGACCGCATAAGCGGTATGGTACACAGGGTCGACTATTCGCCCAAAATAAGGATATGAATGAAAGCACTACTTATTATTGCCCACGGCAGCCGCAAACAAACCTCTAACGATGAAGTTCAGGTTCTAGCCAATGCGGTATCGTCTCTACCGTCTAATTTTGATTTAATTGAACATGCATTTTTAGAGCTGACCACACCTAAGGTGAGCGACGGAATTGATACACTAATAGAAAAAGGTGCCACTGAGGTGGTTATTTTACCTTACTTTTTAGCAGCCGGCCTGCATGTGATTGATGACCTACCAATGTTACTAGATGCCGCTAAAACCCAGCATCCCAAGGTAACATTCAGCTTACTGAAACATTTGGGGGCTGCTGAGCAAATGCCTAACTGGATTATTCAGCAAGCCGATCTTTAGACATACTAATTCGACATTTATCGAATTTTATCAGGCTCTTATATGAACGCTCATTTAGAGCCTCGCTGGTTGACAGATCACTCACCGGTTAGTTAGTACACACTATCAAACTTGCTATTTATTGACCCTGCATCACTATACTGGGTTGTCTATGTCTATAAATTCAACGTCTAAGCCAAACTCTTGGTGTAAGTGCTCTCCCAAGGCTTTGGCACCGTAGCGTTCGGTAGCGTGATGGCCAGCCGCATAATAATGGGTGCCAGATTCGCGGGCATTATGCACTGCAGGCTCATTAATTTCGCCAGTAATGTAGGCATCAATACCCTGATTAATGGCATACTGCATGTAGCTTTGAGCACCTCCCGTGCACCAAGCCACAGTCTCAATCATATCGTCCTCTTCGCCAATATGTTGTGGCTCTCGATCTAGCTTTTGAGCAATATGTAGGCCTAATTCTTTGGCACTCATAGGCTGCTTTAAACGACCTATATTTCCGGGGGTACTGGGGTCATTAGGGTTAATATGGCCCTCGACTTCAAACTCAAGAATATCGGCTAACTGTATGTTATTACCCCAAATTGGATGGCAGTCTAGTGGCAGATGATAAGCAATTAGACTTATGTCGTGCTTTAGTAGAGCCTGTATCCGCTGTTTTTTAATACCTGAAATAGCTTCAGGCTCACCTTTCCAAAAATATCCGTGATGAACTAATATGGCGTCAGCATTTAAGTCTATGGCAGCGTCGATTAAATCTTGGCAAGCGGTGACACCAGTTACTACCTTTTTAATCTCGGCCTTTCCTTCAACTTGCAAGCCGTTTGGGCAATAATCACGATATTTGTGAATCGCGAGTTCTTTGTTTAAATAATTAACTAGCTGGTTAAGCTTCATATCACACACTCATTTGCGTACACTGCACCTGTTTTATACGTATATTACACGTGGTTTTCACCCATATTGTACGGATTTATTTAGCCATTACTATCACCACTATTATTAAGGATTTAAACTAACATGGAAAAACCTGGTTTCTTTTCTTGGTCAATATTAATGGGGTTGGTTATGGCCAGCCTAGTTTTACACTTCATTCCCAAGCAACAAATAGCTCAAACACCTGTTACCAGCTATGCCGATGCTGTTAGCAAAGCCGCGCCTGCCGTGGTGAATATCTATACCAGCAAAACAATTAGCAAGGCACCTCATCCATTGTTAAGCCTACCTTTTTTCAAACGGTTTATCACAGAGCTTAACCCTTCAGCAAAACGCATCGAAAATAGCCTAGGGTCAGGTGTTATTGTTAATTCACAAGGGTTTGTGGTGACAAATAACCATGTGATTAATGGTGCCGATGAGATTTTAGTGGCTCTTCACGATGGACGTACCGCAAATGCTCGTGTCATTGGTACAGACAAAGAAACCGACCTTGCGTTACTGAAAATTGATTTAGGTGAGGTCCCAGCCATTGCCTTCTCTAATAAAGCTCTGCAAATTGGTGATATAGCCCTGGCTATTGGCAACCCATTTGAAGTGGGTCAAACAGTGACGCTGGGCATTATCTCGGCCACAGGGCGCAATCAATTAGGCATAACCAAATACGAAGACTTTATTCAAACAGACGCGGCTATTAATCCAGGCAACTCAGGCGGTGCGTTAGTTAATGCCTACGGCGAACTTGTAGGTATTAATACCGCAATCTACACCAAGTCTGAAGGCAATCAACAAGAAGGCTTTACTGTTTCACAAGGCATTGGTTTTGCCATACCGTTAAATCACGTACTGAATATAGTTACCGACTTAGCCGAATACGGACAAGTTGTTCGCGGTTGGCTTGGGCTAGAAACCCAAGAGCTATCAGCAAAGTTAAAACAAGCATTCTCTCTGCCTGACAGTATTCAGGGGCAAGTAGTTGTTGGTGTCGTTAAAGATGGACCTGCATTCAAAGCTGGAATGTTAGAGGGAGATATCGTTACTCACTTTAACGGTCAAGAGGCTACCCAAGGCACTAAGACTATGCAGCAAATTGCCGACCTAATGCCAGGTGCTAAAATAACCCTAGGCATTTATCGTAAAGGACAATACCTAGAGGTAACGGCAGTTTTAGGGCGTAGAGTTAATCAGCAATAATTTTACCGCTAAAGCTATTGAACTGAACCAGATGCCGCAATTTCAGAGAGTGCGGTAATCAATCGATCATTTTGACTGGTTGTTCCCACTGTAATTCTCAAACAGTTTTTCAGTAATGGATGACCTCCGTCTAAACACTTAATCAAAATACCTTTGTGTTTTAATTCTTCAAACCAGTTTCTGGCCATTCCATCTGGTGTACGCACAAGTACAAAGTTGGCTTCGCTTGGGTAAACAGTTAAGCCAGGTAGTTGGGCTAAATCAGTTGTAAGCAGAACACGGTCTACTCTTAGCTGCTCTGTTTGTGCAAGCAGCATGTCGTAATTCTCTAATGCAAATAACGCGCTGGCCTGGGTCAGCATGTTTATATTATAAGGCAGTCTAATTTTATCTAGTTCGTCTAACCATTCTGAACGACCTATAATTAAACCTAATCGTAAACCCGCTAAACCTACTTTCGATAATGTACGCATAACCAAAACATGCTCGTACTGATCTAATAATTCTAAATGATCCACATCGGTAAATGCCGTATAAGCTTCATCTAGCACCACTAAGCCTTCTGATGCCTCAATAATATTTTTAATAGCGACTGGGTCCCACAAATTTCCCGTAGGGTTATTTGGTTGAGCTAAAAATATTAACTCTGGCTGGGACTCTTTAATAGCTGTTAGCATCGCTTGTTCGTCTAAATCAAAGTCGGCCGTTAAGGGCACACCAATGTAATTTAAACCACAGAATGTCGCGATCATTTTGTACATCACAAAACCTGGCTCAGGTGCCAAAATAGTGGCCCCTGGTTTTGCCACTGCCATAGCTAACAACTGAATTATTTCGTCACTACCGTTACCCAGCAGCACATCATATTTGTCGCTCACTCCCATAGACTCTTTTAAACCGTCACGCAGTTGCTGTGCGCCCGCATCGGGATAACGATTTATAGGTAATTCTTTTAATAAATCGGTCCACGCTTCTTTGGCAATCGACGGCCATGAATATGGGTTTTCCATAGCATCTAATTTCAACATACCACTGGCATCAGGCACAGCGTAAGCGGATAATTCTAAAATTTCTTGGCGAAATAATTTTTTTACACGAGACATAACAAATCCTCTTTAAACAAAAACCCCAAAGCTTTGCAGCCTTAGGGTTTTTAAAATATTTTTTAATCACGCATGAGACGCATTAATTAGTCTTTAATTATTCTGTATTCAGCAGACCTTGCGTGAGCAGTCAAAGACTCTCCACGGGCTAGAACCGAGGCTATTTTACCCATTTCGCTGGCTCCTTCAGCACTACACATAATTAATGAGCTGCGCTTTTGGAAGTCGTAAACACCCAGTGGGCTAGAAAAACGCGCGGTACCCGACGTCGGTAATACGTGATTAGGCCCAGCACAATAATCACCTAACGCTTCTGCGGTATAACGACCCATAAATATGGCACCAGCGTGACGTACTTGCTTGGCCATTTGCTCAGGATTTTCTACTGAAAGTTCTAAATGCTCTGGGGCGATACGATTAGTTAAAGCCAATGCTTCTGCTTCATCTTTAACTTTTATTAACGCACCGCGACCAATTAAAGACGCACGAATGATTGTTTCGCGTTCCATTGTTGGCAATAATTTTTTGATGCTGTTTTCAACTTCGTTTAAAAACTCTTGATCCCAAGAAATTAACAGAGACTGTGCATCTTCGTCGTGTTCGGCCTGACTAAATAAATCCATCGCAATCCAGTCTGGATTAGTTTTACCATCACATACAACTAAAATCTCTGACGGCCCAGCTATCATATCAATGCCTACTTCACCAAAAACAAAACGCTTGGCTGTGGCCACATAAATATTTCCCGGACCAACAATTTTATCAACCTTAGGAACGGTTTGCGTGCCGTAAGCTAAGGCGGCAATAGCTTGTGCTCCACCAACAGTAAAACAACGATTTACACCTGCGGCAGCCGCCGCCGCTAATACTAGTTGGTTAACTTCGCCATCAGGGGTAGGCACAACCATTATAATTTCTTTTACACCCGCCACATGAGCAGGGATTGCATTCATTAATACGCTAGACGGGTAAGATGCCTTTCCACCAGGAACATAAATACCGACACGGTCCATGGCGGTAACTTGTTGGCCCAAAACAGTTCCATCGGCTTCTTGATACTGCCAAGATTCAGCACGTTGATGCTCGTGATAGCGACGCACACGCTCAGCTGCGGCTAACAAAGAAGTGCGCTGCTCTTCAGGAAGATTTTCTAAAGCATCGGTTAACTGCTGCTGAGAAACTTCTAGCGCGTCCATATTTTCAACTTGAAGGCGATCAAAACGATTACTGTATTCTATTAATGCGTCATCGCCACGAGATTTGACTTGATGCAATATATCTAAAACTGTTTGCTGAACTTGAGTATCGGAAACCGATTCCCAAGCAAGCAGATCGTCTAAGCTTTTGGTGAAATCTTCTTGCTGCGTGTTTAAAGTACGTATTTCGAACGTCATATTTACCTCAGACATTTAAAACTTTTTTAGAGTTTATTAGAACTTTCTAAAGTTTAAAACGATAACAAATCAATTAACGGCGGCGATCAACCGCCTGTGCAAGCTTGTCTAAAATAGGTTGGATCTGGCGGTGCTTCATTTTCATTGCGGCTTTACCCACAACCAAGCGAGAACTAATTGGTGCAATTAGATCGCGCTCTTCTAGACCATTGGCTTTTAGCGTATTACCAGTGTCTACAATGTCTACAATTAAATCCGCCAGCCCCATAATTGGTGCTAATTCCATACCGCCATAAAGCTTAATAATGTCAGCTTGCTTGCCTTGTTCGGCAAAATAACGTTTGGTTAATCCCACAAACTTAGACGCTACTTTAATTCGCCCTTCAGGATCTACAGCGCCTTTTAAAGCCGCCGTCATTAGTCGACAAGTGGCTATATTTAAATCTAACGGTTCGTACAAACCTTTACAGTTGGCTTCCATCAAAACGTCTTTACCGGCAACGCCCATATCAGCTGCGCCATATTCTACGTAAGTAGGAACGTCGGTTGCACGAATCACAACCAATTTAATATGTTCATGATTTGTATCAAAAATCAGCTTACGACTTTTTTTAATGTCTTCAGCTGGCACAATGCCCGCTTCTGCAAACAATGGCAGTGTATCGTCTAAAATACGGCCTTTTGATAACGCGATGGTTAATGGCTGCTGGCTCATTTTTATTCCTTAAACACCGCACAGTTTATGGTGCGGTTAATTCAACTAGTTTGGTACGCGGCGAATTTTAGCGCCAATCTGTTGTAATTTTTCTTCAATGCACTCATAACCACGGTCTATGTGGTAAATGTTTTCAACAATTGTTTCTCCCTCGGCCATCATGGCAGCAATTACTAAACTGGCAGATGCACGCAGGTCAGTTGCCATTACTGGCGCACCTTTCAATTTGTCGCCACCTTGGGTGATACAGGTGTTGCCTTCCAGGTGTACATTGGCACCCATGCGTGCAAGTTCTTGCACGTGCATAAATCTATTTTCAAAAATAGTTTCAGTTACCGTTGCCACACCTTCCGCCACTATATTCATAACTAAAAACTGGGCTTGCATATCTGTTGGAAAAGCTGGATAAGGAGCTGTCTTTAAACTAACGGCTTTTAGTTTGCGTCCCTCCATATCAAGGCTGATCCAGTCTTCACCAGTTTCAATTTTAGCTCCGGCTTCTTTCAACTTATGCAATACAACTTCTAAAATGTCTGCACGTGTATCTTTAAGTTTAATTTTACCGCCCGTGGCGGCCGCGGCTACTAAAAATGTGCCTGTTTCAATACGGTCTGGCATCACGTTGTAATGACAACCATGAAGGCTTTCGACACCTTCTATGCGAATAACGTCAGTACCATGGCCTGTAATTTTTGCTCCCATGGCGATTAGGCATTGGGCTAAATCAACTACTTCAGGTTCTTTGGCTGAATTTTCAAGATAAGTAACGCCATCAGCTAATACTGCAGCCATTAATAAGTTTTCGGTACCGGTTACCGTTACGGTGTCCATAAATATAGTGGCACCCTTAAGGCGGCCATCAACTGACGCCTTAACATAACCTTCCTCAACAACTATTGTTGCACCCATGGCTTCTAAACCAGACAAGTGAATATCTACAGGGCGAGAACCAATGGCACAACCCCCAGGTAAAGCCACTTGAGCCTGACCAAATCGCGCCACTAAAGGCCCCAGCACTAATATAGAAGCACGCATGGTTTTAACCAGATCGTAGGGGGCTATTTGGGTTTTAATAGTATTGGCGTTAACTTCTATTGAATACTCTTCGCCCATTACTACTTCTACACCCATGGTACCCAGAAGGTTGATCATGGTCGTTACATCGTGAAGATGGGGTAAGTTACCAATGGTAATAGGGGTATTTGCTAACAATGTAGCCGCTACTATTGGTAAAGCGCTGTTTTTAGCACCTGAAATACGCAGTTCCCCAGAAACAGGACCACCGCCTTGAATAATTAATTTGTCTGATGAGGCCATGAGAGCTATTACTTCTTTATTTAGGTGACTGTTGAGCCCATTGGGCTGGAGTATACGTTTTAATGGTAACGGCATGCACACTGCCATCAGCAATTTTTTCGTTTAATGCGCCGTATACTACTTGCTGACGCTTTACGGCATTCAAACCGTCAAAAACATCACCAATAACGGTGATTTCATATTTATAGCCATCACCCTCTACCGTAACTTGGCAGTGGTCCAGTTTTTCGGACAATAACGCTTGAACGTCTTCTGGGCTCATGACAACTCCATTAATAATTTAAAAATTAAGAATTTAAAAGGGTGCAGATTATACCGTAGTTATAGCGAATAATGAAATGTCTAATAAGCAGACCAACAAGCGCGCATTTAACACCCAATTAACTCTTAGCTAACTCTATTACTCCATCAGGTTAAAACTAGACCACACTCTTTTAATAGATAATTGAACACACAGCACAGTCTTTAGCCAATGCTTACTATACTTGGGCTAACGGCCTATTTGATACCATCTTTTGAACACGCTAACGAAGCTTGTTAGCCGCTTAAAAGCCTGTAGAATGCCCCGCATATTTGTTTTTAAGGATTTTATTATGTTGCTGGCCAGCTTTGCTATTCTTGCAGGTTTGATTATTTTAGTTTGGAGTGCCGATAAATTTGTACTTGGGGCTGCGGCCACCGCCAAACAATTAGGCATGTCTCCACTATTGATCGGCATGACCATTGTGTCATTAGGCACCTCTGCACCGGAAATTTTTGTTAGTGCAACTGCCTCCCTTCAAGGCTCCGGTGTGCTGGCTATTGGTAATGCAATAGGTTCTAACATTGCCAATATGGGACTAGTACTGGGCATAACCGCGTTAATAGCACCACTGCCAATTCAATCTAAAATGCTGAAAAAAGAAATACCTATCTTATTTGTCGTGACACTGATTGCAGGCTTTGCCTTACTTAATTTAAACATCGATTTAATGGATTCCATTTTGATGTTCATTTGTTTAGCAATCACCATAGTCTGGCTGTTTCGCGGTACCGAAGAGCAACAAGGGATTGTCGGTATGGACGAAGAAGAAGCTGAAGAACTTAACACCATGTCCCGGGGTAAGGCCATTTTTTGGTTAGTGGTGGGCTTAATCGCCTTAATGTTCAGTGCACAAATTTTAGTTTGGGGCGCAGTGGAAGTGGCGCGCAACTTTGGTATTAGTGAACTGATTATTGGCTTAACGATTATCGCCATTGGCACTAGCCTGCCTGAGCTAGCCGCCAGTGTTGCCAGTGCGCTAAAAGGCCATCACGACATAGCCATTGGCAACGTTGTGGGCTCAAATATATTTAACTTACTGGCGGTCATGCCCATTCCCGGTTTAATTGCCACTACAGAAGTGACACCAGAAGTGCTATACCGTGACTACGGCACAATGCTGCTTATTACGTTATTCTTAATTGGCTTTGTTTATATGTTCCGTGCCAACGGCCGAGTGGGTCGCCGCGCTGGTGGCCTATTATTGTTAGGGTATTTTTCTTACCTTGGTCTGTTAATGTATCAAGCGTAAAGTCAGTGGGGCTTCCCATTACATGACGTATTACATATTAGGCACTAAACAACAGGCAATAAGCGTTGCCTGACACTGTCATTTATATATATTTAGTTACACTTATTAGTAGACGAGTTAAATAATGAGCCAAGTAGATTTCATTCCTTCAATCCAGCGTACCATCACCCTTGAAAGAGACGCGGTGAATGATTTATTGGCTCGTCTAGACCATGAAGCACTGAATAAAGCGTGTGAACTATTACTAAATTGTAAGGGCCGCATCGTTATTACTGGCATGGGTAAGTCTGGCCATATTGGTAATAAAATAGCCGCCACGCTGGCCAGCACTGGCAGCCCTAGTTTTTTTGTTCACCCCGGTGAAGCAGCCCATGGAGATATGGGCATGATCACCGCTGACGCTGTGGTGATTGCACTGTCTAATTCAGGTGAGTCTGGCGCAGTGCCCACCCTTTTACCGCTGTTAAAGCGCCTGCATATACCTTTAATTGCGCTAACCGGCAAAGACAACTCTACCCTAGCATTGGCGGCCGACAGCCATTTAAACGTAGGTGTCGACAAAGAAGCCTGCCCCCTAGACCTAGCTCCAAGTTCTAGCACTACTGTCGCCCTTGTCATGGGTGACGCGCTGGCTATTAGCTTACTAGAAGCTCGTGGCTTTACCGCCGAGCAATTTGCCTTTAGCCACCCTGGCGGCAGCTTGGGCAGACGACTACTGCTTAAAGTAAAAACTATTATGCATTGCGCCAGCCAAATCCCAAAAGTATCTGCCACCACTTCAATCAAAGAAGCATTGATGGAAATGACACAAAAGGGTTTGGGTATGACCACCGTTCTAGACGAAAACGATGGTCTGCTAGGCATATTTACCGACGGAGATTTACGCCGAGCATTAGACAAAGATGTGGACTTTCATACTACCCCAGTGTCCGATGTTATGACCACTGCATGTTCAACAATCGACCCTGAAAAGCTAGCCGCAGAAGCACTTCAAGTGATGGAAGAAAAGAAAATTAACGGGCTTGGTTCTGGCGAAGAAGGCCGTGTTGTAGGCGTTATCAATATGCACGACCTGTTACGAGCTGGGGTTATTTAATGCGCAGACGCTACATTTTAACCATTATTACCGCCTTGGTGGTGGCCTATTTTTTTTCTCAAGACGAGGGCCGTGACGACAAACAAATTGCCCAAGATGCCATCAAAGCTGAGGCCGATTATTTTATTGTGGGTTTAGAACT
>JAWUVO010000034.1:0-18950 GCA_034112325.1 Bermanella sp. | reverse complement strand
TTTTAACGCGGCTTCTAGAGCTTGGCCATTAGGCAACGAGTGCACAGGGTTTCCGGCTGAAACAAATAATGCGCGAATTTTACTTGGGTGCTCTACTTCAATTTCTTCCGCCAGAGTAGATGATGGAAAACAGCCCGCCACCCTATGCCATTTTCCAACTAATGTTCTGTGTTTATCAAATCCTCCAAGGCCAATTATTTCCGCCAGTTTAACGGCATCAAAAACTCCCCGTGGTAATAGCAAGCCACCTTTTCGATCTATGTTGCCAGTAATAAAATTTAACCCCTGCACTAGCCAATACGACAGTGTGCCAAATGGTCCCATGTTAACCCCAGTAGACATGTATAGTGCCGCACCATCAGCGTCACGGAACTCAGCAGCCGTTTTACGAATATAATCGGCGTTTATTCCTGTTATTTCAGCTACCTGTTCAGGTGTCCAATATTTAGCATTTTCAATAAACTCATCAACACCATCGGCATACCTATATGCGTAATGTTTATCAAAAATATTTTCATGAGTGATGACATGTAGCATGGCAAGTAAAAGATACACGTCTGTACCTGGTTTAATAAATAATTGCTCACCTACTTTTTTTGCAGTTTCTGTTTTACGAGGGTCAACAAAAATACTTTACCGCCGCGCTCCTCTATATCTTTAAATTTTTGTAGCGGGTTTAATACTTGAATAATCGACATTTGGCTAGTAATTGGATTTGATCCAAAGCACATAAAAAAATTAATATTTCCTAGGTCGGGAACAGGATGAACCATAGAACGTCCAAAAAATTGAGTAGCAGCTTCATATTTGTTATTACCGTCAACCGAATGCGAGGCAAACATGTTTTCAGAGTTAAGTGACTCTAAAAATGCAGACGAGTACATTATGTTTTGAAAGCTAAAAAAAGAGGGGTTACCTTGATACATAGCAATTGAACGATTACCATGATTTTTTCTTAAGTCTTTTACCTTGACACCAATTTCACTAATGGCTTGATCCCAGCTAATTCTTGTTAACTTGCCACTGACACGTTTCATTGGATAATTAATACGATCAGGATCATTATGCAAAGCACCAGCTGCTGTGCCTTTAATACACGCATAACCTTTAGAAACAGGATGGGTCTTGTCAGGCTTAACAGATAAAATTCTCTGCTCTGAAGATATGTCTACTTCAAGACCGCAATGTGCTTCACAGATTCTACAATAAGTTTTTTTAGTCAAAATTTCCATTTTAATTACCTTATTTTTAGAAAATAATTATTTTGGAATAGTGGCGTCTATTCCTTTTACATACCAGTTTACTTTAGCTAACTCTTCGTCAGTTAGGGAGTGTCCAGCTTTAACTACTAGATTACCTTGATTATCGTAAATTGGACCTGTGAACGGTTTAAATTTTCCAGACTTAATATCATTAAATGATTTAGCGATGGCTTCTTGTGTAGACTTTGGTAGGTTATCGTTTACAGAAGAAATTAATAACATCTTTTCTTTAAAGCCACCCCAAAAATCTTCTGCCACCCAAGTTTTATCCATTACCTCTTGAATTGTTTTTATGTAATGGCTAGACCACTTATTCTGAACTGAAAATATATGTGCATTAGGCGCAAATTTACTCATGTCTGATGCTTGTCCAATAGCCCTTATATTACGTTTTTCTGCCGCAGCTAGTGGAACAGGGCTATCTGTATGCTGAATAATTACATCCACCCCTTGATCAATTAACGCATTAGCGGCTTCATTTTCCTTAACAGGGTCGTACCAAGTACTTACCCACATGATTTTTATTTTAACATCTGGGTTAACCGATTTGGCTGCCATGTATACAGCATTAATATCACGTATAACTTCTGGAATAGGAAATGAAGCAATATAACCAATAATATTACTGTTTGTTTCTAAACCTGCAGCAATACCCGATACGTAACGACCTTCGTAGGTTCGTATTATATAAGTAGAAACGTTCTCACTACGCTTATAACCAGTAGCATGTTCAAATATTACTTGTGGAAAGTTCTTTGCTACGTTGATGGTTGGGTTCATGTAACCAAATGAAGTAGTGAAAATAATGTCATGTCCATTTCGAGCCATTTGATTAATAACACGTTCTGCATCGGCACCTTCTGGCACTTGCTCAACGTAAGTAGTTTTTACTTTATCGCCAAAATATTCCTGAGCGTCTAAACGGCCTTGGTTGTGCTCGTACGACCATCCGTAGTCGCCAACAGGACCAACGTAAACGAAGCCTACTTTTAAAGGATCGTTTTGGGCTATGGCTGATTGACCGATAGCCCAGCCTAAAGTTAATGACACAATGATCAATAATTTGGAGCAAACATTATTTTTAAGCATAAAATACTCCTAAATTTGTATAAAACTTTTCTAGTTATTGTCACTAGTAATGGTAATCTGTCCACTTGGTCTATTTTGGTATATTAAAGTTAACTGTTATCAGCGCGATAATAAGACTTAATGGGCCTTTTGATTTGTAATTTGCAATGTAGCTTACTATTAATACTAGCTGACAATGTAGAGGTAAAGCTGTAAATGCACTAAAAATTTTAAAAATTATAGGCATGCAGAAAGTGTCAGGGTTTTTATAAATACTTCAAGTAATCTGTATATTATATAATAGTAATATGAGTAAAATACTGTTGTTAAAACAGCCGTTCTCACCCACTTATTTAATGAGAGTTAAAAAATGATCAAAGCTTATGCCGTAATGAAAGCAGGTGGAAAGTTAGAACCGTTTGAATATGACCCTGGTGAATTAGACGATCATGATGTTGAGATAGCGGTTGATTACTGTGGCATTTGTCATAGCGATTTAAGCATGATCAACAACGAATGGGGCATGACACGCTATCCGTTTGTACCTGGCCATGAAGTAGCCGGCCGTATTAGTGCGGTAGGCAAACATGTAAAAAGCTTTAAACAAGGGGATAGAGTGGGTCTAGGTTGGCATTCCGGTTACTGCAATGAATGTAATACTTGTATGGAAGGCGATCATAACTTATGTGCCTCAGCACAAGGAACCATAATAGGTCGCCACGGCGGCTTTGCTGATAAGGTAAGAGCTCAAGCGGCTAGTGTGGTTGCATTGCCCGACAATATAAGCAGCGAAACAGCAGGACCATTATTCTGTGGTGGTGTTACGGTTTATAACCCACTGGTGCAATTTGATGTTAAGCCCACCGCTAAAGTTGCTGTGATTGGCATTGGTGGCTTAGGTCACATGGCGCTTAAATTTCTAAACGCTTGGGGTGGTGAGGTTACGGCTTTCACATCTTCGGAGTCTAAGGTTGTACAGGCACTTGAACTAGGAGCGCATAAAACATTAAGCAGTACCGATCCTGAAGCACTTAATAATGCTGGTTATTGTTTCGACCTAATTATTTCTACTGTAAATGTTGGTTTAGACTGGAATGCTTATATCGGAACACTTAAAGCTAAGGGTCGTTTACATTTTGTAGGTGCTGTTATTGAACCGGTAAAAATTAATATATTGTCAATGATGTCTGCTCAACGGTCTATATCTTCTTCACCTGTGGGCAGTCCAGCGGTAATGGCTGAAATGCTTGAATTTGCAGCGCGTCATAATATTGAAGCTAAAGTTGAAACATTTGATATGGTCGATGTGAATGACGCGGTTGACCGTTTAGAAAATGGCAGCCCAAGATTTAGAGTTGTATTGAAGGCGTAGCTTGTAGCAATACTTGTTGTTATTAAAAAGGTCTCATTCGAGGCCTTTTTCTAATTGATGATTAAGCATCCAGCTAACTCCAAACTGATCTTTAACGATGCCAAACCTTGCCCCCCAAAATGTTTGTGTTAAAGGCATAGCTACTTTTCCATTTTCACTTAATGCATCAAATACTGTTTTTTGCTCCTGCGGATCACTAAATGCAATATTTAGTGTAATTGTATTATTTGCATTGCTTAAACTGGTAGTTGATTCATTTTTGGTTATGTTATTTATTCCATCGTTAGCCATAAAATAAATACCATCGGCTTGAAATTCTGCATACATAATATGAGAGGGGTTAGCACCTGCTATAGCCTGTGGTGCTTGGCCATAAGTTTGACGAACAATTACTTTGCCGTTAAGTGCTTTTTCATAAAACGCTAAGGCCTGTTGGCATTGACCAGAAAAATTAATGTAAGGGTTCAGAGTTTTCATATGATATCCAATATAACTATTTAAGACTAAGCGAGGTTACGAGCTATCAGGTATCTATTATTAATGGCTAAACATGTATAGCTTGCCGTTCTATATATTCATTTAATCCATGATCACCAAACTCGCGACCATTACCACTTTGCTTAACACCGCCAAATGGCGCTTCGATATTATAATCGCCGCCATTAATATAGGTAATTCCTGAATCAATTTGTTTAGCTATTTCTATACCAGCTACACTGGTGCCAGAAAAAACAGCACTGGCTAAACCATAGGGTGAATCATTAGCTATTTCAATCGCTTGTTCAATACTTTGATAGGTTATTAAACATATAACAGGCCCAAAAATTTCTTCTTGAGCAATACGCATTGAGTTTTTTACATTAGTAAAAATAGTAGGTTTTACATAGTAACCTATTTTTATATTGTCTGGTAAACCTAAACCTCCCGTTAATATTTTTGCACCTTCATTAATCCCCAGCTGTATATACTCTTGAACACGCTTTTGTTGAGTAGCGGTTACCATAGGACCAATAAATGCAGTTTCATTACTGCCTATTTTATAATTAGTTATTTTATTTAAAATTAAATTAGAAACATCGTCTAATTTATTTTCAGGGATTAGCCAGCGAGTATATGCTGTGCAAGTTTGTCCTGTATTGAGTAATACGTCTTCTAAGCCATATTCTATAGCAGCTTCTAAATTAGCATCTTCAGTAATAATTAAAGGCGATTTACCGCCAAGTTCTTGTACAACTCGCTTTACCGTTGTTGCTGCGTTTTGTGCTATATGAATGCCAGCACGAGTAGAGCCAGTAAATGAAATTAGGTCTATGTCTTTATGCCCAGACATAGCTGCACCTACTTCAGGTCCTAGTCCTGTTACTAAATTAAATACACCTGCAGGTAAGCCAACTTCGTGACAGCATTCAGCTACAATAAAGTCTTGTAATGAAGTTTGCTCCGATGGCTTAACAATTACAGTACAGCCTGCTGCTAAAGCGGGAGCTATTTTTCCCATAAGCTGATTTAGTGGATAGTTCCATGGGCTAATTAATCCACAAACACCAATGGGTTTTTTAATGACAGTAGCATTACCAATAACATCTATTTGATCCATTAATATACAACGTTTTGCGTAACTTCGTAAAATTTCAATAGGTTCCTCTACTTGAACTTCCAGTGCTAAGTGAAGTGGGATACCCATAGATAAACTAATGGCGGTTGCTAATTCATGCTGCCTTATTACAAGAGCATCAGCGAGTTTTTCGATTAAGTTAGCTCGATATTCAGCAGTAGTGTTTTTCCAGCTATTAAAAGCCTTGCGTGCGGCTTTAACAGCACTATTCACATCTTGTTCTGTTGCCATTACTACCGAGGCACAAACTTTTTGATTAGCGGGGTTGATCACGCTAAATTTTTGATTGCCTGTTGAGTCAATCCATTGGCCGTTTATATATAGCTGATTATAATTTTTCATTTTTATCCGGCGTTAAATAAGGTGACTATATAAATAGAGTAATGTCAGTGTTATTCGACAAATTTTTCCATCAAAGTTGCAAAACTAATTACTAGCTTACGCTGCCAAATGGGTGTGCTTTTGTCGTTTAAAACTTTATCCTCTAGATCAAATGACCTAATTACAGTTTTATAACCCACCCAAGGTATAGGTTCTACTTCCCATTTTTTTAAGTAACTCATACTGCCTTTTTTATGGACCCATGGCATTGAGGTTAAGTCTGTTTTTTTTCCTAGAATTAAATCGGCCAGAGTTCTGCCAGCTAAATTACTGGCACCTACGCCTTCGCCGCCATATCCACCTGCTATTGCAAATTGATTATCTTGGTCTATGAGCATGTGTGGGTGAAATTTTCTAGCCATAGATAAATTTCCGCCCCATGCATGGGTAATAGCCACATCTTTTAATTGAGGGAATAGGTCAATCATAATGTCTTTACGTAGATTTAATTCCGTTTCGGTGAGCTTAAAGTCGTGTCTAAGTTTACCACCAAATCGATAGCTTCCGCGGGCACCAAATACCAGTCGATTATCTTTAGTGCGAATACCATAAGTGACTTGTCGACTGAAATCACTAAATACTTCGCCATCTTTTAAGCCTAGCTCTAGCCACAGCTTTTCAGTCAGCGGCTCGGTAGCAATAATAAGGCTTTGCACTGGTAGGTGATATTTTTTAAGAGGATAAAGTGATTGTTTTAATGTACTACCATAGGCTTCTAATGCTGGCACCACCCATTTAGTTTTAATTTTTCCATTAGGCGTTTCTACCATACCTTTTGTCCAATTTAGGGCTGGAGTTTTTTCATAGATTTTAATACCTAAATTTTCAACTGTTTTAGCTAATCCTCGAACTAATTTTGCGGGATGAATGCTGGCACAATGTGGGCTGTAGATAGCGGCTTTTGCATCATATATATTAATTTTTTTAGTTAACTCTTTCTGGTTTAGCCAGTAATGATCACTTTTTTCATAACCAAGATCTTCGAAAGATTGAAAATATTTTTCTAAACGTTCTGTTTGCTCAGGGTAGCGAGCAGCTACATAAAGCACACCACCTTTTTTATAGTCACATTCAATTTTTTCTTTTTCTAAAACGTCAGCTACTTCATCTGGTATGTTATGAATTATACGATGCCCAAGAGTTCGTTGCTGTTTGTTTAAGTTTTGTAGCAGCGTGTCTTGACCTGAAAGTTCGCCCATTAACCAGCCGCCATTTCGGCCAGAAGCTCCAAAGCCTGCAATTTCAGCTTCTACAATGGCAATTTTTAAGTTAGGCAGTTGCTGTTTAAGGTAATAAGCGGTCCATAGGCCGGTATAACCTGCTCCCATGATAGCCACATCAACACATATATCTTGATCTAAAGGTGGGCGGGGAGTCAGTGACTCGTCTAGCTGATCCATCCACAGGCTAATATTTTTCCAGTTTTCCATTAGATTATTCGCTTTCAAGTAAAATATAATTAGATCATAGAAAATCTATGGTCAGCAGCTTGCTATAACTATATTCGTATAAATAAACCTAGGTCTATGATACCTAGTAGGTATTAAACATATATCTTTTGTGTATTTGTTTATAGGTGTATATTAGCTGACTTATTAAATTAATTTATGAGAGAAAAGCCAGTAATTATTGACTATATTTAATCTATATAGTGATATTTATGCAGGTTTAACTATGTTATTTATTTCCCACAATGTCAGTATTCCTCTAGATCAACTCCAATTAACCGCAATGCGTTCGCAAGGTGCAGGTGGGCAAAATGTGAATAAGGTGTCTTCGGCTATTCATTTAAAGTTTGATGTTAATGCTTCAACCCTGCCAAATTTTTATAAAGAAAGGCTGTTGGCTTTAAGTGACCATCGAATTACTAAAGACGGCGTTATTATTATTAAAAGCCAAGAGCACCGTAGCCAAGAATTAAATAAAGAGGCTGCTCTGACTCGCCTTGTAGCAATGATTAAAGGGGCCACTGTTGTGCAAAAGGCCCGACGAGCCACTAAGCCAAGTCGTAATTCTCAAAAGAAACGTATGGATAAAAAAACCAAGCATGGAACTAATAAAGCTTTAAGAGGGCGAGTAGATCACTAATTTGTACAAATTCGGCAATTGTTAAAAGCCCGAAAAACATCACCGACTAAAGTAATTAGTAGAGTATAGAGTCTGGCAATATCTGCTAATATACGGCTGTATAAGTCTGTTTAGGTATGAGTAGTGTCAGAATTTTCATCTTTAGGGTTAAACCCAACATTGTTGCGCGCGATTGAGTCGGCAGGTTATACCGATGCGACTCCCGTTCAGCTTGAAACCATTCCATTAATTCTCAGTGGTCACGATGTGATGGCGGGCGCTCAAACCGGAACTGGCAAAACTGCTGCGTTTGCCTTACCTATTTTGCATAAAATCATGGCCGAGCAATCTACGCTAAATTCCAGTGTTAAAAGGCCTGTAAAAGCACTAGTGTTAGCCCCAACTCGCGAACTAGCCCAGCAAATCCATTCTAGCTTTGAAAAATATGCAGCCGATACCCAGTTAAGAATTGGTTTAGCCTATGGCGGTGCTAGTTTGTCTGTACAGATAACTGCGTTAAAAGAAGGCGTAGACGTGATAGTCGCAACCCCAGGAAGACTCATCGACCTTCTGTTTAAGGGTTCTGTGTCACTAGAACCATTAGAATATTTAGTGTTTGACGAAGCCGATCGTATGTTAGACATGGGCTTTAAAGACGAAATCAACATGATTTTAAAGCGCATTCCTAGCAAGCGCCAAACACTATTGTTTAGTGCCACATTAGACGACGCCATTTTTAAGTTAAGTAAAACGTTATTAAACAAGCCAAAGCTTGTGGAAGTAAGTGAACGAAACGCGGCCGCATCAGAAGTGGAGCAAATAGTTTACAACGTTGATGCTGATCGTAAGCGCGAATTAATGTCCCATATGATTGGCAGTAAAAACTGGAAACAGGTGCTGATATTTACTCGTACAAAACTAGATGCCGACCACGTTGCTAAAGAGATGTGTAAAGACGGCGTTAAAGCGCAAAGTATTCATGGCGATAAAAGTCAGGGCGCTAGGGACAAGGCTCTTGCTGAATTTAAAGAGGGTAAGATAAGGGCGCTAGTAGCAACAGATGTTGCAGCACGGGGTCTAGATATACAGGAATTAAAGTATGTATTTAATTATCAGTTACCGTATATTGCGGAAGACTACATTCACCGTATTGGTCGAACTGGTCGAGCAGGGGAAAGCGGTTTAGCCATATCGCTTGTGGCTACTGGTGAAGAATATTTACTAGAAGAAATAGAAGCATTACTAGATACACGATTAAACCAGCAATGGTTGCCAGGTTACGAGCCAGACTTAACTAAAAAAATTCCTATCGATCGAAAAAATACCAAAGCGGCACAAAAAAAACGCGCTAAAAAAAGGGCTTATGGCGAGCCTACCGGAAACCAGCGAAAGCCTAGCCGAAAATAAAGCTTACGTTAGAAAATTCACGATCTTTAGATAGCCCTTTTATCTTAACGATTGTGTTATTACTTAAGGATGGATTGTTGAAACGATACTTAGAATCCCAGAAGCGATACATGAAGTCTGTATCTCACATTATAACTGGCTTAAAACAAGAAAAAGAAGAAACGCGCGCGATGATGCGTACTTTTTTTAATGTGCTTACGCAAAAGTTACCTAAGGGACAGCCGCCTCAACAAGAAGAAATAAAAGAAGCGTTAGAACAGTTAAAAGATGTTAATAAAATGGCAGGGCTATTATTGGTATCAATAACTCCAGGCAGTCTTGTTACCTTGCCAGCATTGTGTGCGCTGGCAAGACGTTATGGTATTGAGTTATTACCCAGCGCGTTTAAACAGGCATCAGAGCAAGAAATCGAGCTACTAGAAACCGTGTTGGATGCAGAGTTTAATCAACAAAAAGTCGAACAAGCCGATCAGAACAAGTCTAAAGTTTCCAGCGATATTGACAAATAATAAGAGAATATTATGACAAATTTAGATCTAAGCTATACCAGTAAACCAGGTAATCTAAAGGCGATGATTAAAGCGTTGTTATTACCGCGCAAAGGATTTGATGCATCTGTTGGATTACCAAAAATAACCGCAACATGGAAGGCGGTTAAAGTTGATTCTCAAGCTTTAAATAATTATCTGCAAACTCTAAGTCTAGAAAAAACTGATTTCCTTCCAATTTTATATCCCCATATTATGGTGGGTAGTATGCATATGAATATGTTAAGTCATAAGGAATTTCCTATTCGGTTATTAGGCTCTGTGCATTTAAAGAATAGAATAACTCAGCATCAAGCCATAGCAGACGATGCTACTGTTGATTTATATTCTGAAGTAGTTGGGTATAGGTTGGTAGAAAAAGGTGTTGAGTTTGATTTTATTAGTCAGGTATCTATTGAGGGTAGAATAGTCTGGGAAGAGGTAAGTACATTCTTTAAAACAGGACGTTTTGGCGGTAAGCAAAACCCATCTGAAGAAAAAAGTTTTGAGCTGCAAAGTTTAACAAATCCAGAGCCTTGTGGTAGTTGGCATGTACCGAATAATCGTGGTAAAAAATATGCAAAAATTAGCGGCGATTATAATCCAATCCATATGTCTCCATTAGCAGCAAAGTTATTTGGCTTTAAAAGGGATTTGGCTCATGGCTTTGGAGTATTAGCTGAAACAATTGAATACTCTTCTGCCATTGCCGAGGCGGGAGGCATAGAAAAATCTTTGCAAGTAGACGTTGTATTTAAAGCGCCTATGTTTTTAGACAGCGATGCAACCATTAAGCAGAATAAACAGCAAGATCCTAGTCGCATTGATGTATTTTGTGGCAACAACCCTAAACCAAGTATGTGTGTTGCCGTAATAGCTGTTTAAATAATTAACTTTCTATATAGCGTGTGGCCCAAGCTGAAATATTTTCAGCTACATAGGCCGCATCAGATGCTTTTGATAAAAGATGATCAGCAGGATCTAGCGATATAAAGCTTTTAGGATGCTTAGCATAGTTATAAATATGTTCGGCTTCTTTTATTAATACAGTTTGATCATGTGGTGAATGAAATACCAATAAAGGTAACTTCATTTTTGAAATAGTTTCATCTTGATTATGACTATAAACATCATCAATAAAGTGTTTTTTAATTACAAATGGACGACCAGATAACAACACATCAGCCTGTCCGTCTTTTACAATTTGATCTTCAAATTCAGCGAATTGTTTAATAACATGGCAAGGCTTAGAAGGCGCGGCAACTGTCGCCACTGCTTTAATCGATTTAATCCCACTGGCTGCGCCTAATACCACGGCACCACCAAAACTATGACCAACTAGTATAGCGGGGGCGTGATAATTATCTCGCATGTAAGCGGCAACCAGCTGAATGTCTTCAATGCTAGTAGTAAAATTAGTATCTTCGAACTTCCCTTCACTATTGCCAATACCAGCAAAGTCATAACGAACAACACCATAACCATGCGCTACTAATCCACGACTTATGCGTGAAGCCGCCAGACTATCCTTGCCGCAAGTAAAGCAATGAGCGTATAAGACATAGGCTTTAGGATGTGGGCTTGGGCGTTCTAAAATAGCTGATAAATTACCGTGAACACCGGGGATATCAAGTTTAATTCTTTGCTTTGACATATGTGTCTCGATCAATATTTACTGATTTTTTAAGCCTAGTCTAAAAGCTCAAATTTGCATTCATGGTAATGTAAAGATGCGCCACTATGATTGCAACTAAAAACTGTAACAATTTTGACCTTTTTAACGATCAAAGATTTTAAAGGTTTATATCTCAATAAATTGCCCTATAGGAAAGCATCTTTTTATCTTTTGCTTTTTTTTGTGCAGGTTTTACTGTTAGGAGACTATCGCTTACTGGTCCATGCCCAAGTCATGCTAGCCTTTATAGGTTCTACATTGGCTTCGTCGGTGATAACCACGGGAACCACAACACTGCCTTTCTCTTCTGTTTTAATAGATAGGATTTGTTCTTGAGTCAGTGATGCCACTGCCTTCATATTTCCACTTGAGCGCTTTACATAATCAATATCCATTTTTTTGATTAACGGTAATTTACTATCAGGAACATTCATTCCAAATACAAAGCCGGTAGCGGTTTCTGCTAGTAAAGCCATGGCAGCTGCATGAATACCACCAATATGGTTTTGAACTTTTTTATTATTTTTAATACTGACAATACACAGCTCTTCAGAAAGTGCTTCAAAGCGGATTCCAGAATGACCAGCATATTTGATCTTATTACCAAAGATTTTGCTCATGGCAAATTGATGAAGAGATTTAGGTAGGCGTTGTATTTGACTTACTGCGGTAGTTAAGCGATTTTTGTTGTTCATAGCGACTCTAGTAATATAAGACTTTAGGCGATTTTAACTACCTGTATTGGCTAATGTAATGACTCATCATGACTTTTTATAGGCTTCTTTAAGCAATCTAGTAGCAAATGAACAGCCCATTTAAGCTTTTAACGTTTAAACCTGGCTCATAATTAAAATACCATCACTTTTCATACTATAGCGTTGATATAGTTGTTGAAGCGTCTGAGGTAGGTCGTTTAATTCGGTTAAGGAGTAATCGCATTGCTGATAAAATACCTTAAGGTGGGTATAAGGAAAGCAGTGAATAGTCTGTTGTATGTTTTGATTAACAAACAATAACAGTTGCGAGCCAATATTATTTCCCTGCAGGCTTTTTTCAACATATAAACTGCGCAGCCAATAATAATCTTGATAGGGCACTAGTCGTACTGCGGCTATAATTTTTGACTCGGAAGTATTTTGGCCATCCTTGTGTCCATTCTTTTGGACTACAAAAACACGCTCGTCTGCGCTGGCACTGCCTTTGTGTTTTTGGCTTTTGTAAAATTTATTAACGGCGCGAAAATTACTTTCATTCCATTCTTTAAATTCTAGTTTGGATGTTAATTTAGTGTGATTGGGTGTGGTCATGCAGCTAGTTTAACAAGCTTAACAGAGAAATTAAATACGCCGTTAAAAGTCCATCTCTAAAAAAGTAGGGTCGGGTTCTACAGGCTTTTTTTGAATGCCACGTAATTTTTTAATAGATTCAATGATTTTTTCGTTGTCGTCAAACAACGTCTGGTATCTTCCTTTATAATCATCTTGCCAAACACGGCTGCCTTTTATCATCCTAGATAAGCTGATTAAACCATTGCGAGTGGTAGCTAGTTGCTGCTTAATTGCGTCACTTTGCGTATTTAATATAGTCAAAGCTTGGCTAAGCTCGCCTTTAGCTGCACCTAAATCAAGTGTGCCAACATCCTCTACAAGCTGAGTATTACTTTTAGTCAGTATTTTAACATTTTGTATAACGGTCTCATGTTGCATTTGGAATGTTGTCACTTGATCAGAAAATACAGTGATTTGGTCCTCTAGATTACTGAGACGATTATTAGTAATAATTAAGCCGGTTAATAACGAACTGATCACACCAAGGGCAGCACTAATTTTTAATACTTGCATAAATAATGGTGATTTATAAAAGGCGACGCCCTGTTCTTCGTCATCTGTTTCTGGGTCTTCATTGATAAGTCGTTCGTCAGCCATAACAGCCTCTAAATCAGTTTATATAGCCAAAGTATAGACTAAGCTGGAGGTTATGCTTGTTTGGTACTATAGGCATATATTCTAGCTGAGTAGCCCTGTAATACTCTCGCCCTCTTCTAGCTCTACCATTTCAGTCATGTCTACCTCAGGTGAAATACCAAGGCGTTCAAACGAGCCTATAGTGCTCCAATCAAGCTCGGTATAAGGGTGGTTGGTTTCGGCTAAGCTTTGCAATACAGCTACCTGAACTAAGTCGGCATAGTCTGGCACGTCGGGGGTTCTGTCAAACTTAAGGTATTGACTGGGAATATTCTGTAGCTCGGTTGGAAATTTCCAAGCTTTAACTATGTATGTACCAATCACTGGATGCAGTTTTTCAATAAGCTTGTCTAGGGCAAACCCGTCATTTAAAAGCGCATTATTATCCTCGGCATAAGCCAATATGGGTAGTGCACCAATCTTGTGTATCAAGCCACCCAGCATGGCTTGGTCGGGCAATAATTTGGTGTAGTGCATGGCCATTACGTGGCATATAGAGGCAATTTCACTAGATTGGGTCCAGATGCTACGCATGCGCTTATCGATTACATCGCTGGTAGCTTGAAACATTTGCTCCATGGCTAAACCCATTGCTAGGTTTGACGTAAAGTTGATACCTAAGCGGGCTACAGCTGTACCAATATCGGTTACTTCAGATGGGGTTCTTACCAGTGGGCTGTTGGCTACTTTTATAATTCTGGCAGCTAAAGCAGCGTCTTGAGCGATAATTTTGGCTAACTGAGGAATATCCGACTCGATGTCTTCTGCCACATCTCTAACTTTAAGGCAGACTTCGGGCAGGCTAGGCAAGATAAGTGTATCTTCCTTAATTTGCGTAATAAGGTCATTGGCAACCGTCTCTAATAAGCTGGTCATGGGTGCATCCTTTCTTAGAGCTGCCCATAGTCAGTTGCATCAAAACGCTATGGGTTAGTCTTTATCTTGTGAGTGGTACTTTGGATTATATGGTAAGGATAGCAGCTCTACAGAATTACCTAGATTTGAGGATATAAATAATGGTGTTTCTGTGTGCTTGTTTTCAATAACGGCCAATGCTGTCGTAGTCAAACCCAAAGTCACAGCATTAATAATTACACCCACGGCCGATTTAGAATCGGCCGTGAATATTTCGCCGCCCACAGGTGTCTCACCTTCCACAGCAATAAGGTACATATTACGCTTTGATTTACCTAGATATTGCATCCGAGCCACAATTTCTTGCCCCGTATAGCAGCCTTTATTAAAGCTAATGCCACCGATAAGGGCCAGGTTCAGCATTTGGGGAATATGAGCCTCGGTATTTTCTAATGTTAATTGCCCCAAGCCATTACTGATTAAGTTCAAGGGCCAATACTGGCTATCTGCAAATAAGGCCTTAGATAGGAGCTGTTCGATTATTTGTTCGGCAGAATCCGGCATTAGCCAAACTTCATAACCAGCTTTATAGGGTAGCTGGGTAACAATGCCTTGCTTAAAGCTGTATTGGCCAAAGTCTTCGGTGGGACAACCGCCTAATATATTGGTGAGCAGCGCAGAGGCGTTTGCACCTTTGATGCCTGCCATTACATAGTTTGAAGCTTGAAATTCGGTTTTAAAGAACACTTTATACTTTTTAAGATGAGCCTGTAGTTGCTCGGCCAGACTTTTGTCTATAGCCATTAAAAACCCGTCGCTATGTTTACCAATAGTAAAGTTAGCAATCATTCGCCCCTTAGCATTACAGCAGGCACCTAACCTGAATTGGGTGTCAGTAATTTCTTGTAGGTTGCATGTAAACTGTCCTTGCATGAATTTGGCGCTATCGGGACCGGTTATAGATAGAACGGTTCGGTTGTCGATAGGAGCAAGTACGCATGGGTTAGGGTCTGTCTGTTTAATCGCTGGGACAATTAACTGCTCAACAGTTGTTTGAGCCGTAAGCGGGGTTTTGGCGATGACACGGTTCCAAAATTCAGACATGGGTTATCCAATAAATATAATTCCCGAGTATTTTACTAAGGTTTAGCCTCTCTAGCCATACAAATCCTAGTCAATGTAATGCCAGTAGTATAAAAGCAACTATGCCAAACACAGGTGCCTTTGATATACTGCTAAAACGTTATATTGCCGCACTTACTGTGGTAGCTGTTTTACCCAATATTTAAAGCGTACTATTTAATAGTAAAGAGGTTCTAGTGTCAGAAGATCGTTCGAAATTGACCGCTGAAGATTTAGCCACAGAAAAAAAACGCCTTTGGTGGCATAGCCGTCGTGGCATGCTAGAGCTTGATCTGTTGTTTTTACCTTTTTTAGAAAATGTATACAGCGATCTAAGTGAAGAAGACCAAGCTAAATATCGTAATCTACTAGACTGTGAAGACCCAGACTTGTGGGCGTGGTTTATGCAAACGTCTTCTCCAACTCATCCAGATCATATCTATATGGTCGATATGATTCTAAGTCGTGTACAACCCAGTTAACCTCTCGGTTAGCCCGTCATATTATATTCAAACCGCAGCATGGCTTGTGATAACAGTCACGCTGGTGGTTTTGGCTTTTCAGCCTTTAGTTAACGTTTTTATACTACTCCCTTCGTTAGTTGTAATAGCATGGTATGGCTATCGCCTGTCTAAATCTCAGTTTGTTTTTCAGCGAAAACGCTACTGGCAATTGAGTTCTTCTGAGCTTTACCTATGGTCTAAAAACCCTGCTATCAGCGAGAAAGTTGATAATAACCGCTTAAAAGTTAAGCTAATCAAAACTCAGATCTTTCATTCACTGGTATTATTTTCTTACCGTATAGAATCTAAAGTTCATCATGAAATTATCAGCATTGATACTGTTGACCGAGAGGTTTTTAGGCAGTTTCGTTGTATGTTAAAGTCCTTATAAAAGTAATTGGTAATTAAATTATGACCCCCGAGTTCTGGCACGATAAATGGCAAAAAAATGAAATTGGTTTTCACTTAGACGCTCCTCACCCGTGGCTGGTTAGTATATTTTCGACACTGAGTTTTAACCAAGATCAAACTGTATTTGTCCCCTTGTGCGGAAAAACCCACGATATTGATTTTCTGTTAGGGCAAGGGCTTAAAGTAGTGGCCAATGAACTAAGTGAAGCAGCGGTTAAAGAATTGTTTGCAAGGCTTAATATAAGTCCAGAAATTGCTTTGAATACTAAAGGTTGGGAGGCTCCCGGAAAGCTATACAGCTCAGAGAATTTGAGCGTATTTGTGGGTGATTTTTTTAACCTAACGACAGAGTTAGTAAATAGTAAAACCTCTATAGACTGGATATATGATCGAGCTGCGCTGGTGGCTTTACCTTTTGAAATGCGTCAACAATACTGCCAGCATATTCAAAACCTGTGCGCTAATGCCCAGCAACTGCTAATGACATTAGATTACCCTCAGCAGCAAATGTCAGGGCCACCATTTAGCGTTTCACCAGCAGAGGTGACACGACATTATTCCAGTTACTATGAAATAGAGTCTATTAAACAACAAAATATTATAGATAAAGAGCCTAGGTTTAAACAGAAAGGCTTAACTGAATTTTATCAAAGAGCCTTCTTGCTTAAGCCAAAGAGTTAATAGGACAATTGATATGCTTACAAAGTGATTCGGTAGACTAGTTTGGTTGTTTTTATTCTGTTACAACGGCGGCTAAATTCATTACAATGGCGCGCTATTAAATCGTACACCCAATGGCATGAAGTTATGCCTTACCCGAGAGAGATATTATGTTGAATGTTGGTCGTTTTAACGAATTAACCGCAATAAAAGAATTGCCTAGAGGTTTGCAGCTAGATGGCGGCAAACATGGCGAGATACTGCTGCCTAAGCAGTACGTTAAAGAGTACATGAAGGTAGGTGACACGCTTAACGTGTTTATTTACCGTGACAGCGAAGGTCGATTAATTGCCACCACTAAAACCCCTTATGCTCAAGTAGGCGATTTTGCCCATTTAAACGTGGTAGATGAAAGTCCTGTAGGGATGTTTTTAGATTGGGGCCTGCCAAAAGATATACTAGTACCATTTTCAGAGCAAAATCATCGCTTAGAGAAAGGCAAGCAAGCGCTTGTGCGTATTTATTTAGATGACGCTGATCGTTTAGTAGCATCAGCTAAAATAGACAGTTTTTTACATGATACAGACGAAGACGAGCATTACAAAAATGGCGACGAGGTCAACATCATTATTGCAGGTAAGTCCGACCTAGGTGTAAAGGTGATTGTAGACAGCGCATACTGGGGATTGGTTTACCACAGCGATGTGTTTGAAAACTTATTGCGTGGTGATAAAAAGAAAGCATATATACAGCGAGTCCGTGAAGACAAAAAGTTAGAAATATCGCTAAAAGCCCCTGGTTTTGCTCGAGTTGAAGGGCTGGCATTAGAAGTACTTGAAAAACTACAAGCCGAAGACGGATTTTTGCCGATTAGCGATAAGAGCGACCCGAAGAAAATTAAAGATGTTTTTAAATGCAGTAAAAATAGTTTTAAACAAGCTATTGGTGTTTTATACAAAGCTCGTATTATTACCATTGAAAAAAGTGGCATTACGTTGATAGCAGAAGATTAATAGAAATAAATTAATGTATGCATAAAAAAGGAGAGCTCAGCTCTCCTTTTTTATACATTATTTACTATTAAAATTACACATCCTGTAGTTCAACCACCAGGTTTCCATCAACCTCTGCTTTTGTTCTTTAGGATTTATATTTAAAGCCAACCATAGGTTTAGAAAAAAGCAGTTAAACCTGCGGTAAATTCTAGGTTGTGAGTGCGCTTAGGCTCAACTATTTCAGTCTTGAAGCTCATGTCACGCATATCCAAATTAAAAGTCAGCCAATCCTTTAAAATAATACGATAGCCAGATCCCATAGTAATGGTGAAATGATCGTCGTTGTTAAATTTAGTATTGCCTGCACCAAGCACCAAATAGAATGCGCTGTTGAGTGTTAGATTCTGATTTATAAAGGTTTCACCAGGAAACAGGTTGTATCCTACTAATAGGTTGTAGTAGCTGTATTCGCGGTTAATTAGAATGTTTCCGCCGTCTGTAAGAACTTCATTGCTGGTTAGACCAGCTTCAGATTTACCGAAGTTTGTTTGTAAAAAGAAGTCTTCGGTGGCGTGAAATGACGCTTTGAATCCTGTGACCACGTCGGTACCAAAGTCTTCAATAGCCAAAATTCCTGTAAAAAAGCCTACTTCAAAAAATTCTGAATCGATTTGAGCCTCATAAACTTCGCGCTGCTCTGGGTCAGGTTCTACCACTATAATTGGGTTGATTTGTACATTACCCGAGTCGTCGGCCTCTAGGGCGGCCGATGCATATGCCCCATGGCAAACGCTAAGTAGCAAAACAGATATTTTGATTAATGTGGTATTGCTCAATATATTCATTATTTGTATTCCTTGGCCCAGTACTGCGATTACACAGATTGATCAGGCAGATAGATAATAAAGTTTAAAAATAGGCTCGTTAAATAAACAGTTAGAAGAAGCTGCTAAAACCCAGTCGGAATGCGTCATTACTTAAACTACCGCGATCTCCGGTTAAAATTATTTTGCGATATTCACCGCGCACCACAAAGTTAAATCCTATGTAGTAATTAATACCCACA